>CAVABC010000039.1:0-25825 GCA_963586665.1 Acutalibacteraceae bacterium
TATACTTTTTCTTACGAAATATGCGGTACCGCATATTTCTGTACTGAATAGTTACGACTGTGCACCTAGTCCTTAATCATCCCAGCTCAAACGGTGTAACTCGCCCTCAAGCTTCATGTGATCAAAATTGTTCTGTCTGAGAGCCTCGTAAAGCACGATAGCCACTGAATTTGACAGATTGAGCGATCTTGTCTCACCGATCATAGGTATCCTGATGCACTGATCCGGGTGCGCCTTTAATATCTCCTCGGGTATGCCTGCGCTCTCTTTTCCGAACATGATATAGCAGTCCGGCTCAAAATGAGCATCCGAATACACATGCTTGCCCTTTGTTGTCGCATAATATATCTTTGCCCCGGGATTTCTCTCTAAAAAATCCTCCCAGTTGATATATGTAGTGACGTCAAGATCTTTCCAGTAATCCATACCGGCTCTCTTTAATGCCTTCTCTGAAAGAGAAAAACCAAGCGGCTCTATAAGATGAAGCCTTGTACCTGTCGCAACACAGGTTCGCCCGATATTTCCCGTATTTGCCGGGATTTCCGGCTCATGTAATACTATGTTAAGCTTTGCCATATTTTCTCCTATACGTTATATCTGATCGCGTGAATTCTGCTTTTTCCGCAGTTCAGTGACAAATTCCTCTATTCGTCCGAGAGCTTCCTTCAGATCATCCAGCGAATATGCATACGAAATCCTAAGAAATCCCTCTCCGCAATCTCCGAATGCTGTTCCCGGAACCACTGCGATCTTTTTGCTGTTTAACAGCTCTGTCGCGAACTCGTCTGAAGTCATGCCGAATTCCTTGATGCTTGGAAATGCATAAAACGCGCCAAACGGCTCAAAGCACTGCAGTCCCATCTCTTTAAACCTGTGAAGTACATAGCGTCTGCGCTGATTGTATTCCTCACGCATCTGTGCCACATCCTCATCACCGTTTCTCATAGCCTCCACTGCCGCATACTGGCTCGTAGTAGGCGCACACATGATCGCAAACTGATGTATTTTAAGCATCTGTTTTAAAATAACCTCAGGCGCACATGCGTATCCAAGTCTCCAGCCTGTCATGGCATACGCCTTTGAAAATCCGTTTATGAGAACTGTACGCTTCTTCATGCCCGGAAGTGACGCTATAGAAACGTGTTCCTCTAAGTATGTAAGCTCTGAGTAGATCTCATCACTCAGCACGAAAAGATCATGCTTTTCTATGATCTCAGCTATAGCCTCAAGATCTGCTTTTTCCATGACTGCTCCTGTCGGATTGTTTGGAAACGGCAGTATGACCACCTTTGTCTTTGGTGTGATCGCAGCCTCAAGTTCCTCTGCAGTCAGCTTAAAATTGTCCTCTTCTTTAAGCTCAACAACCACAGGTGTGCCGTTTGCAAGCACTGTGCATGGCACATATGAGACATAGCTTGGCTGAGGGATTATGACCTCATCTCCCGGATCGAGCATTGCACGAAGCGCGATATCTATAGCCTCGCTGCCTCCGACCGTCACCATGATCTCTTTGTCATAGTCGTAAGTCATGCCATATCTTCTGTTAAGATATTTTGCTATCTCTATTTTAAGCTCTTTAAGTCCTGCATTGGACGTATAGAATGTCTTTCCTTTTTCGAGAGAATAAATTCCCTCATCCCTGATATGCCACGGTGTATCAAAATCAGGCTCGCCAACTCCGAGTGAGATAGCGTCCTTCATCTCGCTTACTATGTCGAAAAACTTACGGATACCCGATGGCTGAATGGTCTTTATGGTGCTTGATAAAGGGTCTCTCATTATGACATAATTCCCCTTTCATCAGTTTTGGCTGGAACCGCCATCACTGTTCCATGATCCTTGTATTTCTTTAAAATGAAGTTTGTCTTTGTAGAAAGCACCTGATCGAGCGTAGAAAGCTTATCTGTCACAAACTGCGATACCTCGCGCAGCGTCTTTCCCTCGAGTGTTACCATAAGGTCAAATCCGCCTGAGATCAGGTAAACTGAATTAACCTCAGGATAGTTGTATATACGTTCTGCGATCTTGTCGAAGCCCATGCCCCTCTGAGGAGTCACTCTTACCTCGATCATGGCTGTAACTTTCTCAAGTCCTGCCTTATCCCAGTCTATAAGTGTGTGATATCCGCAGATGATACGCTCTTTTTCCATTGCCTCAAGCTCATTTACCACGCTTGCCTCATCCACACCGAGCATGATTGCCAGTTCTTTTAAATCTATACGGCTGTTTTTCTCTATAAATGTTAATATTTTCTCTCTCATGATGATAAAATCTCCTTAGCTGTTAAAAACCTTGTATATCTCATCAGTCTGAGCAGTCTCTAAAAAGCGTCTCTCATCGCCCTGTATCAGCACACGGTCATTTGAAGCGGTTGCAACACCGACAATGACTGCATTCTGTCCCGTTTTCTCGATTTCTCTGACTATCCGGTTTCCGTCCATGGCTGCGATTATAAGACTGCCCCCTGATAATAGTTTATATGGGTTTATGTCAAAAAATTCGCTTATTTCTATTGTATCCTGCTTAATAGGGATCTTTTTAAGGTCTATATCAAGTCCCACCTTTGAAGCCTCTGCCATATCCCAGAGTGCCCCGAAGATGCCTCCCTCTGAAGCGTCATGGATTGCCGCCGCACCGGCGCAAACCGCGGATGCAGCCTCCTTTGCAGTCGAGATAACATCTATATATGCTGCTGATTTATTTACAAAAGCTGTCGAAAATCGTGTTGTCAGCTTTTCTCTACATTCGTTTGCAAGGATTGCAGTGCCCTCAAGTCCCACATATCCTGTCACAATTATGTCCATCCCCGGACGAACTGCCGATGATGGTGTAAGGCTATCCTTATCAGCCTCACCTATCGCAGTGATATTTACTATTATATTCTTAACGGCACGGCTTACCTGTGTGTGGCCGCCAAGCACTACTATACCGGCATCCTCGCAGACCGCATCTATAGCTCTTACTGTCTCGCGAAGATTTGCCTCATTCTCTGTTGTCGGAATAAGAAGTGCCAGCTCTATGCCTATCGGTGAAGCTCCTGCTGCATAAATATTGTTCAAAGCTGCATATACCGCACACTTTGCACGGACATTTTTGTCTGTCACATCAAGCGTGAATGACTGTGTGCATGTGACGATCAAAGCATCTGCCGACATAACATGTGTTTCACTGCTGCCAGCCGCTTCCTCCAGCTTTCTGCCGATAACCGCGCAGTCCTCTCCTACCGCGGATTTCAGAGTCACTCTATCGCTTTTTGTATGAAGTTGTTTCAAGACAGAGCGTTTTAAAATAGACTCTGATATTTTGCCGTTTTTCATATATATTCCTGTTTCTTATTATTTGTAATTCTATATTGTAATTTCACTGTTCAGACACAAATTGCCCACGCTGTAATGCAACTTGTTACTGTGCCGCCTGCGAGCCATCCGTCTGCTGTGTCTGACCTGCATTTGAATCTGTGGTCGTAGTCTGTCCTGCGTTTGTATCTGTTGTGGTGGTCTGTCCCGCATTTGGATCTGTTGTGGTCTGTCCTGCCGCATTCGGATCTGTAGTTGTTGTCTGTCCTGCCGCGATAGCCGCTGCTGCCGCTGAACCGATAGACTTAACAGAGCCTTCATCCTGCGCTGCCGCTGCTGCCTGTAGCTGTGCGAGTACCTCCGCAGATGCACCGCCTGTTCCTACCGTCACAATCTTTGGTGATGAGTTGTATTTACTATTGTTGAAGATCTCATCACTCTCCACATTTCCATCTACTGTTACCGTTTTCCAGAGTCTTGCTGTGACACCCTTGTGGGCTGTCTGCTCTGTGTGATAATATCCTACCGGCTGTGATGAATCGAATTTGAACTGTGTATCAGGCACTTCCTCTGAAAGAGTCTCACTCCTGAAAGAAATAGTCCTGTTTGCAGGTCTTGTCTCAACACCATATATGTTAAATGTAATGACTCCACCGCTGCAATAACCCTCGATGTATACAGGATTTTCAAGATTATTCTTGAAACGGAGATCCTTGTAAGTTCCTGCTATGGCTGCATCATCTGATGGCGAAACATAGCTTACTATCATGGAATGATTATATCTCTGTACTATATCAAGCTCCGCGCGAATGACTGCGTTGTAAAGCGTTGTCGCTACCTGACACACACCACCTCCGACTGAGTCTACAACCTGACCATTCTCATATGCCCCAGCGATCTCATAACCGTTTTCTGTTGTAATAGGGCTGATAGCCTGATATACCGAGAATTCCTCGCCCGGATATATAACACTTCCGTTTACGAGATTACATGCATTCTTGACATTGGCTGCCCGTCCCGCTGCCGAAGAACTGAAATCCGTGGAAAATGAGCCAAGATTATCCTTTATCTGTGCCAGTTCTTCCTGACTTCCTCTAGGCTCTACCGTGTTTGATACCAGCTCTATCTCGTTTGTTGTACCATCCCAGCTATTCTGCAAGAAATCATTTATGGCATAAACTGACTGTACCACATCAACTTCCTGACCTTCCTGTCCCGCTACGAACTCAAAACTGCTGCCGTTTCGCTTTAAGGTATTGTCCACAGTCTCTATATTAAGCTCGTCTTTCTTGTCATATATCATCTGCGCAGTCTTCTGCTTGTCCACTGACAGATACATATTCACAGTGACATTTCCGCTCTTAAGCTCCTGTTCCTCAATAAATCTGTTTATAAGGCTGCCTGTATTGCCGACCGCAAGTGCCTCATCCACGGCTGACTCAGTATCTGCTGTCACTGACATATCTGCCGCTGTCGCATCTATCGCTCCATTTGCTCCCTTTAAGGAAAATACAGTATCGCTGACACTTGAGACGTAGTCATCTACCGCTGTCTTTGCCTCGTCCTTTGTCATTCCGCCTACATTTACACTGCCAATGTACACGCCATCCTTTATGGTCTGTGCTTCCTGTTTTTTGGTACTTGCCTGTGCAGTTCCCACGCTGCCGGCTGCAATGATCACAAATGCCATTGCACCAAGTAACATTGCTTTTTTATTAATTTTCATCACCAATTTCCTTTCGTTACAGGCTTTTCAGCTTTTCCCTTGTATCATATTATCATACTTTCGCTAATTTTCAAGGAATGCTATACCAAAAGCGATATAAAAGTGGTCACAAGCATAGCTGCTATGACTATTATTATCACAATCGCTATGGCTTTTTGGTTCTTCTTTTTATTAAAATCGTACATACTATTCACCTCTGTTCAAAAATGAGTTATACTATTTCTCACATACAAGAAAGGATTTTCCATCATATGATTCCAATTTTCCTAATATTATTTATTATATTTATAGCGGTGATCACATCCACCATCAAAAAGTCCAATTCCGCACAGGATGCCATAATCGAACGCTTCTGGGAGCGTGAGCGCGCCGCCAACTCTACTATGCGAAAAGACACGGCTAATCTCCGTTATATTACCATACCGGATGAATTTTTTCCATTAAATAACGATAAAATAAATGATTTAAAGGGTGTTACCCTTGTAAACCTTACCGGAATGAGCAATACCGACATCAAACTTGAGTATGGCGTACCAAACTTCAAAATGCTGTCTGATTATGACAACAATTTCACAGAATTTGTCAGCCAGCTCCCTGATTACCATAACAGGCTCATTGATGCCGGGTATGACGACACAGCCCTTAAACTGCTTGAATTTGCCGTAGATGAGGGTGCTGACTCTAAAGCAATATATCAGCTTCTTGCCAACTCATACATCAAGATGTCAAAAGCAGGCAGGATATCAGAGCTTATCGAAAAAGCCGGAAAACTCAACTCACTCTCAAAAACAGGTATCGTCTCAATGCTTGAGAGCCTGCTGGCTGATGCTTCCGACAGTGATCGTGATGTGCCTGAGAATATTGAATTGTAGCTATTGCTTACCATACTTACTACGATATTCATCATACAGCCGGGATGCCTGACTGCGCGTTAGTGTTTCCCACTGTATGACATCATTTATCTCATGTTCTTCCATATATTCCTTAAGCCGCTGTATCTGGTGTGCCGTGGCAGGTGTCTGTCTCTTTGCCTTGTATACAAGTAGCTTCGACTCAACCGCCTCGCCTTTTTCATCCATCAAAACAAGCAGCTTTTCAAATATCTCCTTTGTCTCTATCGCATCATCCAATGCCCTATGCGCATTCTCCCTGTTCACACCGAAATAAGTACATAGATCCTCAAGCTTTTTCGACTGTTCTGCCGGCAGGCATTTTCTTGCAATCTTCAAGGTATCGTATGCCTTAAGCTCGAGAGTGCGCTTATGATTTACCGCCCACTGCTTCAAAAAGCTGTAATCAAACGTCACATTCTGTCCGAGTATCACGTCATCACCGATAAATTCCAGCAGGTTATCCACAGCCTCGTCCATATCCGCAGCGTTTTCCACATCTGCGTCAGTTATCCCCGTCAGATCCTGCACACGCTGTGGAATATGCTGCTTTGGATTGACAAGCGTGGATATCGTGTCAGTTATCACTCCGTCCCTGACACGCGCTGCGCCTATCTCTATGATCTTGTCATTTTTTGCGGAAAGACCTGTCATCTCGAGATCTATAACCGTGTAATCTCTTATACTGTCTGTGTTTGCCAACTCGCTCACTCCATTTTATTCTTATTTATATACTCCACGTAAGCCTGATTATCCAGCGGATCGCGCCTGTCATAATGGAAAAGTGCCCACACCGATTCCTCGCGGTATTCAGGCAGATCTGCAATCTTTCGCTTTTCCTTTTCCGGGAAAACATAGTGGAACGGCTCAATATGCGACAGCTTGCCATTCTTGCAATACTCATGTGTCATATGCTTGAACTTGCCCGGATCAGGTGCCCATGAAGGTCTGCTCTTGCAGTTTTCCCTGTAGTAGAGGTCAAAAGTGAGTGCTTCCCGGATCATGCCCTGTACCTTTTTATTAGTTCTTGCTATGTCTGTAATACTCTCCGCACTATCGTGAGTTTCTGTTATATCTGCATTATTCTCTACACTGTTATGTACTGAGTCTCCGCCATCTTCAAGATACTCCTGCATAAATTCAAGCAATATCCCGCATCTTCTGATACGTGAATGGCTCATGCCAAAATATCCCTTTTTTTCATAAAAATCGCCCAGCTGCTGGAAAAAATCAAAAGCACTGTCAAAAATCCTCTCCATCAGCTTCATCGTGATCTCGAACTGACCGCTGTTGTAATAGACCTCAAGCATTTCCTCAACGCGCTTGATCTTTATTACATCATCAAACGTGATCCAGTTCGTAGACATCACCTCATAAGGCGGTCTGTCATGGTACACAATGCCGTATTCTGCTGCATGCTCATACATATATGAACCCTTTAACACCTTAAGAAATCCGAGCTGTAACTGGTTAGGCTTCAGCTCATATATCTCATCAAAGGATCTGCGGAAACTGTTGTAATCCTCATACGGCAGTCCTGCGATAAGGTCAAGGTGCTCATGTATATTTCCACCTTTTTGTATCTGCCTTACCACTTCTTTCAGACGCCCGAGCTTCATCGTCCTATGGATTTCCTTTATCGTCACTTCATTTGTAGATTGTACCCCGATCTCAAGCTGGATAAGCCCCGGACGCATATCCGATATCAGTGCCAGCTCCTCCTCATTTAGCAGATCTGCTGATATCTCAAAATGGAAATTTGTGATGCCGTTATCGTTTGCCTTTATAAACCGCCACAATTCCATCGCATGCGCATGATTGCAGTTAAATGTCCTGTCCACGAATTTTATCTGCGGTACATTCTGATCTATGAAAAATTTCAGTTCTTTTTTGACGATCTCAGTATCCCGAAAACGTAGAGTCTTGTCCACAGATGACAGACAATAGCTGCACGAAAACGGACATCCCCTGCTGCTCTCATAATATATGATCCTGTTGGAAAAATCATCCAGCGTATCATAACAGAAAGGGATCTCACTCATATTTTTAATAGGGCGCGACTCTGTAAATACTACATTTCCATCGGCATTCCTGAATGCTATTCCTGCTATTTTCTGAAGTCTGCTTATTCTTTCAGGCTCATTATCATTCTTCATTGCGGCATGATAATAACCACACAGTTCTCTGAAAGTATCCTCTCCCTCTCCAATCATCACACCGTCTATATATGGATTTTCCTGCAAAAATGCCTCCACCTCGTAAGACACCTCAGGACCGCCTACCCATATAGGCACCTGTGGACATATCTTTTTGAACTCGCGCGCAATCTCCTGCACGTAATCTATATTCCAGATATAGCAGGAAAAGCAGAGTACATCAGGCTTTCTCTTATACAGTTCCTCCAATATGTAATCTTTTTGATTGTTTATCGTATATTCCGCAAGCTGCACACCATCCCTGTATTCCCCGGCACAAGCCCTAAGCGAGAAAATCGCCAGATTGGAATGAATGTACTTTGCATTTATTGCTGTAAGTAATATGTTCATAGTATATCTCCGATTTATATTGACATAACAATATTATTCTCCCGAAAGTATACCACGTTTTATTTTGAAGGTATATCTTTTTTGACGCTTAAGGCGCAATGTGATAAAATATTTTCATTATCCAAATAATTACAAAGGAGATAGTTATGAAAGAAAAATTCAAAAATCTGCCGATACCTGCCGGTATCGCGCTGTCATTGGTGTTTACCATACTGTTTGTGGGACTTTTAATGGGAACAGGCTTCATTCTCAGCCTTATTCCGGGAATGACCGATCAGAATGAATATCTGCAGCAGGGACTTGCAGAGTTCTTTATACTGATCGTCTTTCTCATCATTACATATGCGCTCGGATATCATGACATTTTCAAGGAAAATAAAGCCGGATGGCTCAGAAGCTTTTATACCGGAGGTTTTTTCGTAGTTTACTGTCTGTTCAGCTTTATAGGGCAGGTCTTTGCCTGTATCGTTTCTGAGCATGGTAATATAAGACCTTTCCACGAGATAATTTTCTATGTTATTGCAATATTTCTCGTGGGACTCGTTGAAGAACTTGTTTTCAGAGGGGTTGTTTTAAATGTCCTGCTAAACACATTTTCAAAGACAAGAAAAGGCATCATCGGTGCAATCGTACTTGGTGGTGTGCTGTTTGGTCTGATGCATTTTATAAATATGGCTTCTGGTGTCAAATTCTCAAGTGCAATAATTCAGGTTATTTCCGCTTCACTGCTTGGAATACTCTTTTGCACAGTATACGCATCAACACGGAATTTCTGGATAGTTGTAATTTTCCACACAGTTGTAGATCTGGGTGCCTTGTTATCCACAGGACTTTTCGATGACGGTGGAATAGTATTGCAGATAAATACATATTCTGCAATGAATGCAATCGCCTTTATCGTCCTTGGCATACCGATGTTTGTCATGCTTCGCAAATCAAGGCGTATACGTATGGAAATGCTCTACAACAATGTACCTGTCATAGATGACGAAAACGAAGGACGTAAGCTCGGTATCGTATCTTTGGTACTCGGAATATGCAGTCTCGCATTCTCCTGCATCGGCTATCTCGGTGGTCTTGGAATAGTAGGTCTGCTCGCATCAAGGCTCTCCAAAAAAGCCAGACCTTACGATAACTCTCTGGCTACAGCCGGTATGGTCACATCCATTGTGGGAATTGTGCTTTCTGTGATAAGTACTATAATCCTCATAATATTCTATGCCAGTGGAATTGCCAGTCAGTTTACGGCTTTTTAGTTCATAGTCTTAAATAAAAATGACAGCCACTATTATACGTGCATTATGCATCATCATAATAGTGACTGTCGTTTCTAAATTAATCTTTATACAAGTTCAGGAACTTTATATCCTGCTTTAATCATTTCTTTTTCAAATTCTTCAACATCAACACCGGCTTCTTCTGCTGCTACATCCAGTTCCAGTTTTCCTTTTTGAACTAATGAATACAACACACGCTTTCCCGCATTTTCCAGTAATATATCTTGTGCCCTTTCCAACACCATATCATATATAATTTCTTGCGCTTTAGGATCTTTAAATTGTGCTGCAAATTCTTTTATTTTCTCATCTACTGATTTACTCATAATAGTTTTTCTCCTCTCCCTACAATCTATTATAGCATTTCACGTCCTTTAGGATTTCCCCAGTCATAGCTTCCAACTGTTATTTTACCATCATATTCTTTAAGACGTTCCTCAAATGACCTATGTTTAAAAACTCTTATGTTAGATTTTTCATTATTTGGGTTTATGTTTCTCATATTCATATTATTTTCCATTTGTTACACCTACCATGTATTTTTTTATATAATCATGTATAAAAATTATACGCTATTATATAAATGTACGCCATTCATTTTTGTTGTTTCCATTAAAATACCCCTCCCGATTTCCCGGGAAGGGTATCTTTAATACATATATTTATTTGTTTACAAGTCTTACTATCACATCTATTCCAGCCGCCCAAAAGAGAATTGCCCCCACAATATACACTTTTGTTTTCTGCTCGAAGCCGAAGTGATATCCTGTATACATTCCTGCCACGATACAAATGATCGTAAGCAGTGCCACCATTATCATGATGGTTAGAAGTCCGGTGTTTAAGAAACCGAATGCGATTCCCGCGAGCACTGTATAGCAGGCTGTTATTCCCGCTATTCTAAGCACACGCTTCATTTCAAGCTTTGCCTGACAATGTTCTTCTATTCTCTCATTTCTTATAGCTTTTCTTATAAGCCGTATCCCCAGTCCTATCAATATTCCGATAGAAATTATTTCTCCTAAAAGAGCTTCATCCGCTACCGAATATTTCCTGTTCATGAACGTTGACAGGAAATATCCGATATACATTGCTAATAACTGACAAACCGCAATTATGACGCAAATGGCTGTAAGCTGTTTTTTATTTATTTTCTGAACCAGGGAACCCTGACATTCCATCGCAGCGAAGATCTCAAGCGAGCCTCCTGCCACGATCAACAGATATTCTATCCAGCCCATTTTTGCCTCCCCTGATGTTTAAACATCTTTTACTTTTTTATTTGTCGCTATCAGACTCTATTGAAGCTAATTTGTAGATGAACTTAACGCTGCCGGTCTGGCCATCAGCGATTGCTGAATATGTCTGGTAATCCTCACCTGCATCGATAACTGCCTGAAGCTTGTTTGTAAGTGGCTTGAGGTCTCCGTTGTATGCATCAAGGATCTTGTTAATTCCTTCCTCGTTGAACTGTACGATACCATCTGCAAGTGTGTGTGCTCCGTCTGCAAGTGTCTTAGAACCATCTGCAAGCTGGTCAACACCGCTTACGATCTGTGTTGTTCCATCTGAAAGCTGTGATGCTCCGCTGAGGAGTGCATTGTTGTTTGATACAAGTGTGTTTGATCCGTCTACAAGCTGCTTAATACCTGATGTAAGTGCAGGAATCTTATCAACAAGTGACTGTGTTCCTGCTGAAAGCTGTTCGCTACCAGTTACAAGCTGGCTTGTTCCTTCTTTGAGTGGTGTTAATCCTGTAGAAAGCTGACTTGTGCCTGTCGCAAGCTGGCTTGTTCCCTCTTTAAGTACTGCTGTACCTTCTTTCTGAAATTTATCTGTATTGTCCGCTAATGACTGTGCGCCTTCTGTTAACGCAGTAACCTGTGCCCTGCTCTCCTCACTTGAAACAGTTTCATTTATCTTGGTATATACACTTACCGCACCTTGTCCCTGATATAGCGCAGCCATCACTGTATTGTATGTACTATCAATTTTTGCTTTAATCTCATTGCTAGCACTATCATATGATTGCACGCTTCCATTTGTTGCTGAATAAGTCATAACATTTTTGATTATGCTTTCATTTTTTGCTGCAAAATCTGTAACGCTATTAACATTATCAACTGTTATTTTAGAAATATTGTCATCTGAATATCCAGCACCTTTCAATACAGGTACAAATGTGTTAAGCTGTTTTAAATTATCATTTATAGTAGACTTTACTGTATCCGGAATACTTGTTACAGTATCTGCTAATTTCTTAACTCCACTGTTTAATTTCGATGCACCTGCTGATATTTCTTTTGCCTTATCATCCAGACCGGACGCTCCGGCTGATATAGTAGCAGCGGCTCCATCAAGTTTTGTTACATTTTGCTGAACTGTTTCAACACCTGCATCAACACTAATTATACCATCCTTTAATTTGTTTGCTCCATCATTAAGTGTATTAGCTCCATCTACGAGTGAGCCTGTGCTGTTTCCAAGGGTATTAATTCCAGCATTAAGCTGGCTTGCTCCATCTGTGTAGCTCTTAAGACCGCTCTGGAGTGAGTTCATTCCTGCTGCGAATGTTCCAAGGCTGTCCTTAAGTGTTCCTACACCGTTTGCAAGTGTATCAGCTCCATCTGCAAGCTCTGCTGAGCCATCCTTTAGCTGTGTTGTTGCATCTGAAAGCTCGTTTATCATATCATCAAGGCTTGATGTGTTAATTCCGTCAGAGCTTACATAATCTGATGCATTTACTACGAATGTCATAGCTGTTGAAAGTGAGAAGTTCTCCACATCAGCACTGACTTCCATATATTCTGGGATGTTTACATCATCATCGAGATCTTCATCATCAATTCCAAGGCTGTCTTTTAAGCCCGGAAGAGCATATCCGATAACGATGTTTGATGTATCGTTTGCCTGAACTTTTCCGTTTGTTACTTCTACATTTGAGAAACCGTCACCGAGTACAAGTCCTGTTATTGCTGCGAATGGTACAGAAACTGTCTGTTTCTCACCGTTTACTGTCTCTGTGAAAGATGTTGTGTTTGTGTAATCGAAACGGATCTTTACTTTTCCTGATTTTCCTGCAAGATCCTCAGGTGAGATTTCTTTTCCGTCAAGGTAATATGTAACCTTCTGTGTTACAGGTGGCTCTTCTGAAGCAGTTCCCTGATAGTAAATGTCATTTCCACCAGCCTGCCAGGTGATCTTGTCACCGTTCTGCTCGAATGTTTCTTTACCCTTTACATTCTCGATGTCAGAAAGGTTTGAAGCATCCTCGATCGTATCTTTTTTGTCTTTATTGTTAAGGTGATCTACTACGATTGTTTTGTCTACATTTCCGTTTGCATCAGAGATGAGATATACGCTCTCCTCTTTGTCTGCGTCCTCATCCTTGAGGGAAATGCTGTTCATCAGGTCATCTGCGATATCATCTGTAGATGTTGAATCGCTTGAAGCCTCTGATGTTACGGCTGTATCATTTTTGTCTGCGAATACGGCTGTTGCTCCGATTCCTGTTCCGACAAGTGCGATTGTAAGGACACCTGCTACAACACGTACGATATATTTACTTTTTAATTTTTCTTTTAATTCTGGTAATTTCATGTCTTATTCCTCCTGATTTTATTTTTGAGGTTATATGTAACTATCCGGCTTCACTATTGGTTCGCTGCCATACAGTTACGATGTACTACTTTGAATATTTCTAATAAACTATAAGTATTTATACAAATCCTTAAGCTGCCAGGTTCTTGTTCCTGAATCCGGCACTTGTTTTACAGATCACTTTGTCGAAAATCATAAACATTGACGGCAGTACCAGTATAACTACGAACATACTGATGATCGCGCCTCGTGCAAGCAGTACACAGATTGAACTGATCATATCGATGTTTGAATAAAGTCCAACACCGAAGGTTGCAGCGAAGAAGCAAAGCGCACTGACGATAACTGAGTTTGTTGAATCTGCAAGTGCTTTTGTGATAGCCGGTTTTTTGTCCATTCCGGTGTATCTGTTCTTTCTGTACTTCGTTGTCATAAGGATCGCATAATCGACTGTCGCACCAAGCTGTATAGTTCCGATTACGATACTTGCGATGAACGGAAGCTTCGTTCCTGTAAATCCCGGAATACCCATGTTTACAAAGATTGCAAACTCGATTACCGCTACAAGGATAATTGGCAGTGATATCGACTTGAATACTATAAGGATAATAAGGAATATAAGCACAATAGATACTGCACTTACTCGTTTAAAGTCTGTATCTGTTATAGTGATAAGATCCTTCGTACAAGGAGCCTCTCCGATGAGCATTGCGTCATCACTGTAGCTCTTTACTATCTTATTTAATTCTGTGATCTGGTTGTTTACCTCATCCGATGCTGTTGCATACTCTGATGAAATAAGCATCATCTGATAATCACCGTTTTTAAATATCTCTTTTAACTCGTCCGGTACCATATCCTCAGGAATTGTCGGTCCAAGTATTGAGTCAAGGGATGCAGCGATCTTTACACCATCTACATCTTTGATCTCGTTGATCATGCTGATGCTGTCTGCCTTTGACATGCTGCTTGGTGCAATGATGATATGTGTAGCACCCATAGCGTACTCTTTGTCGAGTCTGTCATTTGCCTGCTTACTGTACGCGCTGTCAGGCATTGTTCCTGCAAGATCGTAGTACACCTGATCGTGTGTGTATCCGTATATTGCAGGGAAAAGAACTATGATAAATATAACTGCAATGATCTTGTAATGATTTGTAACCCATCCGGCAATTCTTGATACATCCGGCATGAGTATTCTGTGCTTTGTTTTCTCGATTGCCTTATCACATACAAGGATAAGTGAAGGAAGAACAGTTACACATCCGATAACACCGAATACAACACCCTTTGCCATTACGATACCGAGGTCAAGACCAAGTGTAAAGCTCATGAAGCAAAGTGCTACGAAACCGGCTATTGTTGTGATAGAACTTCCGGTTACTGATGTAACAGTGTGTGAAATAGCATGTGCCATCGCACGTTTCTTATCTCCATCGTATCTGTCTATCTGCTCCTGATAACTGTGCCACAGGAAGATTGAGTAATCCATTGTTACGGCCAGCTGAAGTACTGCTGTAAGTGCCAGTGTCAGGTATGATATCTCTCCCTGTATGAAGTTCGTTCCCAGGTTGTAGATGATTGCCATTCCGATACTTAAGAGGAATAACAACGGAACAACGATTGAATCCATTGTGATACCCATGACTACCATTGACAGAAGTGCTGCAATGATAACATATATAGGTGCCTGCTGCATTACAAGTGTTTTTGTATCAGCATTTACTGCTGCCATACCTGCTACGAAGCAATGGTTCTCAACCATCTTATCCATCTTGTTTACGGCTTCCATGGTCTCATCCGAACCCATTGTGTCTTTGTATGTAACAAGCATCAACTGGCTGTTTGCGTCTTTATTGTTGAATGCCTCATACACCTCATCCGGTATTGCCTCTCTTGGCAGTGTGGAATCTGCTATTGTTCCGTACCAGATTACATCCTTTACACCTTCGAGGTCTTCGATATCGCTCGCCAGTGTCTTAACATCCTGATCATTCATATCCTCAAGGATGACAAATGATAAGGCTCCGGTTCCAAACTCATCTACCATGATATCCTGACCTTTCATGGTCTCGATCTCACTTGGTAAATAAGAGAGGATGTCGAAATTAATTCTTGTGTTGATAAAACTGATGCCTGCCGGTATAAGTAAAGCAAATGCAAGTATCAGTATCAGGACTCGATATTTTACGACTCCTTTTCCAAATTTAATCATAAGATTCACCACTCTTTCTTTTATTCGTTTTGAAGTATAAAAAAAAAGACCGAATAAATAAATATTCAATCTTTGGATTTTGTCACATCAGATATACAAATCGGTCAATTTGTATATCTGATATTACACATTTATTTTATTGTATTCGATTTCTGACACGTTTTTCACAGTATATTCACAACTTACAGTTCTTTCAATACGTCATCCATAGAACGTGTGATGAGGTACATATACGCCTCAGCCATCTCTTTCGGCTCGATCTCGCCTATTCCCTGTGCTATCCATCTCTCTGTGATAAAGCACAGCGACTGTGCATAGTATGTAGCGATAACCTCAGGTGTGAGCCATCTGTACTTGTGCTTTTTGCCCTGTGCCCTTTCCTCAATGATGTTCATAAACATCTCATACACACACCTCATTGCAATATCATTAAATGATACCGGTCCCTCCATCTTTAGGGCCTTCTTGTAAAAAACATCATTTGCAGAGATCTGATTAAGCATCAGAACTATCGCTTCAAAAACCATCCCCGCGTTAAGAAGCGGTATCATGGCATCAAGTAGGTCATCCTTGATGATCCATTCGATGAGCTCGTACTTATCCTGAAAATGGTTATAAAATGTAGGTCTGATAACCCCTGCTTTGTCAGTAATCTCTTTAATTGTGATCTTTTCGATCGGTTTTTTCGCTGAAAGCTCTATCAGGCTCTCCGCGAGCACCAGATCGATCGCATTCTTACCTTGTTGTGTCATTACTCATCAAACTCCATCGTAACAAAGTAGCCCTTCTCAGTCTCCCTTACGTCCACGACATCGCCCTCACGGCTCTTAAGCCTTTCACTGACCACGTAGTTTCCCGACATGGCAATGGCATGCTCTATCGTATAGTAATAAGAAGTAGGAAGTTTACCCTCTGTTATCTTAAGATGGTCTCCGACCTTGGTAAGTCCGGGTCTTTCCATCTTAAATTCCATTCGACGCATCTATGCTGCCTTTCTGTATTTTTGTTATCTTTTATTCGTGCTTATCCATATGAGTTTTCATCCCATATTATTGTTTATTAATTCTCATCTCTGTCTTCAACAAATTTTGACTCGAACTCCTGTTGTTTATTGTATTCAGTCTCAGCCTTTGTTGCACGGCTGGTGATCCATATATTTGAAACACCATTGAATATCAGTATCAGACCAACTATGACTGTTGCCGTCTTCATTATATTAAATGCATTAGTCACGCAAAGTATTCCACATACGAGGCTGATAACCGAAAGAACCAGTCCCACACCCCACGCATTGTAACCGTATTTCTTGGCATCTACCGCCTCAACGATACTTCTGATGCTGTGGAAAACAAGTACCAGTCCGATAACTATAGGTATCAGCTCCACCACAATACGTGGCTGTATCAGAAACCATATGCCTACCGCCAGCACCACAATACCCATCATGACTGAAAGACCGTTTGTAACTATTTTTAAAAAGTAGCTGCACACGTACATGGCACCTATTATTATGAGTAAAACTGCCAGAATATTGGCAACAATCTCAAGAACCGATGCTCTCCATACGATAAACACTATTCCGAGTGCTATGCACAGTACAGATGAAAGCAGAAAATCCGCTTTGATCCTGTTAAGAAACTCTCTCATATCGTCCTCCTTTTAATATACTAAAAACTATATTACGGCTGGGTTCTAAAATTCTCCATACTTAAATAAGTTATATCTAAGCCGCTATGATGTTAGCTTGCTTCCTGATCATCACCATTTACCAGATCAAGAACTGTCTGAAGCTCAGCTCCCTCAACAGGTGCTTCTCCATGGCTTATTCTCATATGCTCTGCTGTGATCTCAATAAGCTCTGTACCCTTTTCCTTTGTGAGATCTATTGTAAAGTATCTGCCATTATCCTTTGATTCATCCCATACAAGATATGCTCTTATGGCACATGCCGGTGCCATATCCCTTGTCGGGAAATCCACACGAGTCACATTCAGCTCATCTGAGATCTGCATAGACATAACAGAGAAATCCTCCTCCATGTATGGATACATACGCTTCTGCTGGTATGACTCCTCATAAAGCTCATCAATGAACTGCTCTTTATTGTCAGCGAGCTTTGTCATAAATTCTTTGCCCTCTGCAAACATCTTTGTCGGCAGGAACATATGCTCAAACTGTAAACGCTCGAATATAACATACTGCTGTGCAGTCATCTGAACTGTCTTGCCCTTTGTAGGTGATGCTGTTGTCTTGCCCTCTCTTCTTGCTTTCTCAACCTTCTCGATCTTTTCTACAAGAGGTCTCTTGAAAATGAGATTGTTTGTAAACGGGTTAAAAGCTATTCCATCAAGCTTTGTCTCTTTTTTTGAAGCCATATTGTTGATAGCCAGATACGGCATATTTACAAGGGCAGGTGTCTTCTGATCCTTAGGCAACTGCTCCTTTGATGTATAGATCGGCAGAAACGCCTCTCCTTCTTTATTCTTGATAAGTACAGGGATCGGCTGTTTCTTTTCATTTACATTTGCCGGTATAAGAAATCTGCTCTTTGTACATTTTTCGATCAGCTTATTGAGATTTGCCGCTGTTTTTTCATTCGAATATACTATAAGAAGCTCCTCAACCTCTGGATTTTTCACCTCTAATGTAAAATTTGGATCTTCGCTGAACTTCTTTAACTTTTCATTGTCCATAATATATTTACTTCTCCTTAATATCAAATGCCCGGATTTTTACGTCCAGGCATTATTTTAACACATTTCTTTTACCAACTCAACAATTCTGGTATCTCTTGCTATCCATTCTTTATCAAGAAATGCACTGTTTGCTTTTATTATCTCATCAGGTGTAGCCCATGACAAGTGATATTCTAGTGCTTTTTCGCTGTCTGTCATCTGCGTGGCAACCAGTTCGTCCCTCACTTCGCAGAAATATACGTAGGTGTGGCAGTAATATATCTTGTGGTCATCGAATATATCAAGCCTCTTTTCTATGACCTTGCCGCACTCTCTGATACTCTCCGGTATCACGACAAGACCGGCTTCCTCGCGCACTTCACGCCCTAATGCGAGTTCTCTTGTTTCTCCCTTGTCTATTCCGCCTCCGAGTATCTTGTAATAGCCCTCTCCCGCCTGCTGCATGGCAAGCTTTCCGTCGCGTATTATCAGTGCGCGTACCGCGAATCGCTCGAATACAGGCATATCATCGGAATAGTTGTGTTTATCGAGTGTGTATAACGTTTTCATGATCCGTCCTCCGTGTATTGGTATTATTCTACACCATTTGGGGTGGATATGGAATATGTTTTTAAATCACAATATTATTTTCTTCAACTCCGTAATTCGCTACTCAGTGCGTTGCCATTTGGTAAAGTCAAATAAAACTGCCTAATGTCTTTAAATTTCAACACATAATATAGCTAATTCTCTTATAAAAATATTTATTTAGAAAGTAAAACCACAGACTCAATATGACTGGTAAATGGAAAACAATCAAATGGTGTAGCTCGTTTGACACGATATCCATGCTTTGTAAGATATTTCAGGTCGCGCGCCAATGTATCCGGTCCACATGATACATATACCACGCGGTCAGGTGAAAGCTTTACAACAGATGACAGAAATGCCTCATCACTGCCTGTTCTTGGCGGGTCCATGATAACGACATCAGCTTTCTCGTTTTTCTCAGCCATCTCAACCATGAATTTTCCTGCATCGTCGTTGTAAAAACGGATATTTTTGATGTCATTTCGCTTTGCGTTTGTAACTGCATCACGGATGGCATCACGATTTAACTCAACGCCTATTACCTCGCCCGCATTTTTAGCGGCAATTATACCGATCGTTCCTGTACCACAGTAGGCATCTATCACGCGCCCTTTTCCGGTCAGATGTGCTTCATGTATCGCTTTTTCGTATAACAGCTCGGTCTGCACAGGGTTTACCTGATAAAACGAGTTTGGTGAAATTCTGAATGTGCAGCCACACAGCTTATCCTCTATGAAGCCTTTGCCGTAGAGTGTGATATTTCTCTCGCCAAGCACCATGCTTGTCTTTTTGTCATTTACATTGAGTACCACAGTTGTGATATTCGGATGTTTCTTTCTGAGTGCCTTAACGAAATTGTTCTTTGATGGGAGGATCGGTGATGCGAGCACCAGAACCACCATGATCTGACCTGTTGCATAGCCTTTTCTCACAAGTACATGGCGCAGTAATCCGTATCCTGTATCCTCGTCATAGGTCTTTATCCTGAATGACCGCAGCATATCCTTTATATCCCTGATTATCGCGTCAGACTCCTGTTCCTCGATCATACAGCTTTCTATATCCACGACATCATGCGTATTCTTTTTGTATACACCAGCCACGATCTGACCTCTTCTCGTACAGTCAAACGCAGCGTGTACCTTGTGTCTGTAATAAAGCGGCTCCTTCATACCAACGATCGGCTCAACAAAACAGAACGGCTTTAAGAGTTTTTTCATGTATGCCTGTTTTTTTGCAAGCTGCTCCTTGTACTCTATGCCCTGATAATCACAGCCACCACACTTTTTGGCATATGGACACACACCCTCTTTAGCACTATTTTTTAAGTTTGTGCTTGTCTTTTTTTCACTCACTTTCTGTGACTTGAATACATTATCCTTACTATTATTTTTTTGAGGTTTTCTCGATTTTGACTGTACTCTATTATCCGCCATATTTTCACTCCTTGTGATCCCTTAAATATATAAGAAAGTTACTAAAATTCCAAAATCTTAGTAACTTTCCAAACTCACTATTTTTCTATCTCAAATTTTCTATTATAAATTATAAAAATTTATTTCGCGTATGCATTATACAGATCCACATGGTTGTAGATACAATGCCATCCGCTTGTTGCGCCTGCTGTGACGCAGATATATGTCTTGCCGCTGGCAGCCTCCTCATAGCTGACTGCACAGTTTCCTGATTGATTTACGAAGCCGGTCTTTGCTCCGATAACCGTACCACTTGTCATATGATCCTCGATGCGGCGCAGGAAAAGATTTGATATGTTAAGACTCTCAGGATGCTGCTCTGTTACAGCCGTACTGTAGGTATGGTTTGAGAGAACTTCCCTGCATATCTCATCACTCATGGCAGCCTGCATGATAATCGCCATGTCGTAGGCTGTACTGTAGTTGTTGTCATCATATATTCCTACCGGATTTGTAAAATGTGTAGTCTCTGATATGCCAAGTTCCTCAGCTTTTTTGTTCATCAGCTCGACAAACGCCTCCATCGAACCGGATGTGTAAAGCGCAAGCTGATATGCCGACTCTCCACCGGATGGCAGAATTGTTCCGTTAAATACATCCCTAAGAGGTACCTGCTCGCCATCTAAAAAACCTGTGGTACTGCAATCATGAACATAAGAATAGTCCGTTGCCTCTCTGGTGATCGTGACAAGCTCATTGAGTTTATTATTTATTGCTTCATTTTCATCTGTTTCCGTTGATTTTTTATCGGCATCACTTACATCTGTAGAACTGCTATCTGACTTATTATTATCTGACACACTATTGGATGCACTATTGGCACTGTCATCTTCTAACGCACTCTTTTCTGCCTCCTCAGCCGCAACAAGCACGGTCATAACCTTTGTCATGGAAGCCGGATACATTCTCTCATGAGCATTCTTCTGTGCTACAACTGTTCCATCCTGCTCATCAACCACAATCGCATATGTGCTCTCAAGCTCATCACCAATAGCTGCTGTTGTATCTGTCTCTTTTGGTGCAAATGGTTCCTTTACTTCCTCTTCCTCGGTCTGTGCCTCTGTGGTATCCGTTACTTTTTCAACATCAATCTGTGTATCCTCGGTTTTATCGTTGTTTTTTGATTTATTAAAACATGCTATAATTATTCCCACAATAAGAACAACCACTAAAACGGCTATTCCTATTATCAAGATCTGTGAACTTCTGCTGTCTTTTCTTCTATATTTCTTCATCTCATACTCTTTCTATTCTACTACTATTTATGCCCCTGCTATTCTCATATTCAGGTATGAACCATAACTTTTTTCAAATCATGTGCCACTAGCTAGTATACTTTCTATCCGGTATCTGTGCAAGCATTATTGCTGCAAAAATCAGAACACATCCTATAATTTCTCTAGCAGAGAGCTGTTGTCCGAGCAATATCCAGCCTGCAAACACTGAAACCACTGATTCCAGACTCATGACCATTGATGCAAATGCCGGGTTTAAACCTTTCTGCCCGACCACCTGCAAAGTATATCCTATTCCACTCGAAAAGATACCGGCATATAAAATCGGTATCCATGCAGACCAGTCGGTAAGAGCTGCCGACCACTGCACTATCCCATTTATCGAGTGTCCCATATCCACAAAAAACATCGGTATACATGAACATACGCCTGTCACGAGGAACTCTATGCATGATAATCTGGCTGCATCCACTTTAGGTGAAAAATGATCTATAAAAAGTATCTGTATTGCAAAACAGAGTGCGCAGAACAAAAGCAGGATGTCTGATCTCTGTAATGAAAACGAACCTTCCCCGCCATTCATGCACAGAAAATACATTCCCACAAGTGTGATCGCTACTCCGATCCATATCTTTATATTGCACTTTCTTCCTATAAAAAGCCCGAGTATAGGCACCATAAGGATGTAGGTTGCCGTAAGGAAACCTGCTTTTCCCGCTTCGGCTCCCATTGTAATGCCGAGTTGCTGCAGATTGCTCGCCAGACAAAGTGCAAGCCCGCAGCATATGCCTCCGATCCACAGTGTCTTTCTGTCCGCGGCATTTTGCGGGCGGTTGGTTGTAAGTCCCGTTTTATCCAATATTTTTATTACCGGTAGTAAAACTGCCGCTCCAATCAAAAAGCGGATGCCGTTGAACGAATACGCGCCAACGGCATCCCCTCCTTTTGATTGTGCTACAAAAGCAATTCCCCACACGATATCTGTCAGAAGCAGTATGATCACATTTCTGGTCTTAGATACCGTTTTCATTTTCTAATGTTCCTCCATTTATATCATCCTTGATGTCTCTGTAATTTCTGATACGGTAATCATTCTTGCCGTTTTCCTTTACCTCATAAAGTGCCACATCAGCTACTTTGAAAAGATCATCATATGCTATCTCCTCTTCCACGATCACGACACCCACGCTTATAGAAAGGTCAACCGAATCCTCTCCAAACTCAAATTTTCTGTCCATACGTGTCACAAGCTCCTTGAACTTTGACTCGATAAACTTCATATCCTTTGAGTGGAACCCGATAACGAACTCATCACCACCGTAACGTCCAAGCACAACTTTGTTGCCGAATACCTGTTTCATTGTATTTCCAAGAAGTTTAAGTGCCTCGTCACCGCCAAGATGTCCGAGCGTATCATTAACTGATTTGAAGTTATCTATATCAAGTATCGATACGACCATTGGAAAATGCTTCTTATCATAAAGTACCTTCATGCGGTCTCTTATGCCATATCGGTTGTAAAGTCCTGTGAGTGCATCGATCTTTGCAATCTTTGAACGCTGTCTTGCAAGAAGCACTACCAATATGATTATTATTGCGAAAAACGCTGTTACAGCAATGAGACAAGGGATCGTGTTTGCCTCGATAAAACGCTTAAGTGTTACGTTCTGTCCTTCACTCTTCATACACTCATCAAGCATGATCTGCGTATTCTCATCAGGTATACTGTAAAGTATCTTATTGCAGACAGATATAAGTCTCGTATCACAGCTTTTTGTATATGCAAAATATAAGCTGTTACTTCCTGATATTGGTGTCACATCCAGATGTTCAAATCCCTGTTCCTGAGTGTAATAATACACACTATAGTAATCAGAAACTGTAAAATCAGCCTTTAATTTTTCAATTTTGCTAAGACTTTCTGCGATATTGTCTGTTGATAATATATCAGAAGCCTCGGTCTGCAGATCCGAATAATCCTCGCCCCTGACCTGTGCCATTGTTCCCTTAAGAGCATCGTTGGATTTCTCCGCATCACTCTTTACCATGACCTTCATAACATCCATTGACTTGGTAGAGTACTTGAGATCAGTTCCAAATTTTGAGGATTTATTCATGCCTGCGATCATATCAATATCGCCATTTTTAAGAGCCTTTACCATAGACTCTGTATTATCGTACCCCTTTTCTACTATTGAAACATTGAGCTTTTTCTCTACAATATCCATGATATCCTTTAACACACCGTGGAAACTTCCGTCTGAATAGTACTGGAAAGGTGCCATGTTCTTAAGGTAACCTACACGAAGCTCCTTAAGGCTGTCTATATACTGCTGCTCAGTAGCGGAAAACTCTACATCATAGTTCTGATTTAATGCACTGTTTAAGACCGTCTTACGTGAACCGGTGCTTGCCAGCATATCATCCGTCCTCGATGACTCCCATCTCTCATTCCAATCCTGTGCTATCTGGTCAAACGTCTCATCACGTTTGCCCTCTGCAGCCTCAATAACACGCTTTATCTCATCATTGCTGTCAAGAATGTTCAGGTTAGTAGAAAGCGTGACTTTCTTCTGATAATTCTCGTCACTTGCCTCATTATCGATCAGACATACCGTATTGTCCATATCTCCATATGCATCAGGGATAGGATCTGTTTTTACAATAGATAATACTTCCTGATCCAGCGCATATCCTGATTCATCAAGCATGAAGTCAATGTAATCACGCGCAGCAATCTTCTGCTCACTGTTTTTGTTGATCGCATAGCAATAATCATCTACGATCGACATATACTGTTTGCCGTCAACCTCGTTTGGAAACGGCATATATGCCACATCGTCACCGTTGCTTCCTGAATCCTTTACCTGTTTGAGTGCCCATGAACCTATAACCATGCATGCAACATCTCCGTTGTTGAGCATGACCTTTGACTGCTCCCAGTCACTCTCCTCCGGCTTATCCTCGCACAGTCCGTTGTTTACTATCTCATAAAGCAGATTATAAACCTGATAATGAGTGGTGCCCTCAAGAAACGGATCAAGCTCATTTACAAATCCATTTGACTTGTAATCAGGATCACCTGTCATGGCAAGGAACGGAAACTGCTCCCATGCTGAAAGTGTCCAGTCGGCAGCATAGTTGGTGTAAAACGGAATGGCATTCGTCCTCTCCTTGATCATATACAGATCCTCAAGAAATTCGTCTATTGACTTCGGAGTGTCAGTGATACCTGCCTTGTCAAAAACAGCCTTGTTGTAAAGTATTCCATTTACATAAGCTGATGACGGAACACCGTATATGACATCATTGTATACCTTGCTGCCCTCGAGATAATTATATTTTTTCTCAAGATCATCCCTTGATCCAAGCGGCTCGAAATATGTCTCATATTTGTCTGAACCGACAGATCCGGGCACGAAAAGAACATCCGGATAATCCCCGGATTCTATCTGATTTCCTACCTCTGTCTCATAGTCGGAGTAGTAATTGTAATCAATTTGTATTCCCGGATACTTCGTATTAAAAGCATCCAGATATGGCTGCATTTCCTGTTTGGATTTATTAGATGCTACGGATATGGTAGCTGTTATAGATGTGTCGCCCACCTCTGAGGCATATACCACATTTCCGCCCGAAATGAGCTGAATAACTGTAGTAAATGCCATCAGAAAAGCGGCGAACTTCTTTGACCTGCCCTTTTTCTTGTCCATATATATTTAATCTCCTTAATTTTTACGCATACATCACTAAGCATTATAGCACCTTTGTACTATATATGCACGCGTTTTATGTGTTTTCGGAGATAGATATAACGTTTAACTTGCAATTATTATGGACAAAATATCTTTTTGACCCTTTAATCGTACTATTTAATTGTTCTTCTTTGCCATAACCAGCGCAACGACCGCAAGAACTGCATTTATCAGGCACCAGCCTGCCCATATGGCCAGATCTGAAAAACTTCCATAACCTGCAAATCCGATGATTGCAGCCAATCCAAAGAGTACTATAAGCGCGATATTACCGCCCTTACCTAAGGATTTTCTTGTTGCGATCGAAACAATTCCACCTGTAAGCATGAGAATTGCCACAATTATTCCGGCACTTCCTGAAGTCTCTCCATTTGCCTCAAGTGCATTTGATACTCCTGCTGCACATGACTGAAATGATACAAAAACAAATAATATTATTGATAAAATACCTGAAACTAATTTCCAAACCTTCATAATGAATTTCTCCTATCTCCTGTTATGAAGTGACTTTTGTCAAGAGTTAATTTCAAGAAATTTTTCTTAA
>CAVABC010000040.1:0-25006 GCA_963586665.1 Acutalibacteraceae bacterium
AGTATACAGGTAAATCCACGTTGCTACAAATGTGAGGTCACTTCATATTATCTAATTAAATAATTTACATCAGCATTTAAATTATATCTGAATTATATAACTACAATATTCATGATATTTACTGTGCCGAGAATGTGATTGCATCTGAATCCGCTATTGTCTCATAGCTCTCCGCATTGTATATATGGAATTGAAGTTCAACCTGATCCACCGATGAAATTCCGTTTTCCTCAAGTTCACTGGACAAAATAGTTATATCATCTATCGCTTTCTTTCCGTCATATACTGTAGTTGAGAACAGCGGTGTCATCATGTATCCGTTGATCGACATATTATCTACGTTTATTCCGACATTCTGACCTGATGTATTTTCAATATAAAGTAAAATCGCTGTTCCCCAGAAAGAATTTTCGTCAACTGTTTTTCCGACTATCCTTACACCGTTTGCATTGTAAAGCTCCTGTCCTTCATCATTCGGTGTCGTATCCATATTGGCAAATTCCGATGTTTCGATTTCTGAATATACATTCTGGAAGAGATTATCCCAGTTTGAATCGTATGCATGGAAATACATCTCGACTTTTCCTACTGTATCAATTCCGGCAGCCGCAAGCTCGGTCGATGATAAATACATGACCTCATTCGACTTCTTTCCTGCTGCAACATCCGCACTAAACAGATCTGTTATCATATAATCGTTCACGATAAGGGCATCGCAGCCTATTGTATAGTCCTGTGCCGAATTATTTTCAACCAGAAGCTTAATTCCGTCTCCCCAGATACTGTCAGTCACATACTCTGTCGCAGTTATTTTGATGCCATCCTGATCGACAAGTACCTGTTCACTTATGCTTTCGTCAGCAGATGCCTGATCCGTGCCATCATCTCCACTGTTCTGTGCTTCACCACCGGTGGCTTCTGTTCCGTTTCCGGATGTAACTATGTCCTTTTTCTGTCCTGAGTCTGAGCCACAGCCAAATAATGTAAATGTGATCGCGGTCAGGCTTAATATCAAAGCAAGTAAATTTGTTCTTTTTTTCATGCTTAAGTCCTCCTCTGTGATTTGTAGGACTATTATACCATCGCATTATGAATGCCGTTCTCCCCGCAGCGGTGGCAAAATCAAAAATCATTCCTGCACACCGCTTGTTCGAAGCATTTCCATGCCCTTTTCTTTGAGCAATTCGTTTACCTCTATAATTCCGCCCGGACGGTCTTTGAAAATAAGCATAAGAAGCGCATCCCTTGGGATTTTCGCATAAAGCTGCGGCATCTCATATTTTCTCAATGCGCTCTGAGTCTGATCTAACGTAAGCTCTGCCGCATAACATATCCTCAAAATAATGTCCCGCTGCCTTGTATGTTTTTCTCCTGACAAAAGCTTATAGCCGTATCTTTCAGGGATATCCGCCCTTAAAAACACCATCTGCTGTGTTATTTTCTTTTCCTTGAGCAGGTTCTTTATGTACTCTGAAAAAGCATTTTGTTCAGGATTCATGCTGTCTTTCTGCTCTTTACAGAATTTATCAAAATCAGATATGTGAGTTTTTCCAAGGATGTCGGCTAATTCTTTTGTATTTTTTGGCTTCATAAATTTCTCCTATCTGCTATACTTGTATTTATAATTTGTAAACAATACTTGAAAGGATACCTGCACCATGAGTGATTACAATATAATCTCAACCTTAAATGAACAGCATAAGGTTTATCTGGTTCAATCTGCACTTTCCGGCAAAGTTTATGTCCAGAAAATCCTTGATGTATACAATATACGTGTGTATGAGTACCTTTACCATAATCCGGTGGCAGGTATTCCACGTCTGATCAATTACTATGAGCGCGGCAACCAGCTTATTGTAATCGAAGAATATATAAGTGGAACTTCACTGCAGGAAAAAATAGATAATTCGCAGCTTAGCATTTTTGACATTCAAAGCTACATGATCATGCTCTGCAATATACTTGAATCACTACATTCAATGACTCCGCCTATAATCCATCGCGACATAAAGCCTTCAAACATCATAATCACCAGCTACAACTATGTCATTCTCTTAGATTTCAATGCCGCAAAACAATTTTCCGGTCAAAACGAGTCTGATACTGTGCTGATCGGCACTCCCGGCTATGCCGCCCCTGAGCAGTATGGTTTTGGTTCATCATCTCCGCAGACAGATATTTATTCTCTCGGAATAGTCCTCAAGGAAATGCTTAATAGTATCTCTTCAAATCCAGCCTCTGATCCGGTTTTGTACTATCTTAACCAGATTGCGCAAAGATGTACTCAAATGACACCATCCGCAAGATATCGGTCTGTAGGTGAGCTTAAAAATGTCATATCGCAGGCAGGTCATAACCTGCAAAACAGTTATCCTGCTGCCGGTAATTTTAATCCATATACATACACCGGTTATAACACAACTGTCAATAACACTGCTGGTAACAACACTGCTGACAATAATTCTACCAACATTAATACACGCTCAGCCAAAGATGAACACACACGCTTTCTTCCACCGGGATTTCGCACGAAAACACCATGGAAAATGCTGCTATCGTCAGTCGTATATCTGTTCATAATATGGCTTTGCCTGTCTCTGGAAGTAGAAAATACCTACGGAGCAAAACTGTGGCTCGAAAGAGTATTCTGTCTGGGGATGTTCCTGTTTGTGATTTTCTGTGGATTTAATTATCTCAATGTGCAGAATATACTGCCTTTATGTAAGAGTAAAAATCGCATTTTGCACTATATTGGCATAATACTGCTCGATGTAGCAGTTATTTTCTCACTCTTTGTAATAATGTTCATTATAGAAGCGATATTTTTCCCTGTAAATTAATCATTATTATAATGCATAAAAATAAGCCATGTTCTCACCGCTGCGGTGGTAACATGGCTTTATTAAATCATTTTAATCGATTTTTGCCAATATCATTTCCTTTTCTTTCTCTGTCATATTTGCAAAACAAATACCGTGTTCCTTGGCATATTTCGCTATTAACGGAAGATTTAATTTTCTTTTTGGAAGTTCTGACGGCATAATGGGATCAGGCATTGTTTTTACATAGCTATAATATTTATTATAATTCTTCATCTGTCCATTCATAATCATATACCTCCTTTATTTTCGAAGCATTAACTTCATCAATAAAAATCTGATATGGATGTAATAACCCTAAATGTTGAGCACCAAATACATTACAGTAATGTGCCACCAATTCTTTATCTGCCGCATTTCCTGTAACAGCTCCACCATAACCATATTCTAATGATTTATCGATGGCTATAGCAAATAAATGACCTCCCACTCCTGTATATTTCTTAGTTGATGAAATCATTGTATTGTTTTGAGGAGCTGCACACATCCATGAAATATATACAGCGCAATAATCATCAATCGGTTTACATGCAACCATTCCTTGTATATCAACCGTCCCTTTAATAACTAAAGCATACACTTCATTTTCATCCAGCAGTTTTGCCCAGTTCGTATACCATCCATTCTTCTGATTAAACTTTGACAAAAAGCTTTTTCGTTTTATACGAATAACTTCTGTTTCTATTATATCCCCTGTTTCATAATCCTTTAAACATGGTGTAAACTCATCAATATATACATTAATCATACCAAGTTCTCCCAACCTTTTCCTTAATGTAATTATACCAAGTTATCTAAACATTATCCACTACTTTAAAAGAAACTTCCCTGTTTTATACACTACAATAAATTAACTTTTCTATCTAAATAAGCCATGTTCTCACCGCTGTGGTGGTAACATGGCTTATTAAATCATTTTAATCGATTTTATTCTAATGA
Organism: Acutalibacteraceae bacterium; assembly: GCA_963586665.1. GTDB lineage: Bacteria > Bacillota > Clostridia > Lachnospirales > Lachnospiraceae > Roseburia. The sequence continues at coordinate 3,819 of CAVABC010000040.1, forward strand.
AATGCCTCTCTGATGACAGAAAGTTCTCAAAATATTATATTTGTTCTGGTCAGGTGTGATCCCATAATCCCCTGACGTAATAATGTCTTTATAATTGCAGATTGCCATACAGAGTCCCTTACTGTAAATATCCTCATACAGCTCTGCTGCGGTAAGTACCATAGACTTTACTATGTATGCATCTCGCGGATTAGTTATATCAGATAACTGAAGATTGAGAAAATCGATTGAATCTCCATAGTAATATGCATTTGCTAAAAGCAGTTCACAAAAACGCTCACCGTTTAATGCCATGTCTGCCACGGCATCCCATACTTCCCTGTCTGAATTGTATGGTGCATGATAAAATTTTCCACCTGTCGGTTCAAATCCTCCGAAACGTCTTGCTCCGAACATGCCTATCGCACTTCCCATATCAATACTCTTCTGCAAAAATGCCTCTGCCTTATCGTCATCTTCCGGGAAATTAAATTTGGGATTAACATAGCACTCACCGGCATAACATCTTGCAAGGAAATAGTATGCATCTGCTACACCATCATTTGCGGCTGACTCAATCAGAGACAAAGCTTCCTGTCCCCTTCTGTAATCAAGTCTTGCCCATATTATATCTATAGCTTCACTGATTCTTCGATCCAGTACCATATCTTATATCCTCCTAACTTTGAGACTATCATCTAAGCATATTCGCATAAAATGTTAAGAAATACGATGCTATGCTTGCCAACATTAATAATACTATTATCAGGATAGCAACCTTTGTCCAGTTAGTCTCTTTCTTTTCCTTTGGAGGCGGTGCCAGAGGTGAAGGTACATGCACATATCCGCAGTTCGGACACACCTCTCCGATTCCTTTTTCATACATATATGCATTGCAAGCTGGCTCTTAACCTTTTCGTCAGCTAAGTAAGCATTAACATCAGCGTACTTGCTTGAACCGCATCCTGTGAAAATTGTAGCTGCAAGTGTCACTGCAGCTATTAATGACATAAGTTTTTTCTTCATAACTAAATCCTCCTAAAGTGTCTTAACAAGTCGGATTTTAGCAAGTTAACGTATTGCCGCCAAGAGTTTTTATCAAATTTATTAGGATTTTTTGCATATTCAGTACTTAATAACTAAATCACTGTAAGTCTGCGGTTCTATATATTTTTACTCAAAACGATTAATGGGATTTTAAGCTGTTTCCAAATGATATTGTTGAATTTAAAAAGAGCTGATTTCCCACATTTACGTGAAAAATCAGCTCTTTTGCTATTTCTGTTCCCTATTTATCAATATCATCTTTTCTATTCTCAAACAGCTCTCTTATTTTACTTATCGTCAGCATAGTGGTCTCAAGATCTTCTTTTCTTATATTAGAAATGATTTTCTCATATGCATCCATCATCTTTCGTTTCTGATCACTTTCGAGCTTTAATGCCCTGTCTGTAAGCATTATATACGTACGCTCTCTGCTATCATCGAGTTTCCAAAGTACATAACCCTTGCTCTCCAATTTCTTTACTGCTGCTGAGATCTGTGTTACAGGAACATTCATCTGCTCCGCAAGATCTGACAAATAAACTCCCTCTTCCAATACCGAATTTTTTATTCCTTCCTGTATACTTCGTATCAGGAAAAAATCTGTTTTCTCAACAATATCAAAAATGTATTCAGCACTGATATTTTTAAATAACGAAACCTCATTACCCATGTTCCACACCTCCTGTTTTTCAACATTCTAACAGACCTCATTGACTGAAATCCAGCACTTTATGGTAATTTAAGAAGGTGGTAATAAATGGGAAATATTTTCAACAGTTACATTATCAAGGCTTTAACCTTATTCTCAAATTCATAAAACAGATCGATGTATTTTTCAACGATTGTATTGCAATGTGTTTTTACAATCTCACAATCGTAATCGTGTGCAAGCTCATTTCTTACCTTTAACATGTTCATCCACTCATCGTCTGAAATGAGATCTGCTTTGAATGACTGACGCAAAACTTCTCTCGGAGAGCCTGTAACGAACCCTGTAATTGCATAGTATTGTACTAATATATCTTTCATCACTTTCCATGACAGATCAAATGTAATGCTGAATTTTGCACTCGTTCCACTCAATACAAATGAGTCCGTAAGATCTCTTTGTCTAGCCTCAGCCAATGCATCAAGTGAATTACAAAACGATTGAAAACGTCTCTCAAATTTCGCGTCCATACTGTTTAATATCCTCCAACAACAAATTATTTCTGCAAGTATCAATATTTAAAAGATCAACACTGTATAATGTCGGCAGCTCATCAATGCTATCGGCAAGCTCATCAAAATTCTCCACACCAGATACCGCAATGTCTATATCACTGCGCTCCCGGGCAGTATCTTTTGCCCTTGATCCATACAATATGACCTGTTTTGCTTTATGTTCCCTGCAAATATCTGCAACTTGTTTTATAACTTCATCCGGTTTCATGCATTTTTCCTTTCATCCATATTAAATACCAAAACTTGTTAAATACCCACTTTCCAGTCCTTACTTCTCATCAACCACCTGAAAGATGAAAAACTTAAGATAATAACTCTCCGGCACATTCGCTGAATTAGCCCACAGTATCGGGTGATCCGGTCCCTGTGTACGAAATTCCACCTGACGCAGTCTCTTGTGCACGGCCTTGGCTGCTTCCTTAACGGTCTTTGCAAGTAATTCCTGCGTCATAAAGTGAGAGCATGAACAGGTAGCCAGATAGCCGCCATCTTTTACGAGCTTGAGTCCCTTCATGTTGATCTCACGATAACCCTTAATCGCATTTTTTGTAGCTTCACGCGATTTGGTAAATGCCGGCGGATCTAGGATCACCACATCATATTTCTCGCCCTCTGCGGCAAGGCGCGGAAGTTCGTCGAGCACATTTGCACAACGGAATTTAACGGTGTCTGAGAGATTATTTCTCTTGGCATTTTCTGTTGCCTGTTTGACAGCATACTCCGATATGTCAAGTCCTGTAACATCTTTTGCCCCTGCAATTCCGGCATTGAGGGCAAATGTACCCATATGTGTAAAGCAGTCGAGTACCTTTTTATCCTTGCATATACGCTGCATCGCAAGCCTGTTGTATTTCTGATCAAGGAAAAAGCCTGTTTTCTGACCGTTTACCACATCAACCATATAGTGTACACCGTTCTCCACGATTTCTACATCTGTATCAAACTCTTCACCAATAAAGCCTTTTATCTTTGGAAGTCCCTCTTTTTTGCGCTCATTTGCATCACTTCGCTCGTATACTCCGCGGATATTTATTCCGTCAGCAGCAAGCACTTCCTTTAAGAAATCAACGATTTTTTCCTTAAACTGCTCCATTCCAAGTGCCAGACACTCCACCACAAGAACATCTGCATATTTATCTATTGTTATTCCAGGAAGAAAATCAGCCTCTCCGAATATCACGCGGCAGCAGTTGAGATCTGGTCTTTCTGTAGTTCCTATGCATGTTATTTTATCTACGCCATCATTTCCACCAGCCATCACCTGTTTACGGTAGTCCCACGCATTCTGCACTCTCATGCGGAGGAAATCATCATCTATGAGCTGATCAGCTTTTCTTGTCATCATTCTGATACGTATTTTAGAATTCTGGTTGATAAACCCGCGTCCCATCGGATAACCGTCAAAATCGTGGACTACGACTATATCTCCGTTTGTGAATTTTCCTGTTATAGTGTCTATTTCGTTGTCAAAGATCCATGCGCCACCGGCTTTTATTGTGCGTCCTTCTCCTTTTTTCAATGTTACTATTGTATGATTTTCCATTATTTTTCCTCACTTATTCTTATTGCAGTCTACCTACTTATTTTTACAGATAGAAAAAGACCTTTTGCGTACAGATCTGTACACAAAAAGTCTAATATGATTTATCACATACTGTCAATACATTTTAGTCTTGTTCTCAAAAGCGCATATACTTTCTAATGCTCTTCCATAATTGTCAAACATGGCCTGGTTTTCCCATTCATTACCTCTGCCTTTCGAAACTCCAACACCTGTCTTCTGATACCATACTGGTTCCCAGTAGAATACCCCTATTCCACTTTCCTCTGATTTTACGATTTCAATAATTTTTTCTGTAATCTTCTTTTGATTTTCTACTGTGGCTTCAAGTCCCAACATCTTTTTTGTTAGAGAGCTTGTAACAATATTTTCCATATCATCATTAGATTTATCTGTATATGGAAATGCCGTTTCCACTATTGCAATCGGCTTGTGAAATTTGCTATATAAATTTTTCATATTCTCTATCAAAAGCCTGTATTCTCCTGACCAATATGGATAATATGACAATCCAATATAATCAAAGTCTCTTATTCCTTCATCATAAAGCTGTTCAAAAAAATTCTCTGAGCGCTCCCTGTCTGCTCCACACTCTATATGAAGCATAGCCTTGATATGATATCCCTCTTTGTTTATCTTTTCCACCGCCAAAAGTCCGGCATTCAAAAAACTGGTAAATTTATCCGGATTATCGAAACGTCCATATTCCCACAGCATGCCTCTTCCAATCTCGTTTCCAATCTGTACTACATCCGGCACTGTTCCTTGAGCTATAAAATGCTCAAGTGTAGTTTTCGTGTATTCATATACACTATATCTTAACTCCTCTTCATTCTGTTTTTTCCAGTCTTTTGGAATTGTCTGTGCCTTCCAATCTGCCCAAAAATCGCTGTAATGATAATCCAACATAAAGCCAAGCCCATATTGCTTTATCCTTTTTGCCATATGAAGTGTATGCTTTAAATCACAATAATCTCCTCCATCAAAAGATTCTGTCGGCCTGTTAAAAATTCTTAGCCTGATAAAGTTAACTCCATGTGCAGCAAGTATCTTTATCGCATCACCCTCTTTACCATCTAAATCATAATACTTTGCGCCTTGATCTTCCATTGCTTCAAGACAAGAAGTATCAGCCCCTACCATAAATTTCATATTTATTCCTTTCGGTGTATTATAATTTCGTCGAATCCTTCATAAGAACCTCATACCCCAGTATGCTTCTTCTTGATATTTCTCCATTCATAAGGACATTATAAAGCATATCCGATGCAGCCATTGAAAGACTGTTTATATCAAGTCTCACACAACTTATCGGAGGATAATATTCCTCAAGCACTTGGCTGTTGTAAAATGAAGCCACCTTTATGTCAGAAGGTATCCACACCTTATATTTACGCAAGACATTAAGCACATTCAGACAGATATTATCATCCATACAAATAATACATTCTATTCCATCTTTTAGCATCTGAAGTGTGCATTTCTCTGCAATTTCCATATATCCTGTACTGTCAAATATCTTTGTACAATCAAAATCTATTCCCCGAACATCAAATGCCTGCAAAAAACCTTTCATGCGGCTTCGTGTCACCACATGTGTCTTGTTGCCGCAAAATAGGGCAATCTTTCGCATTCCCATATCCAAAAGCTGCCCTGTAAGATCACGGCATCCCGCCTGCTGGTCCACATCCACCTGATAAACAGTGTTGTCATCATAGCTTCCGATCACCACAAACGGCACATTATTTTTCTGCAAAAACCTGATATCCAGCGCATTTTCTATCGTTCGTGACAGAATAACTCCATCACATTTGTGGCTTTTGATTATCTTCATTAGCGGATCAATGTCCTCTGCGCTGGTCTTAGCCACCATGATCTGATATCCCAGTGGCTGAAAATAATCATATGCGCCCATTATTACCTGTGAAAAATACGGAAGCAGACCGTAATCTTTTTCACCGGCAACCGTGATCAGGATGTTTTTGGTTTTCCTGCTTGAATAGTCACGGTTGTGGACAGCAGGCTGTGCTCCCAGCCTCTCCAGATATTCTAATATCTCTTTTCTGGTTGTCTCGGACACCCTCCCCTTGCCGGAGAGTGCCCTTGAAACTGTCGTTGATGAAATTGATAGATCCTCAGCTATCTGCTTTATCGGAATCGGTCTGCGTTCCATTATATTTCCTCTTTTTGCTGCCGGAATTTACCAAATGCAGTATTTCCGACAGTTTTTCATTTTATTTTGTACTCATATAAGCATTGTACTGGGATACGAATTCGTCTAATACTTTATCAATTCCTGCGTCCTCAAGCTGTGACTTGAATGACTCGAAGGTTGACTCTGTATCATCTCCGTAAATTCCAAGTGAGAATGCCATCTTATACTCGTCTACTATTGACTGTACCACAGTAAACTCAGTTTGTACACTTGAAGGATCAAATGTGAAGCCTGTCTGCTCAGGAACATACTCCATTTCCTCGTTGTGCTCGTTGATCGCAATCTCGCGCTCATCAAGACCTGCCTCATCAGGCTCATCCTGACGGTTGATAGCCCATGCCCAGTTGTTCCAGCCGTATCCATCTGCTGCGTCAAGTGCTGTACGGTATCCGTCTGAGTCAAGTGAGTAGTGCTCGCCTTCGATTCCACCCATTAAAAGTCTGTTAAGGTTTACATCACCCTTCATGTAATCAAGTACTAAAGCTGCTCTCTCTGGATCTTCTGATTTCTCTGTGATAGCGATAGCATCTGTTGAGTAGCTTCCGCGGTTTCTCTTTACATCAGGTGTAACATCATATACTGCATAAGTTCCTGTCTGTGAGTTTTCAAGGTTCTTTCCTGCTGTAAATACTGATGAGTTCCATACAAATGAACCACTTGTGCCGTTCTCAAAGTATGCCTGAGCATCACTTGTATCGTTGATCGCATCTGTTGACCAAACCTTTGCTGATGCAAGATCTGCCATTGTCATGCAGTAATCCTTGTAAAAATCAGATGTATACAGATACCAGATATCGTCTGATGCAGGTGCTGCATCACTGTTGTTTGCATAGTACTCAAAATCATAGCCTTCTGTTACACCCTGCACTCCCTTTGACTGACCGAAGGTAGTAAGAAGCTGTTCTCTGTTGGCATTTGTATTTAATGCTGTAACACCTGTCTCGCCCTGCAGATCTGCAAGCTCTTTAAGATATGATACATAGTTATTCCATGAATCAGGTGTTGTAAGATTGTACTGATCGATAAGATCCTGCCTTACTGCAACTACATTGTAAGCTGTAAATGTTGATTTTGCCTTTGGAACTGCATAGATCTTGCCGTCGATAGCGATCTCCTCCCAGCTCTCTGCCGGCTGCTGGTCATATGAAAGAGGCATATTTGTCTTAAGCCATTCAGGATCAAGCTCCTTGAATGCTCCGTTTGATACCTCATCATTGTAATAGCACCATGCTGCTGTGTAGATCAGATCCACTGAATCTCCACCTGCTAAAAGCAGACTGTATTTTGTGCTGTAGTCGCTCCAGTTTAAGAATTCAAGATCCAATGTAGTGTTTAAGTTAGGCTCGAAGTACTCTGAGTTTGCCTTGTCAAGCACCTCATCCATGTCCTCAGGTCTGTCACCGAGTACATACATTACGACTGTCTTGTGTTCTGACAGGTCAAAATCCATTCCCGCATATGGACTGTCACTCTCGATCTGTGTCCTTGCGTCTGCTGCGGACTGTGAGGAATCCTTGCCTCCGTTTCCGCTGCCACATCCTACTAACCCCAATGCCATTCCGGCGATGAGCGCGCTGCTCACCATCTTTGTTACGATTTGTTTTTTCATGATTTTCCTCCTAATTTATATATCCAAAAAGGGTTATCCCTTTACGGCTCCAAGTGTCAGACCTTTTACGAAATACTTCTGTAAAAACGGATAAAGTAAAACTATAGGTCCTGTCGCGATGACTGTCATCGCAAGTTTAAGTCCCTCCGAAGGCATCTGTCCGACCTGCATTCCGGTCTGGTTTGCTATTCTCTTAAGTGCCTCAGAGCTGTTCAATATGTTCTGTAAAGTATACTGTAAGTTCCAGTTATCGCTTCCGCTCATGAAAAGCATGCAGTTATACCAGTCATTCCAGTAGGCAAGTGCGATAAACAGTGTAAGTGTTGCCACGAGCGGCTTTGCCATCGGAAGTATGATCCTTAAATATATGAAGAAATCCCCTGCTCCGTCTATTTTTGCCGCCTCTGTTATCTCAAAAGGTATGCCCTTCATGAAGCTCTTTGCTATGATCATGTTCCACACCGAGAAAAGTCCCGGGATGATCAGTGAATATATATGGTTGTTGAAGTTTAAGTACTGTGTGCAGAGCAGATACCATGGTACGAGTCCACCGCTGAACAGTGTTGTGAAGAAAAAGAAAAATGATATTCCGTTTCTCCATGGGAAATCAGGTCTTGATAACACATATCCTGTCATCGTGGTCATAAATATTGACAGGACTGTTCCCACAACTGTGACAAATATTGTGACTCCGTAAGCATGTACGATGCTCTGTGGATTTTTAAGTGCCAGCTTGTATGCCTCTGTTGAGAAATTCTTTGCTGTTAGAAATAAGCTGTAACCCTCTTTTACTATCGTGCTCTCGGCTGTAAATGATCCTGTGACGATCAGATAAAACGGAAGCAGACAGGCTATTGCAAAAATTGCTACCAGCGCATATGCCAGTATGTTGAAAACTATTTGATCTTTTCCTTTTATCATGATTGCCTCCTAGAATAATGTATAATCCGGATCTACTTTTTTTACTATGCCGTTTGCTACCAGTATGGTCACAAAGCAAAGCACTGACTGATACAGTCCGGCAGCCGCTGTAAGCCCAACATTCGGTGATGTTGTGAGCATTCGGTAAATATATGTATCGAGGATGTCCGAGCTGTTGAGCAGTAACTGGTTCGATCCAACTAACTGATAAAACATTCCGAAATCGCCTCTGAATACGTTTCCGAGTGCTAAAAGCACCATGATCATGATCGTTGGCTTAAGACTTGGCAGTGTGATATATCTGATCTTCTGCCAGATCGAAGCTCCGTCGATCGATGCCGCCTCGTACAGATCCTTGCTTATTCCAGCTATCGCTGCCAGATATACGACTGTTCCGTATCCGGTCTGTTTCCACAGCCTTACCATGACGAGTACTATCGGCCACTTGCTGACCTGCTTATAAATGCTGAAATCAGTCACTCCGAAATGTACAAGAACTGAGTTTAACACTCCGTTATCACCGAAAATATTTAACATGATAGTCGCTACAACTACCCATGAGATGAAATACGGCAGGAACATAAATCCCTGTGCGAATTTCTTGAACACTACGTTGTTGATCTCACTTAAGAGAATCGCAAATCCCACCTCGAATACCAGTCCCAGAAAAATAAATGCTATGTTGTAAAGCAGTGTGTTTCGTGTAAGGCTCCATATCTTTCCAGATACAAAAAGATATTGGAAGTTGTCCCAGCCACACCACGGACTCTTAAATATTCCGAGCGAATATTTGAAGTTTTTAAATGCCAGAACTATTCCCGACATCGGTAAGTAACAGAAAATAATTACATACGCCAGTGCCGGTATGAGCATACACAAAAGCACCCGGCTCTTTTTCACGTTCTCAATAAATTGTTTCATACAGCCTCCCATTATTCAAACTTTTTAAAGACTTTTAATGACGATAACGCAACACCATCTTCGTCAAAAAGAGCCATATTATCCCAGGAGCTTCCCTGTGCTGTTGTTGAATATTGTGATCCACCACTTACGAATAAATTTTCATAATTTTCTGACACTGATGAGCTCCATCCTGTTCCATAAATATCACTTGTTGCATCAGAGGTTCCTATCCAGGTTGGTTCCCAATAAAATCCACCCAAGCCATAGCCCTCTGTACCAGACTCATTGTTTACACTTGAGACTGCATTAAAAATTGCTGCTATTGCTTTCTTTTGTCCTGTTACACTAACCGAATAATCACAAAACGTCATATCGCTTAATGAGCCAATATTATTAGATGTCGAATCACTGTTATTAAACGTATATGGATATGCAGTTTCTGCTACCATTACTTTTTTATTATATTTTGACGCAATATTTTTTAACGATGTCGACAGATCTGTTGCATGTCCAAACCAGAAGGGATAAGCAGAGACAGAAAAAACATCATAATCTACTCCTACATTATCAACTTGTTCTGCGTACCATTCAGCAGTCGTTGTTGGATCAGTAAAATGTAACACCCTTAGTATCGCTGAATCTCCAGATAAATTATATTTACTGTTGATATCCTTTACCGCGTTACAACCACTTTTGAGACCATCTCCTACACCTGTTGTCAAATTCCAGACGCCATCATATAAACCACCCATACCACACATAGAGCCATTTGTTTCATTCCCAATTTGCACCATTCCAATATCGATACCAGCGTTTAACATGTTATTTAATGTATTATATGTAAATTGATATATAGCTGTTGATTTTTGAGATACTGTGTAATTCATCCATGCTTTAGGTGCATACTGTTTTGCAGGATCCGCCCAGAAATCTGAATATTGAAAATCCACATATACTTTCATTCCCTTTTCAGTTGCTCTTTTTCCTATTTTCATAGCTGTAGTGACATCATTATTACCACCACCATATCCTATTCCTGATGAAGTATCATATGGATTGTTCCATATTCTAACGCGTACATAATTAACTCCTGAATCCTTTAAAATGTCAAATATATCTCCTTGAACACCGTTTTCGTAATAAAATTTTTGTCCCGAATTTTCAAAGGCAATTATACTCGAAATATCTACACCTCTAACTTCAAGCGAATTCGATGTGCTTGCTCTAACGTCCATCTTTTCTGTAAAAAAAGTTGAAATGAATACTGAGAGAATCATTAACGCTCCTACTATTTTTTTTATTGTTTTATTCATATTTTTCCTCCCTTATATGATAATTAAATTTTATATTTTATCATTTAAAATATCTACGTCATAAGTAAATAAATCCTACATATCCAATTTGTTTGTAATAGCAAATATATCAAAAAGCAGATGCGCAATTTCTAATAATTGCGCATCTGCTTTTTAGGATTAATGTGATTAAAGGAAGTAAAATACCATTTGGTCCTTTAATTATTAACATATTAAGTGAAATGTAGTAAAATCATATGTATTACATAAATGCTTGGAGGAGGAATTATGATTACAATTAGTTTATGTATGATAGTAAAAAATGAAGAAGATATTCTCGCCCGCTGCCTAGACAGCTTAAAGGGACTCATGGACGAGATAATCATTGTAGATACCGGCTCAACTGACCGAACCAAGGAAATTGCCGCCAATTACACTGACAAAATATATGATTTTTCATGGTGTGATGACTTCGCTGCCGCAAGAAATTTCTCTTTTTCCAAGGCTACAAAGGAATATATATACGCGCCTGACGCTGACGAAGTACTTGATGAGGCAAACCATAGACGCTTTATGATGCTGAAAGCTGCGCTGCTGCCGGAAATTGAGATCGTTCAGATGCGCTACATCACCCCGAGCCAGTACAATACTGTACAAAATTCCGCTTCCGAATATCGTCCAAAGCTTTTCAAGAGGCTGCGCACTTTTACATGGATCAATCCAGTTCATGAGACAGTCCGGCTTGATCCGGTAGTCTATGACAGTGACATATGTATACAACACCTGCCACAGACAATGCATGGGAAACGTGATTTTACTATATTTAAGCGTTCTTACGATAAGAATGGCACTCTGCCAAAAAGCATCGCCACAATGTATGCCAAAGAGCTACTCAAATGTGGCACTATGGATGATTTTGCAAATGCCCTGCCATATTTTCAGGGAGAATATCAGAACGCTCCGGATATTGAGTCCACCTGTGTACTTTCGCGCTACTACAGACTGAGCGGAGATTATGACAAGTTTTTCTCCATTGCACTGAAAAATGTAGCTATGGAAGGTTGCAGCGAAGTATGCTGTGAACTTGGCGCTTACTATTTCGATAAGGAAGATTACGAGGAAGCAAGCCTCTGGTATTATAATGCCGCTTTCGAAACAAAGCCTGTTCTTGATGTGGAATGCGCTGGTGGCAAGGCGCTTCACGCACTATCTGAATGTTACACCAGATGGGCCGATGAAAAACAGAAAAAGCTCGATGCACTGCCTCCTCAGTCTCGTAATATTTTTACCGGAGACAGAGACCTTATCAATTCTCTGCGCGATCAGGCCGCTGACTACCGGAAACAGGCTGAGGAATGGATGCTTCCCGAACTGGACAAATATATCTTTTGATGATAATATTTTCATCAAAAGGAGGCAAAGTTTATGTACGAATACAGTCCAATGGGCGATATGTCCGTTTTCCTGCTTTGTATTTTATTACTCATGCTTTTAATAGCAACTTATACAGAAAAAACAAAGCGATATAAATATGTCATTGTTGCAATTATCAATCTGATATATATAAGTATTATAAGCATTATTTATAATTATTACTTATATCCGAATACTGGAAATATAAACGAAAACATCATATACATATTCCATAATTCTCTGCATATATCCCTTATTGCCCAACTTCTTTTATATGTATTTTACATACTGGATCTAATCAGCTACCAGAACAAATGCCTTGATAGGATAATCCATGGTCTGTTTGTTGTATATCTGATTGTAGAAATGACAACACCATGGACACATGTTGGCTTCTATATAGAAAATGGCATAGCGTACTCTTATGCTCATGACATTATTTACCTGATCTGGTATATACTTTACATAGCGATCATTGTAACTGTGGTTCTGCTGAAAAACAAGACAATCATATCCAGAATATATGTCTCTGTTGTGCTTACGATGGCCATTTCCGTGTATATAACCATTTCTGAGTACAATTACAACACAGAGTCATTTACAGTGTTGTCTTACTATATACCGATTGTATCTGTAGTAATGCTGTTTCACAGCAACTCCTACAACTCAAATTTTGGAACCGTAGACAGAGCTGCCCTCGTCGCAAAGCTTACAGACTTAAATAAAAGCGGTAAAGATTATACATTTGTAAATATGGATATTCCCGGCTTTAGTAAATTGGAATCCCACGTCCAGACTTCGCAGGACTTCAAGAAATTCACCTATGCTATACATTATACGGATTACCTTTTTAGGTACAGTGACGAAAATTTTGTACTGATTTTCAAAAAGGATCCCGATATAAAGCTTATGGAAAAGCTCTTTAAAGAGCTTCATTCCCACTACAAAATGTCACACTACATAACCATTATTAAATCCAACCCTTACTGTCAGACTTTAAAGGACTATGTTGATCTATGCAACATGAATTATAGAAGTAAAGACATATACGTAGTCAGCAATCAGGATCTCGAGCGCTTTAACCGCATCAAAACCATAAAACACATTCTCGATGATATCGAGCTAAAAGGCGATCTGAACGATCCAAGAGTGAAAGTATACTGCCAGCCTATTTTGGATGTCGATACGAAGACATTTACTACTGCTGAGTCTCTTATGCGCCTTGAGACGCCTGAGACGGGACTGATTTATCCAGATAGTTTTATTCCAATTGCGGAAGCCTCAGGGAAAATACATTGGCTTACCAAAATAATACTGAATAAAGTATGTGATTTCATCGAACACAATCCCAGAATACAGCGGATTTCAGTGAATTTTTCCATGTCAGAACTGGCTATACCATTTTTCTATGAAGATATAATGGAAATTATCACAAAATACTCTTTCGATAAAAGTAAACTGGGTTTTGAAATAACGGAAAGTGTTGAGGCCGGCAATTTTGACCTTACCCATGACATTCTCACCAAATTTAAAGAACTCGGCATTGCCATTTATCTGGATGATTTTGGCACTGGATTTTCCAATATTGAACACATTACAAAATTGCCAATAGATATAATCAAGTTTGACCGCTCGCTTGTCCTCTCATCCAAGGCTGATAAAAAATCAGAAAATATAGTAGCAAGCCTCTCTGATATGTTTAATATAATCGGCTACAATATCCTGTATGAAGGTATCGAGGACGGTCATGACGAGAATCGGTGCATACAGCTTAAAGCTCACTATCTCCAGGGTTTCATGTACTCAAAACCGATTCCTATTGAACAGTTATCTGATTTCGTTGATAGGGAATATCCTGATGAAATCAGCTTTTAATCGCGTGAAAGGAGCATATCAATGCAGATAAATTTAGAGATATATCGTAACGACATGGATGCTTTAAAAAAACTATGGGAAGCCGCCCATCTCGATTCCCTTACCCATTTATTTAACCGATATGGCATGGAATCCTGGATTACTGAGCGCCTCGAGGAAATGGCTCTATCTGATACGGCTGTAATGATGATGATAGATGTTGATAATTTCAAATATGTAAACGATGCCTTTGGGCATATGCTGGGCGATGCTCTTCTCGTTGATATTGCCGATACGATCCGTGAAATTTTCCCGGATGATTTTTTCTGCGGTAGAATTGGAGGAGATGAATATCAGATATTCGGGCTGAATGTAGATCAGGATATAATATGTAAAAAAGCAAACTCTCTCTGCCAGCAGATTAAAGATAAATACGAAAAAGGCAAGTACAATATTTCTATAAGCGTAGGTGTCGCATTCTCAAATGAGAAAAACGGACGCAATTATGCGGAGCTTTACAAAATGGCTGATCTTGCCTTGTATCAGGCAAAATCAAATGGCAAAAATGGTTATATGTTATACGGTGAAAAACAGACTATGCAGGTACCACAGAAAAGGCGCTGCTATCAGGACAACGGTGCTGCAGAGCCTATCCAGCTTGGCGAAAGCGGGTTTTCTATTGCAAAACTGCTTATTGACGCAGTCATAGATGAACTTGCCCTGCATCACGATCCTAAGACCACCATCATAAATGTATCTAAGTGTATTGTCGATGCGTTAGATGTGACAAGAGCCTATGCAAGCTGTTATACAAAAGATGAGATGTCCATCGGCAAATCATATTTCTATGCGCAAAACGATGATCCCAACATCACTCCCAATCTCAAAATATCCGGACAGGATTACAGAAAGAACTTTTTTAACAGCGATAATATATTTTTCTGCACAGATATCGAGCGCACAATCGAACCTCTCAAAACGGAGTTAAAGCGGATGAAAGTCAGAACTCTTTTACAGGTGCTCATCATAAAAGATGGCAAAGTCATCGGAACGCTTGGCATCAATAACTGCGGATATAAAAGACTCTGGCTGCAAAGCGAGATTGAAGCCATACATACCATCGCAAAACTCATGACAAATACTATATACGAACTGCAGGAATCCTTATAATGTAAACAGTAATACCGCCCTACAGTCATCACATTTTGTAACTATTTCCTGTCTTGTAAAAAATAACTCATAGTGTTACTATAGAGGAATAGAAAGTATGTTATTTTTTTAACTATCTACTATTTTAGGTATTTATAGGAGGATACTATGAGTTTTTTAGAAGAGTACAAACAGAAACTCGTCTCTGCAGATGAGGCAGTTAAAATTGTCAAATCCGGAGACTGGGTTGACTATGGCTGGTGCACAGGCACACCTGATGCCCTCGACAAAGCACTTGCAAAAAGAACAGATGAACTTAAAAATGTAAATGTTCGTGGTGGAATTTTACTGAAACCACTTGCCATTTTCGAACGTGAGGATGCCGGAGAGCATTTCACATGGAATTCATGGCATATGGGTGGTTATGAGAGAAAGCTGATATCAAGAGGCTGCTCTTTCTACACACCGATCCGCTACTCTGAGCTCCCTCGTTATTATAGAGATTCAACAACACCTGATGATGTTGCAATGTTCCAGGTTGCACCTATGGATGCCCATGGATACTTCAATTTCGGACCAAACGCATCCCATCTCGGTGCTGTCTGCGAGACTTCAAAGAAGATCATCGTTGAGATAAATAAGAATATGCCTCGCTGCCACGGTGGTTCTGAGGCAAATGTACATATTTCACAGGTTTCATACATTGTAGAGGGTGACAACCCACCAATCGGAGAGCTTGGTGCAGGCGGTCCTGCTACAGAAGTAGATAAAAAAGTTGCTGAGCTTATCGTAGATCAGATTCCTAACGGAGCATGTTTACAGCTTGGTATCGGTGGAATGCCAAACGCAGTCGGCTCGCTTATCGCAGAGTCAGACCTTAAAGATCTCGGTGTCCACACAGAGATGTACGTTGATGCGTTCGTTGACATCGCAAAAGCCGGAAAGATCACAGGAGCCAAAAAAAGTATAGACCGTTATCGTCAGGCTTATGGCTTCGGTGCCGGCACCAAGAAGATGTATGATTATCTCGACGAGAACCCTGAGCTTATGAGCGCACCTGTAAGCTACACAAACGATATCAGAAACATAGCAGCACTTGATAACTTTATCTCTATCAACAACTGTGTAGACCTTGACCTGTTCGGACAGATCAGCTCAGAGTCATCAGGCACAAAGCACATTAGTGGAGCCGGCGGACAGCTTGATTTTGTTCTCGGTGCTTATCTTTCAAATGGTGGAAAAAGCTTTATCTGCTGTTCTTCAACATTCACAGATAAGCAGGGTGTTGCCCACTCACGTATCCGTCCTACTCTTGCAAATGGTTCTATCGTTACTGACACAAGAGCTAACACACACTATGTTGTTACAGAGTATGGTATGGTAAACGTAAAAGGTCTTTCAACCTGGCAGAAGGCTGAGGCTATAATCTCAGTTGCCCATCCTGATTTCCGTGATGAGCTTATCAAAGAAGCTGAGAATATGCATATCTGGAGAAGATCTAATAAATAAATTGTAGCTGCCGATTAATTTGCAGCTTAAGGCACAAAAATAGACATCAAATGCTATTGATTTAGAATTTGATGTCTATTTTATTTTGTTGCGCTCAAGCCATAGCTTAACCGTTTCCACTTCATAGCCAACTATATCTGCTATATCTTCAACAGAGTTTCCTTTTTGGCTTAATTTGAGAGCGGTGTTACGTGCCTGTTGCTCTCGTCCTTCTTTTCTACCTTCTTCTCGCATTTCCTGATCTCTCATAAGTAATGTCATGTACTCCAGCCTCCATTCCTCATGATTTCTTGCCTTATGCACAGCCTCATCAAGTCCATTAAAATCAACTCTTTTGTTCCTCCAGCCACAGCTTAACTTTTTCTGCTTCGTAGCCCACTATATCTGCTATATCTTCAACAGAGTTTCCTTTTTGGCTTAATTTAAGAGCTGTGTTACGTGCCTGCTGCTCTCTTCCTTCTTCTCTTCCCTCCAGTCTGCCTTGTTCTCGCATTTCCTGATCTCTCATAAGTAATGTCATGTATTCCAGCCTCCATTCCTCATGATTTCTTGCTTTATGCACAGCCTCATCCAGTCCTTTAACAAGGCTGCTCTTTCCTTCTGATTTACCTGATATCCAGTCAAGAAAGTCCTTCATATCATCTGACACATCATCCGCATAGCCTCCGGCACACAGGAAAATCTTTGTTGTCTCGTCTCCAAGACTGATTTCAGGCAATTCCTTACAAATATTTTCAAAAGTATACTTGTGCAGTCCTGCCTTAAAAGCATCAAACGGACAGATAAATATCACATAGCTCTTCTTGAGTTTCATGCAATCTTCGCCACGTTCTATCAGGTGCAGGTCTATCATCCCCTGATAGTATCTCGACCGCTTGGGAAGATTTCTGTTCTCTGTTGCCTGCATTTCACAATCAAATACCGTATCCGAGTCATCTTCACTGTACACATCAAATCTGACACCTTTTCCATCTGCTGTAAGCTCTATAGGCTTTTGATGGTCAAGTCTGGTAAATTTTCCAACTTTTCTCCCTATTATAAGCTCCAATAATTCATGGCACAAGTCCGGGTTTGTTGTAAGGACTTTACAAAACATAAAGTCATCTGTAAATCCAAGTTCTTCGTATTTCTTTGTCATTGCGTTTCCTTTCTGCTCTCCCAGGCAGAACAGATCATAAACAATTAAATATTGTAAAAACCCCCTTTCTGATACATTATGTAATTGCGTTATGATCCTCGTATCGCAAACAATAATAATGATCAGCTATCAGTTGTTCTCAATCCATAGCTTAACTGTCTCCACTTCATATCCGACAATATCTGCTATGTCTTCAATGGAGTTTCCTTTCTTCTGACTTAGTCTGAGAGCTGTAGTGCGTGCCTGCTGCTCCCTGCCCTTTTCTCGCCCCTCTTTTATTCCTTCTTCTCTCCCTTCTTTTAATCCCTCTTTTCTGCCTTCTTCCCTCATTTCCTGATCTCTCATAAGTAATGTCATGTATTCCAGCCTCCATTCCTCATGATTTCTTGCTTTATGCACAGCCTCATCCAGTCCTTTAACAAGGCTGCTCTTTCCTTCTGATTTACCTGATATCCAGTCCAAAAAGTCCTTCATGTCATCCGATACATCATCCTGGCAGCCTCCGGCACAAAGGAATATCTTTGTTGTCTCATCTCCAAGGCTGATCTCAGGCAATTCCTTACAAATATTTTCAAAAGTATATTTGTGCAATCCTGCTTTAAATGCATCAAACGGACATATAAAGATTACATAGCTCTTTTTGAGTTTCATGTAATCTTCGCCACGTTCTATCAGGTGCAGATCTATCATTCCCTGATAATATCTCGAGCGCTTCGGAAGATTTCTGTTCTCTGTTGCCTGCATCTCGCAGTCAAAAACCGTGTCCGAGTCATCTTCACTGTATACATCAAACCTGACACCTTTTCCATCTGCTGTAAGCTCTATAGGCTTTTGATCGTCAAGTCTGGTGAATTTTCCAACTTTCCTCCCTATTATAAGCTCCAGCAATTCATGGCACAAGTCCGGGTTTGTTGTGAGGACTTTACAAAACATAAAATCATCTGTAAATCCAAGTTCTTCATATTTCTTTGTCATTGCGTTTCCTTTCTGCTCTCCCAGACAGAATAGATCATAAACAATTAATTATGGTAAAAATCCCCCTCCTTTCCGCTACATTTTGTAATTGTGTTATGATCCTTCCATACGCAAACGATATAGAAATTATATTATTTATGATCACAGTGTATATTTACACAGTGACATTCAATTTCTATGCACTTATTATATAGTATCCGAATAATAGCGCGCAATAACAATTTATTCCTTAGTAGTACCTTTTAGTTCTCTTAGACATCATAAAAGTCCGTTTACAAGTTTCTGCATATCTGCCTCCCAGTTTCTTGTCCTGCTATAATAAACACAGCCATATATCTCCGGATACTTAAAGTTTACGCTGGAGCAGAGAACTACAGGTATTGTGATTTTATTTTCAATTATCCTGTCAATCAGAACATCTCCTGACTTTTCCTCTCTTTCGCCCGACTCGTTTGGATAATACATATCAGTAATTATCAAGTCATACGGATTATCATTATCTATTGAGTTTTTTATCTGTTTCCACCCCTCTGAAAGATTTTCGCACCAGTCAACATCTTTAATCCCGCATCCTGATAGAGCTTTGCATATATCATTATGTTTGAATGCATCATCTTCAATATTCAGTACTCTCATATGAATTCTCCTTACATTTCCTACTATTCCTTAAAAAGTAGTTTAACACTTTTTACATTAAAGTTATATAAACTCACAGTCTATTTTCAAAATCTGAAAAGTCGGATACAATATAAACACTGGTACTTCGGGCATTATCATTACTCTCTACACACGGATAAGAAGTACACAGTACTCGACACAGAAATAATTAGTTTTGATAAAGAATATGTAAAAATAGAATAGCTGAAGAAACAGAAAGAGAGGGATCATCGTCCCTCTCTTTCTCGCCTATCAGTATGTTATCCACCGAAGTGTGCAACAACTTGCTCAAGGTATACAAGTTATCGACAGTCGGAAGGCTCTCTCCACGCTGCCACTTATAAACAGCCTGCGTAGATTCGAAGCCCATATACTCCGCAACCTCAGTCACCTTGAGGTGATTGTCCTTACGGAGTTTGTTGATTTGTTCTCCGGTAGCCTTAAGATCTAATACTGGATAATTCATATGAATGCCTCCTTGTGTAAATTCGTTCAGTATGTTACTCACTAATTACAACATCCTCTGTAATATTATATACATCAGACACCTCTGTCTTCCTGGGGATGTAAGGCTATTTATTATCAGTTCCACGTTTTTCGTGTTGTTATATTATATCTTTTTTCTTATTTTGTAAAGCATTTTTTTATTTTCTTTATAATGTTTTTAAACGCTCCTTTATCGCTTTTAAATGCATCAACAATTGCTCTAATAGAAAATATTATAGCAATTATACTAATAATACCTATAACTATAAAGAACAAAACTTCATATCCCTTTGTCAGGCTGTCTAACTCCCAAAATTCTCCAATTCCGGGTTGGAATTTACTTATAAAATCATAGCAGTCTATAAGAGCTGATGAAATACCCAACAATGCAAATAAACCCATGATTGCCTCTATTTTTGCATCACTCTTCTTTTCACGTTCTTCACGAGCATTTCTCTCTTTCTTTGCTTTACGATCCCGCTCTTTTTCTTCTTTCCATGCCTCCTGGTTACGTAACTCATCATCACGCTTTCTCTTTTCTCTCTGCAAAAGATCTAATGCATTTAATCCAGCCGTCACGCTTTCAACATCTTCCTGAATACATAATTGTTTCTTGATATAGACATAAAACTCGCTCTGATGATGTATATAACTCACACTGGTTGCCATACTTTTTGTTAAAAACAAATTAATATCTCCAAAAAGATCTGATATTCTTTGGTCTAGAGATTCAAGTAAATATTTTCCACTAACAGCCGCCACTTGCTCCTGGATCTTCTCTGCATATATTAACAACGAATATGATTGATATAAATTTTTTATGAAAAGCGTAAAATAATCTCTTCTGATCTTGCCTGGAATAAGATTTGCAAATACTTCTTTATTATCCTCTGATGTCCATACTAAATATGCGATTCCCTCCTGAGTCGCATACCATATTGCATCTTCAAACGGACATTTCATTTCGTCTTTTATTTCATTACTAAAATGATATGACTCCTTATAACCATTGGCAATATGATAGGCAAGCGAATACTTTTCATCTAGTGGTTTTTGGTTTTCCGGATTATCAAATGATACATAGGAAAACAGTATTGCCTTATCGGGTGATGTAGGTTTTGCAACACAGCTTTCATCAGCTTTTTCTATAACTTCATTTTTTTATCCCGCCAATTTTCTCATGCTATTTGCTTTCATACGCAAAGCAATACCTTATGTCAGCGAAACCCACAAGAGTTCTGATTTCATTGAGCTCT
>CAVABC010000041.1:0-24770 GCA_963586665.1 Acutalibacteraceae bacterium
TGGAAGCACAGCAATGTGTGGAGCTGACTGTTACTAATAGGTCGAGGGCTTAATCTGGAAAATAACGGAGAAAAACAAGTACATGAGAATACAGCCGGTGTAAATTTATTTGCAGGAGGATGTATTGGAATGGACGCAGATTTGTGTAGCAAATCCATCGAGATGGAGCGTAGCGAAATCGAGATAAGTTTTTCGGAGTGTGAAGTAATTATTTTGTATGAAGTTTTGAAGGTATATAAATATACTAGGACACCTTAATAGGTGTCTTTTTTAATATTAAAATATCTAATTATAAAATTTTAATGAAATTATGTTTCATAACTGCTATAATGTCTTACGGAAACAATTTAATAAGACTTACTTTATAAAGGGAGGTTGTTATGGAACAAAAGAAACAGGAACCAATTCGTGATGCCAGGCAGCTTGGCACGGCTAAGATGATGATACTTGGAGTACAGCATATGTTTGCTATGTTTGGTGCAACTATTCTCGTGCCGATACTGGTATCGGGATATTTTCAAAAAGCCTGTGGTGAGGCATTGACAAGGGGATTATCTGTATCTGTTACACTTTTTTGTGCAGGCTTTGGTACACTTATATTCCATGTTTGTACGAAGTTTAAGGTACCGGCATTTTTAGGATCGTCCTTTGCATTTTTAGGTGGATTTTATACGGTAGCCAATCTTGACAGTGGCATGTATGCAGGAATGTCAGCAAATGATAAGGCAGCATATGCCTGCGGAGGTATTTTCATAGCAGGAATGTTGTATCTGGTGCTTGCACTTATAATCAAGCTCGTTGGAGTAAAGAGGGTAATGAAATTCCTGCCGCCTGTTGTTACAGGACCTATTATCATATGTATCGGACTTTCACTGGCAGGCTCTGCAATAAACAATGCATCTACAAACTGGATACTTGCTATCATAGCACTTGGAGTTATCATTATATTTAATATATGGGGAAGAGGATTGTTTAAGATCATTCCTATCCTCATGGGTGTTGTTATTTCATATGCTGTTGCCCTTATAATGAATGCAGCGGGAATTCATAACCCTGACGGTTCGGCAATTCTTGATTTTGCATCAGTAGCATCATCAGCATGGGTTGGAATACCAAAATTCCAGTTTATGAAATTTGATGTAACAGCTATTTTGGTTATGGCACCTATCGCTATTGCGACAATGATGGAGCATATCGGTGATATGTCTGCAATTTCTGCGACAGTAGAGGAAAATTATATGGCAGATCCGGGACTTCACAGAACCCTTATCGGTGATGGTATCGCAACTGCTTTTGCAGGAGCTATCGGTGGACCGGCAAATACGACATATGGTGAGAATACAGGAGTTCTTGAGCTTTCAAAAGTTTATGATCCGAGAGTTATCCGTATCGCGGCTGTTTTTGCTATAGCTCTTTCATTTATTCCGAAATTTTCTGCTATTATATCAACTATGCCGTCAGCTATTATCGGAGGCGTATCATTTATGCTCTATGGTATGATCTCAGCAATCGGTGTGCGTAATGTTGTAGAGAACAGAGTAGATCTTACAAAGTCAAGAAACCTTATTATTGCAGGAGTTATCTTTGTTTGTGGTCTTGGATTTGGTGATGGTCTTACATTCAATGTGGCAGGAACATCTATCACACTCACATCTCTTGCGATTGCAGCTATAGCAGGCATTTTCTTAAATGCTATCCTGCCGGGAAATGATTATGAGTTCGGCAAAAACCCTGAGGGAGATGCAAGCCGTGGTGTTTATGTGATGAACACAGACGATGAAGATTAGTGAATGATAAAGAGATAATATTAATAAAAAATAATTAAATCTTAATCAGATATGACTTGATAAAAGTATATATATTAACTAGAATAAACTGGTGTGGTACATTTTTCGGAATGTCACACCGGTTTTTTGTTAAGGTATTATTGCAGAAATGTAAGTTTAAACGGAATAAAAAGAATTGAATTATTTATTATAAAAGGGAAATAAGAAAGGTAACAGATATCAATGGATAAGAAAAAAATATTTTGGGCGATCACTTCATTTTTTATAGCGGTACTTAGTATTTGGTCGGTAGTCTCACAAAATAAGAATTTTTCGTTTAATGTCCTTAGGACATTTGTGCATGAAGCAAATAAAGGATGGCTTGTTGCGGCTTTCTTATGTATGTTTGGATTCATATGGTTTGAGGGCTTCGCACTTGTTCGTATTGCAAGGCATTTCGGATACAGGACATCAGTTATGGATGGAACTGTTTACGGTGGAGCGGATGTTTATTTTTCAGCTATTACACCGTCTGCTTCAGGAGGACAGCCTGCCAGTGCATATTTTATGATGAGAGATGGGATGCCGGGATATGCGACTACAGTAGCACTTCTTATAAATCTAGTGATGTATACGTTTGCATTACTGGCGCTGGGATTGGCTTCAATAATATTTAAATTTCATATGTTGTCTGGATTTTCGGTTTTATCGCGAATTTTTATAGGAATTGGAATAATTGTGCTTATCTTTTTGGCATTTGTTTTCTTTATGTTATTAAAAAAAGGCGGGATATTGTATAAGATATGCGATATACTGATTAAATTTCTGAAAAAAATACATATCATAAGGCATGGGGAAAAGCTTAGAAAAAAACTGCAAAGTACTATGGCAGAGTATCAGGAGTGTTCAAACGAAATTACAGGTCAGTGGAAATTTCTGCTTGAGATATTCTTCTGGAATGTTTTGCAGAGATTATCACAGCTTCTTGTATCATTTATGATATTTATGTCTATTGGTCAAGGCTTTAAGAGAGCAGTCGATGTCAGCGTGATACAGTGTTTTGTTGCAATGGGATCAAACTGTGTTCCGATTCCGGGAGCAATGGGAGTGGCGGATTATATCATGTTGGATGGGTTTGGACAGATAGTAGGTGACAATGCGGCTAATATGGAGCTTCTATGCAGAGGACTCACATTTTACGGGAGTGTTATTACAAGTGCAGTAATTATTCTGATTGGATATTTTCTTAGGAAAACAAAACGTAAGATAATAAAAAATTAGTACTTTTGGACAATGTTAGTGTTGTTATATTAAAAACTGTGTGCTAAAATATATCTAAGCTTAAAACAGTGAAGGCAGACAGGGGGATTTATATAACATATGGAAGCTGAAGGAATGACAAAGTTAGAAAATAAATTTCTGAACCTTGTAAATAATAGTTTTCTTGTTATACATTTAGGGCTATTCTTTTTATTCACATCGCTTGGAGTTGACCTGATGGCAGGTCTTAATATGATAAGTATATGTTTTTATTTCATAATATTTGGTCTTACAAGAACAGGTAAGCCGAATTTATACGTATATCTTGTCGCAGGAGAAGTACTTATTAATATGGGGGCGACCACTTTGTGTGTAGGTCTTGACTGCAATTTCCAGTTGTGTCTTATGGGGATGATATTATTCTTTTTCATTATGGAAAATGTTATCAAAAGTAAAAAGAACAGGAATTATTCGGGTATAGTACTTGGAATTATATATTCAATTGTGATAGTAGTGCTTTATGTGATTGGTTACAGTATAAAGCCGGTCTATGATCTAAATCCTGTTGTCAAAATTACATTATCTGTAAGTGTGGTAACGTTTGTGCTTTTAATAACAATTGCATCTATGATTTTCATTACAAGATATCTTGCATCAGAGGAGGGGGAGCTTACGAAAAAGGCTCAGTTTGATGCTCTTACAGAGTTGCCAAACAGATTTTTCATGATGGATGAGCTTAAAAGAATTTTTGAGACAGGAACACAAACGCAATATTATCTTGCAATGATCGATATTGATGATTTCAAGAAGATCAATGATACATATGGTCACAATGTAGGTGATGATGCGCTTAAGCTTCTTTCACGTACTATAGTGGAAAAGGCTCGTGGAACTGAACTGAAATACTGTAGATGGGGCGGTGAGGAGTTTCTTCTTCTCGGTAAATGTGTAAATAGCGAGATCCCGAAGGATTATCTTGATGAGTTAAGACTTGCTATCAATTCAAGGACAATCTGGACATCTATGGGAAGGGGAAAGATGACCGTTACAATAGGTGCCGGAAAGTACAAAGTTGGTGAGGACTCAAAAGAATGGATCAATTTTGTTGATAAGCAGCTATATGTTGGAAAGTGTACCGGAAAGAATAAGGTGGTGTGCTAAATTCTTTTAAAAACTGTAATTTTATAACAATCACTTAAAAAATAGATAAAAACAGACATGAAAAAAAGCCTTGAAACCATTAGTTTCAAGGCTTTTTGATAGTGCCGGCAGTGGGACTTGAACCCACACGGGCTTGCGCCCAACAGATTTTGAGTCTGCATCGTCTGCCATTCCGACATGCCGGCATCTTACGAACAGACAATATCTTATCATAATTATTTGTATTACGCAATAGAATTCTTTTTTTTTTCACATTTTTGTTGTATACTCTTGTTATCTTTTGGCAGGAGAATAGAAATGATTAAAAAGTTATACGAAAAATACAAAATTGTCTTTAATGTAGTGATTTTTTTACTTTTTCCGATTATTTCATTTTATCTGATGGAATTCTACGAACACAATCCATTTGAAGAAGTAAGATTTATGGCGGCATTTTTTAATATTTTGCTGTTTGAGCTTATAGCCTGGATAATTTATTTTCTTACTGGCAGGGCAAAGTGGGCTCTTCGGACGATTTTTGCAGTGTCTATGGCGTTTGGCCTTGTAAATCATTATGTTATGCTTTTCCGCTCGACACCGTTTGTGCCGTGGGACATATTATCGATAGGAACAGCGACAAGTGTGGCATCAAATTATGACTTTACTCCGAATGTGAACGTAGTGGTCGTTACACTTATTTTTATAGCGTTGATAGTATTGGTACATTTTGTGAATTTTAAGATAGAACTGAAATTCAGGTTCAGGCTTATTCCGACTGCGATCACTATGATAGTACTTTGTCTGTTTGTAAATGCATTGCAGGATGAGGATTTTCAGACTAACAATTATCTTTATCCGTTTCTTTTTACACCGGCTTATATGACGAAGGTAAACGGAATGGCGGTGACATTTGCCATGGATCTTAAGTTTGTTGCTGTAAGCAAACCGAGTGGCTACAGCGTGGAGAAAGCGCAGGAACTGCTTGCTGAGTATGCGGATGACAGTAATAAGAATGAAAAAACAGATAGCAATAATACAGAAAATAAAAATGCAAAGAATGATAGTACAGAGTCAGACAAAACAAATACAGAAAACACAAATAGTAATAGCGCAAATAGTAACGATACATCGGATGATCTCCCAAACATTATAGTTGTTATGGATGAGGCGTTTTCGGATCTGTCGGTGCTGGGTGATTTTGATACAAATACTGATTATATGCCATTTGTTCACAGTTTGCAGCAGGGGCATGAGAACACTATTACCGGACATCTGAATGTATCTGTGTGCGGTGGAAACACGGCTGATACAGAGTTTGAGTTTCTGACAGGAAATACTATGTCATTTCTTCCTGTTGGAAGCATACCTTATCAGCAGTACATAAAGAGCGAGACGCCTTCTCTGGCAAGTCATTTAAAGAGCCTTGGTTATGCCACATATGCACAGCATCCGTACAATGCAAGCGGCTGGAACAGGGATACTGTTTATCCGCTGCTGGGCTTTGATGATCTGTCATTTGTCACGGATTATTATAATCAGAAGATCGTAAGGAGATACGTAAGTGATGAGACATCCTTTGACAAGATCATAGAGACTTATGAAAATAAGCCTGCGGGACAGCCTGCTTTTATATTCAATGTAACCATGCAAAATCATGGCGGATATACGGATACATATTATAATTTTGACAATACTGTTACGGCAGACGGACTTAATAATTCGGCACTTGATCAGTATCTGTCGCTTATTAAGCTTACCGATACAGATCTTGAAAATCTGATAAATTATTTTTCTAATGTGGATGAAAAGACGATAGTGGTATTTTTCGGGGATCATCAGCCGAATGATACTGTCGCAAGCTCAGTGCTTGCAGCAAACGGCATGGATTATAATGATCTTTCGACAGAGGAATTGCAGCTTAGGTATCAGGTGCCTTATGTTGTATGGGCAAATTATGATATAGCTGAGGCAACAGATCAGGATACGAGTGTGAACTATCTGGCTGCCAATGTGCTTAAGGCTGCGGGCGTGCCGACCAGTGATTATCAGAATTTCCTGCTTGATCTGGAACAGGAATATCCGATCATTTCGGCAGTAAGGACGGAAACATCTGATACAAAAGAAAAAAATTCTAAAAAGAACGTGTCGGATGATATGTTAAACGATTATAAGATATTACAGTATTACAGACTTTTTGACTGGGAGGATAAGTGATGAATTTTGTAAAAAAACATCCGTTGCTTGTGGCATTTCTGCTGCCGCTTTTCATATGCATCATCATATGTATAGGAAACGGAATATATCCTTTTGGAGAAAACTGTCTGCTGCATATGGATCTGTATCATCAGTATCTGCCATTTTTTACAGAGCTTCATGAGAAGCTAAGAAGCGGAAGTAGCCTCATGTATACCTGGAACATCGGGCTTGGATCTGACTTTGTATCGGTGTTTGCGTACTATCTGGCAAGCCCTCTTAACTGGCTTGTGGTTTTGTTTCCGAAGGATCATATAATAGAATTTATAGAGATACTCATTCTTTTTAAAATAGCAATAAGCGGATCTACTTTCTTTTATTTTCTAAAGGAACATTTTGGACTTATAGGAAAAGACGGAGAATATCATGAGAGGACATTTCTGCCGGCATTTGTTTTTTCAACGGCATATGCGCTCAGCGGATTTGTTGCGGCATACAGTTGGGATGTCATGTGGATGGATGTCGTTGCACTGGCTCCGCTTGCGATAATCGGGCTTGAAAAGCTTGTGCGTGACGGAAAACCTTTTATTTATTATGTGTCACTTGCAATCGCGATATTATCAAATTATTATCTCAGTATCATGCTTTGTATTTTCCTCGTATTTTACTTTGCGTGGCTGTTTTTTACGCAAAAGGGTGGAAAAATTGCAGCGATAATAAGATTTGCGGTATACTCGATTCTGGCTGGAGGTACAGCGGCAGTGCTTATCATACCTGAGCTTATTATACTAAGCTACAGCGGTTCATCGGGGATTGAATTTCCGAAAGTCATCGAATGGTATTTTAACCTGCTCTCAGAAGTGGGAAGAATGTGTACTGCGGCAAGCGTGTACGAGGGAGCTGAAAACTGGCCAAATCTGTATGCGGGAGCATTCAGTGTACTGCTCGTTTTACTGTTTGTGATGAACAGGCGCATTTCGTGGAAACGAAAGATAGCACCGGTGGCTATGGTATTGTTTTTCATGGTAAGTTTTTCAAATAAGCAGCTTGATTTTATATGGCATGGGCTTCATTTTCCGGACTCACTGCCGGGCAGACAGTCATATCTGTTTGCATTTCTGGTGCTTACCATCGGATATGCCACGATACGCAAATGGCGGGGCATAAAGATATGGCATACAGGAGTGGCACTGGTATTTACGGCTGCGCTTATGGCGGTTAGCACGGTGTTTACACCTGAGGAGATAACAGATTATTATGCGATAATAATCGGCATGCTTTTTGTTATTGCTTATGCGATACTTATAGTGCTTATCAGACTGGTAGGAAAGAGAAACAAACAGCTTCTTATGTATATTGTGTGCGGTCTTGCGGTAGTGGAACTGGCTGTAAATATGGCTGTCACAGGACTTGGCTGTACGAGCAGGGTAAGCTACAATGTCAACGTGGATGATATCGAACAGGCACTTGAGCTGGCAAAAGAGGATGCGGCAGAGCTTGGTGAACCGTTTTATAGGGTAGAGGATACCGGCAGGCTTACCAAAAATGATGATACAAGATATGGATATGCTTCAGGCACCCAGTTTTCGTCACTTATGAATATAAATGTAAGCCATTTTTATCAGGCACTTTATATGGAGGGCGGTAAGAATTTTTACTGTTATAACGGTGCTACACCTATCACGTCGGCTATGCTTTCTGTCAGATATCAGGTAACACAGACCGAAAAAGAGGGCAATCCGCTCACAACTCTGGTGGGCAGATGCGGTTCACATTATCTGTATAGAAATAATTACACATTGCCACTTGGATATATGGTAGATCAGAGTGTGGTTGATAACTGGAAGCCTGAGAGATCATCAAAGCTGTACTCTATCAATTCACTTGGAAAACTGCTGGGGGCTGATTCGGATACGCTTACTTCTGTGGATTGCACACAAAAGGTGCAGGCAGGACAGACCACAATAACTTTTGAAAATGACGGATATTTTTATGCGGCATATGAGTCCTGCGGGGCGGACAGTCTGACATTTACACACGGACAGACAAAGACAACATATTCCAAGACAACTCACAGATATATGTTTGATCTGGGATATTTTAAAGCAGGAGAGACACTTACCGTCACAAACAGTTCGGCAGATCCTGTGAGATTTACAGTGTATGAGCTTGATATGAATGCGATACAGACTGCTTATGATACACTTTCTAAGCAGACGCTTGAGGTGGATGAATTTTCAGACACACACATAAGTGGTCATATTGATGTAAACGAAGCGGGAAGGCTTGTGCTTTCAATCCCGAGTGAAAGCGGCTGGACTATGAAGGTGGACGGAAAAGCTGTGGATTATGAGGATTTTTGTGATACCTTTATCAGCGTTGATCTCGAGAGCGGAGAGCATGAGATAGAGCTTAGCTATGAGACTCCGGGACTTAAGACGGGAGCTATGATAAGTGGTGGCAGCGTTGGTATTTTTATCATTCTTATGCTGATAAGACGTTATCGGGGAAAACACCGCACGATACATTGAACACAGAATTTTCAAATATTTATGTTATATAAAATATCAGAATAATTATATCATGCGGTAATATACATATATGTCAGCGATAATTTGTCAGAATGACATGTAGGTATATTGTGTGATATAAAATAATAACATCAGGAGAAATATAAAATGAACAAACAGAACAAGATCATGGCGCAGGAAAAGAGAAGAGCCGAAAGAGAAAAACAGCAGAAAAAGGATAAGATTGTAAAACAGCTTAAATTCTGGGTACCTATCGTGGCGGTTGTTATCGTTGTGATAGTACTGATATGGGCGGTTGCGACATCGGGAGCATCTTCAAATAGTGGTACAGCGGATACTACAGCAACAGAGGCTGCATCAGGTACAGAAGACACATCACAAACAGATACAGAAGCTGCTTCAGAGGCAGATACAAGCGCACAGACACTTGATACAGAAGCAGGAACAGTTGCCGAAAACGGTGATAAAGTAAATATCGATTATACAGGATATATCGATGGAGAAGCATTTGAGGGAGGAAGCACTGACGGAAATGGTGCGGACCTTACACTTGGATCAGGCTCATACATTGATGGATTTGAGGATGGCGTTGTAGGACACAGCGTAGGTGAGACATTTGACCTTAATCTCAAATTCCCAGATAGTTACTGGAATTCTGATTATGCCGGAAAAGATGTCACATTTGAGGTTACATTAAACGGAGTGTATAAGTAATTAAAAAATAAGAGGGATACATGGAAAAAACGTTTGAAGAAGTGCTGCTGCAGTTTTATATAGATCAGTTCAGGGAAAATGCAAAAAGCAGCGGGAATAAAAGAATAAAAACAGCACATTATATGCATAGGTTAAATGCCAAGGCAAGATCAATAAAATTTGCGTCTTTTGGCAAAAATCAGATTATAGCACTGGACAAGCTGCATCAGGATGTAAAAAAGCTGGCATATCTGACTTATTACACGAACAGCAGACAGGCAAAGGATGTGTTAAACCAGGAGATAATCCCACATCTGGTAAGGATTGATATGGATCTGTTTGACGAGCAGGAAGAAAAGCATATCACAGAGGATTTTCTTAAGATCTTAAAGAAAGAATACCGTGGAGCAATATGCAGCAAAAATATGAAAAGTCTCTACACAGAGTACCGCGGAAAAGCACTGCGCAAGGAGATAATAGGGCTTGTTCCTGCAAGACCGGAGCTTGAATTTCCAAAGGCACAGCAGATGAAAAGAAAATTTATCCTGCATATAGGACCGACAAACAGCGGCAAGACTTATCAGGCTTTAGAGCGGCTTAAAACGGCACAAAAGGGCGTGTATTTAGGTCCTCTTCGACTGCTGGCACTCGAGGTGTACGAGAAGATGAATGATGCAGGGATACCCTGTACCATGCTCACAGGCCAGGAATGTCTGGAAGTGCCGGACAGCAGGATAATGGCATCGACAGTTGAGATGTTGGACAGCGACCGTGAATATGATATCGCGGTAATAGATGAAGCCCAGATGGTAGCCGATGATGACAGGGGACACTCGTGGACAAGGGCGATCCTTGGAGTGCTTGCTGAGGAGATACACATCTGCATGAGTCCTGTTGCAAAGGATGTAGTGATACATCTTATCAATCTGTGTCATGATGAGTATGAGATCAGGGAATACGAGAGAAAAACCGCACTTGTGCTAGAGGAAGAACCGTTTTCGTTTCCGGAGGATGTGCAGGAGGGCGATGCATTTATCGTTTTCTCAAAGAAATCAGTGCTTAATATAGCAGGAAGGCTAGAGGAAAACGGAATAAAGCCCAGTGTCATATACGGAAGCCTTCCACCGGAGATCAGACGCAGGCAGATGACTTTGTTTAACGAGAAAAAGACTACCGTTGTGGTGTCAACGGATGCGATCGGTATGGGATTAAACCTGCCTGTCCGTCGTATCGTTTTCCTTGAAACGGAAAAATTTGACGGTACCTCAAGGCGTCCTCTTGTAATATCAGAGATCAAGCAGATCGCAGGGCGTGCCGGCAGATACGGACTGTATGATACCGGATATGTGACGGCACTCGGCAGGAAAAACTTAAATTATATAAAAAATACAGCGCAGATACCGGAAGAGGACATAAGAGTGGTGAGCCTTGGATTTCCACAGGTGCTGCTTGGCATGGATGCTCCGCTTGATGCGATAATAAAGCTCTGGCATGATGCAAAGCCGTCCGAACCTTTCAGAAAGATCAACGTGGATGAAATGCTTTTCCTATATGATTACGCCTACAAGGACAGATATTTTATTGCGGATTTTGATGACAAATATCTGCTTTACAAGATGATAACGTGTCCTATTGATATAAAGGACAGGGAGGTTGTAAACCAGTGGAAGCGGTATTGCATGTCCTATACTTCCGACATTTCGCTGGACAGGCCGGATAAGCGGACAAAATATCAGGGACTCATGAAATATGAGTCATACTATAAAAAGCTGGATCTGTATTATCAGATGTCAGTGCGCCTCGGCAAGATAATAGATACAGACTGGCTCGAGGCAGAGCGCGATAAGGTGCAGGCACAGATCATGCAGATACTTTCAAAGAGCAAGGATGAATATATCCTCAGGTGCAGATACTGTGGAAGGATACTTCCTATAGGCAATCCTAGAAATATATGTAGGGATTGCAGCAATATGATACATCGATGATTAACTGTCGGTTTTATTGGACAGGTAATATGAGATACTCCTATCAACAAAAGCGGACAAAGCAAAGTTGAAAGGAGTATTTTTATATGAAAGGATACACAGTAGAGAGCGGATACATGGGATACCTTGACGGAAGCTACATGCTTTTTGCAGATGAGAATGATTATCGTGAAACATATGAGGAATACGAAGAGTAGTGCATTGAATTTGAGTGTGTGTTGTGGCATAATGTAAGTTACAAGTGTAACTATTCGGTCCACGTAGCGCGCTTTTGCGAATAGATGTGGCGGGACTGAATAATATACTAGGATTAATCGAATGGAGGAATATTTATGGCAAACAATGAAATTCAGATTGCCGGTCCAGGGGAAGAGCTACACATTCGTCCTTATGAACATCACGCAAAATATTACGAAACAGATCAGATGGGGATAATCCACCATTCAAACTATGTTAAGTGGATGGAGGAGGCCAGACTTGACCTGATGGATCAGATAGGTCTCAATTACAGACAGATGGAGGAGATGGAGATAATCAGCCCTGTTCTGTCTATTTCGGTGGAGTATCACAGTATGGTGCATTTTGATGATACCGTAGTCATTCACACAAAGCTGGCGAAATACAACGGCATCAAGATGGAAGTAGAATACATCATGACAGATAAAGAGACAGGGGAGCTTAGAACGACAGCAAAGAGCAGCCACTGTTTCCTGAACAAATCAGGAAAACCTATCTCACTTAAGAGATCATATCCTGAGATAGATACCAAATTTTTTGAATTCAAAGAGGCATAATAACATGATACAGGAAAGATTAAAAGCATTAAGAACAGAAATGGAAAAGAGGGGAATTTCTGTCTATGTGGTTCCTACAGCGGATTTCCACGAGTCTGAGTATGTGGGGGAGCATTTTAAGGCACGTAAATTCATCACAGGATTTACAGGTTCGGCAGGAACAGCCGTTATCACGATGGATGAAGCAGGACTGTGGACTGATGGCAGATATTTCGTACAGGCTGCAAAGCAGCTTGAGGGCACTACAGTAAAGCTCTTTAAGATGGGCGAGGAGGGTGTGCCTACGGTAGATGAATATATCGCTGACACACTGCCACAGGGCGGATGTCTTGGTTTTGACGGAAGAGTAATAAACGGAGCGTGGGGCAGACGTTTAGAGCAGATCGCATCAGATAAGACAGCAACTATGCATGTGGATGAGGATCTTATAGACCTCATATGGGAGGACAGACCACCTCTTTCAAAGGCTCCTGTTATGATATTTGACAACAAATATGCAGGCGAGGATATAAGCGATAAGCTTGCAAAAGTAAGAGCACAGATGCAGGAAAAAGGCGCAACACTTCACCTTATGACATCACTCTATGATATATCCTGGCTTCTTAATATCAGAGGCGGTGATATAAGCTATGTGCCTGTAGTGCTTTCATATCTGGCACTTTCAGAGGATGAGTGCATATGGTTTTTGCAGGAGGAGATTGTCACGGATGAGCTTCGTGCATACCTGACAAAGAACGGTATCACTACCAGACCATATGATGATTTCTATGAGTATGTAAAGCAGATCGGGGCAGGACAGACAGTGCTTATGAATACTTCTGTTGTAAACTATCGTATCTGCAGCAGCATACCACAGGATGTAAAGATCATAGATGCGGAAGATCCTACAGTTGTAATGAAAGCTGTAAAAAATGACACACAGCTTGAAAATCTCCGCAATGCGCATCTTAAGGATGCGGTTGCCATGTGCAAATTTATGTACTGGCTCAAGAATAATGTCGGAAAAATCCCGATGACAGAGATTTCAGTATCGGATTATCTGGCAGATCTGCGGGCACAGCAGGACGGATTTTTAGATTTAAGTTTTGCGACCATATGCGGATATGCGGATCACGGTGCTATAGTGCATTATTCTGCAACACCGGAGTCTGATAAGGAGTTAAAGCCACAAGGACTTTTACTTGTAGATTCGGGCGGACATTATCTCGAGGGTACTACAGATATCACGAGAACATTTGCACTTGGTCCCGTCACAGATGAGATGAAGGACATGTTTACAAGAGTATGCCGTTCTAATATGTGTCTTGCCAATGCAAAGTTTAAAGAGGGCTGTTGTGGTCTGAATTTTGATATCCTTGCAAGAGAGCCTTTCTGGGAGATCGGAATGGACTACAATCACGGCACAGGACACGGTGTGGGATATGTCCTCAATGTGCATGAGGGACCGAACAGTTTCCACTGGAAACAGTATCCGGGAAGAACTGCCGAGAGAGTGATAGAGGCAGGCATGGTCACAACAGATGAGCCGGGTATCTATTTAGAGGGCAAATTCGGTATCCGTACAGAGAATGAGCTGATCTGCCGCAAGGGAGAAAAGAATGAGTATGGACAGTTTATGTATTTTGAAAATCTGACCTACGTTCCTATCGATCTTGATGCGATCGATCCTGCTCAGATGTCAGAGCGTGAAAAGAGTTACCTTAACGAATATCACGCAAACGTATATGAAAAGGTATCACCATATCTGACGGAGGATGAGGCAAAGTGGCTTAAGGAGTATACAAGAGCCATTTAAATTAAAGCATTACAACAGCCGCGCATTTTAAGGCATGGCTGCATAGAACAAACTATAAATATAGCAAATAAATATAACAATTAAGGAAATTAGCATAATGAGTGAAAAGCTGGTACTAATAGACGGACACAGTATATTAAACAGGGCATATCATGGTCTGCCGGATCTGACGAATTCGGAGGGACTTCATACGAATGCTGTATATGGATTTTTAAATATCTTATTCAAGATACTCGATGAGGAAAAACCGGATTATCTGACGGTGGCATTTGATGTGCATGCACCGACTTTTCGCCATAAAATGTTTGATGCTTACAAAGGCACCAGAAAGCCGATGGATGAAGAGCTGCGCCAGCAGGTTCCTATGATAAAAGAGATGCTTAAGTCAATGGGCATAAAGATTGTCGAGATGGAAGGCTATGAGGCTGATGATATATTGGGAACACTTTCTGTAAAGGCAGAACAAAACGGCATTGATGTGTCTATCATATCGGGAGACAGGGATCTTTTGCAGCTTGCCACGGATCATGTCATGATAAGGATTCCAAAGACAAAAAAGACCGGTACGGAGATAGAGAATTATAAGACTGCCGATGTCATTGAAAAATACGGTGTGACACCGAAGGAGTTTATCGATGTAAAGGCATTGCAGGGTGATACATCAGACAATATTCCGGGAGTTCCGGGAATCGGAGAAAAGACAGCGGGAGCACTTATCGCGAAATATCACTGCATAGAGGCAGTGCATGAGGACGCTGCCAATGTAAAGCCGCCGAGAGCTTCAAAGAATATTGTGGAGTTCTGGGATCAGGCGGTTATGAGCAAGGAGCTTGCGACAATAATACTTGATGCTCCGATAGAGTATGAGTTTTCCGAGGCAAAGCTTGAGAGCGGAGTCGAGGGACTTTATACGGAAGAGGCATTTTTGCTTTGCAAGAGATATGAGTTCAGAAACTTCCTGCCGCGCTTTAACGTGGAAGCTCCAAAGAACAATGCGGAGGAGTATTTTACGATAGTAAAGGATCTAAAGAGTGCGGAAAAAGTCTTTAAAAAGGCAAAGGGAAAGGATGTGGCATATGCCATAATCCCGGGACATGCCGCAGAAGGAGCTGACAGTGACGGACAGCTCAGCCTGTTTGATACGCCTGTTACCAATGATTATCTGGCACTTGCGCTGTGTTTTTCGGAGGAGGACATATATTTCATATATGCAAACGATGAGATCTCAAGTCAGTTTCTGGATGCACAGATAAATGATCTTGACGCAGCATCGTGGATATCACCTGATCTGAAAACAAATCTGCACAGATACAACTGCAAAGAGATAGCAATTTCGGACAGAAACAGATATTTTGATGTGATGGTTGCAGCATATCTTTTAAATCCGCTTATCGGAGAGTATCCGTATGATGCCATTGCAAAGGATTATCTAGGTCTTATGCTCTCATCTCAAAAGGATTATCTCGGAAAGCTTTCCTTTGAGCAGATGATAACAGAGGATGAGAAAAAGGCTGTAGACTGTGCCTGTTATGAGGTATACACAGCGTGGAAAGCAAAACCTGTGCTTGAAAAGGACTTAAAAGAAAAAGGCATGTATGACCTTTACCGTGATATAGAGATGCCGCTTGTTTTCGTGCTTTATGACATGGAAAATGAGGGAATCAGAGCAGATGGGGACAAGCTTCACGAGTACGGACAGCAGCTTGCCGTATCAATAGAACAGCTTGAGAAAAAGATATACGAGGCGGCAGGAGAAGAGTTTAACATCAATTCTCCAAAACAGCTTGGAGTGATCCTCTTTGAAAAGCTTGGACTGCCAAATGAGAAAAAGACAAAGACCGGATATTCTACGGCTGCGGATGTGCTCGAAAAGCTGGCATCAGATTATCCGATCGTTGCGGATATTTTAGAGTACAGACAGCTTTCAAAGCTTAAATCCACATATGCTGACGGACTTACAAATTATATAGCTGCTGACGGTAAGATCCACACCACTTTAAATCAGACTATAACAGCTACGGGACGTCTCAGCAGTACAGATCCTAATTTACAGAATATCCCGATCAGGATCGAGCTTGGAAAATTGATAAGAAAGGTATTTTTACCGGAGGACGGAGATCTTTTCGTAGACTCTGACTATTCACAGATCGAGCTTCGTGTGCTTGCAAGCCTCTCAGGAGATGAAAGGCTTATAGAGGCATTTAAGAATGGTCAGGATATCCACAGAAGTACGGCTTCTTTGGTGTTTGACACACCGTTTGATGAGGTTACTGACTTACAAAGACGAAATGCAAAGGCTGTAAACTTTGGTATCGTATACGGTATAAGTGCTTTTGGTCTGTCGAATGATCTTGACATCAGCAGAAAAGAGGCACAGGGCTATATAGACAGCTATTTTGAGAAATATCCAAAGATCAAGGAATTCTTAGATACAACGGTCGCAGAGGCAAAGGAAAAAGGCTATACAAAGACCTTGTTCGGTCGTATCAGACCTATACCTGAGCTTTCGTCAAGCAATTTCATGCAAAGACAGTTTGGTGAGCGTGTTGCCATGAACTCGCCT
The DNA here is from genome assembly GCA_963586665.1 of Acutalibacteraceae bacterium. Classification (GTDB taxonomy): domain Bacteria; phylum Bacillota; class Clostridia; order Lachnospirales; family Lachnospiraceae; genus Roseburia. Next base: position 16,721 of record CAVABC010000041.1, read on the forward strand.
ATTCAGGGAACTGCGGCTGATATCATAAAGATCGCGATGATACGTGTGCATGACAGATTAAAGGCAGAAGGTCTTAAGTCAAAACTGATACTTCAGGTACATGATGAGCTTTTGATAGAGACAAAGGAAGCTGAAAAGGATGAGGTGATAAAGCTGCTCGAGGAAGAAATGCGTGGAGCGGTTGACATGAAAGTATCCATGGAGGTCGGAACAGAATGGGGTTACGACTGGTATGATGCGCACTGATATAGGATGGTAGTATATATATGATTTTTATAGGAATAACAGGTGGTGTCGGAGCAGGAAAATCGGCAGTTCTTGATTATCTTGCCGGTCAGCAGGGCATAAAGGTCATGCTGGCGGATGAGATAGCGCATGAGCTTATGGAACCCGGCACAAAGTGTTACAAAAGACTTAAAAATTTGTTTGGGGATGAGCCTATATGGCAGGAGGACGGACATTTTGACCGCCCTGCGCTGGCAAAGGTGATATTCTCAGATGACGATAAGCGCACTGCACTTAACAACATCGTACATCCGGCTGTAAAAGAGTATGTGATAGAGGCAAAAAATGCCGCGCAGAAAGACGGACTTTTTATGCTTGTGCTCGAGGCGGCACTTCTTATCGAGGAAAAGTATGATGAAATTTGTGATGAACTCTGGTATATTTATACGAGTGAGGAAAACAGAAGAAAACGTCTGAAGGCTTCAAGAGGCTATTCGGATGAGAAGATAGATAATATTTTTGCAAGCCAGCTTACCGAGGAAGAATACAGGAAGCATTGCAAAAAGGTCATTGACAATAACGGAGATATCGACAATACGATAGCCTCCATCAATAAAGCACTTAGTGAATATAAGGAGTAGGGAATATGAGCAACGTTTTTGGTCTTGATATAGGAACACGAAATGTAGTAGGAACTGTCGGATATCTGACAGAGGACAATGAATTTGTTGTGGAAGCACAGTATGTCAAGGAGCATGAGACAAGAGCCATGCTTGACGGACAGATACATGATATAAGCAGAGTTGCAAAGACGATAAAAATTGTTAAGCAAAATCTTGAGGAACAGACAAAAGAGCCTCTCACAGAGGTATGTATAGCAGCCGCCGGACGAGTTCTTAAAACAGTGACTACACATGTAGAGTATGAGTATGCTGAGGAGAGTATCGTTACAGGAGAGGATATCCATACACTTAATCTGCTCGGTATCGAGAAAGCCCAGGAGGCTTTAAAAGAAGTCAACGATACGAGATACAAATTTTACTGTGTGGGATATTCTACAGTCAAATTTTTCTTAAATGATGAGGTTTTTATCAATCTTGAGGGACATAAGGCAAATAAAATAGGCGAGGATATCATCGTAACCTTCCTGCCGGAGGATGTAGTTGACGGACTGTATGCAGCAGTCGGACAGGCAGGTCTTGCGGTTGCCAATATGACACTCGAGCCTATAGCTGCGATCAATGTGGCTATTCCTCAGAATTACAGAATGCTCAATATCGCGCTTGTCGATGTGGGAGCGGGAACAAGCGATATTTCCATTACAAAGGACGGAAGCATCATAGCTTATGGCATGATCCCACATGCAGGTGATGAGCTTACAGAGGTTCTGGTACAGCATTTTCTGGTTGATTTTAATATGGCTGAGCATATCAAGCTTGAGTCTACGACAAGTGATACTGTTACATACAAGGATATCATGAGTATAGAGCATACGATTCCGGCAGAGGATGTCTGGAAGGTTGTTGAACCTGTAGTGGACAAGATCGTAGGCGAGGTAGCTGACAAGATCCGCCAGTTGAACGGAGACAAGACGGTAAGTGCATGTTTCGTAGTCGGAGGTGGCGGAAAAGTCCATGGATTTACGGAAAAACTGGCAGAAGAGCTTGATCTTCCTGAGGAGAGAGTAGCTCTCCGTGGTGAGGAAGTGCTTGGCGAGGTTACGTTCAAGCAGGAGGATATCAAAAAAGATCCTCTCCTTGTAACACCGATCGGTATATGTTTAAACTACTACGAGCAGAGAAACAATTTCATCATGGTAAAATTCAATGGTGAGAGATTAAAGCTCTATGACAACAACAGACTGACAATCGTGGATGCCGCACTTCAGGCAGGATTTCCGAATGATGAGCTTTTCCCAAAACGTGGTACACCGATAAACTTTACCGTAAACGGTGTGGCTCGTATGGTAAGAGGCGAGGCCGGAGAGGGTGCTATCGTTACCATGAACGGAAGCCCGGCACATATCAATACTCCGCTTGAGCCAAACAGTGAGATCATCATAAAGCCATCCACAGCAGGAGACAATGCGGTTTATACCATATCACAGCTTGATGAGTATCATAATTCAAAGATCTATTTTGTGATCAACGGCAGAAAAGTAGTATGCCCTAGATTTGTTCAGGTAAACGGAAAGCTTGAGCCGGAGGATTACAGCATAAAAGAGGGTGATGTGATAGAGACACGCAGTTACTATACTGTAGGTCAGATCGCACGTTTCATGGATATTGTGGTAGACACAGACCAGATGATCCTCGTAAACAACGAGGAGGCTGATATGGATACTCTGGTATACGAAAACTTCTCTGTTGAATGGAAAGAAGATGAATATGGGGTTGCCAGAACAGCCAATAACAATTATAATGACACGCAAGAGCCTGATGTATATGTAAATGATACGCAGGAGACAGACAGTGAAGCTGCTGTTGAAGAAAATGAGGCTGTAAATGAAAACGGCAGCAGTGTGACAGAAAACACTACTGAGAGTTCAAGTACAGAGGAGCAGGCTGATGCTGGTAAAGCAGATGTGAATACAACAACTACTACAGTAGTGGAAGAGGCTGCTGAGGCCAGTCTTAACACAGCAGATAAAGAAATTCAGACAGAGGCTGATACAGCGGATGTGGATACAATAGCTACAGAAGTAGAAAACACTGCTGACAAGCAGGACAGCACAACAGAAGCCGCGGCAGGAAACAGCATCACTGTAATAGTAAACGGAGAGCCTGTTGAGCTGATGGGCAAGGAATCATATATCTTTGTCGATATATTCAGCCGTATCACATTTGATCTTCAGGCCGGAAAGGGTAGAGCGATTGCTACTGTCATAAACGGCAGGGATGCCCAGTTTGCAGAGGAACTCCATGACGGAGACAAAATAGAACTTTACTGGAAAGAGAATTAATCAATATGTTAGAATTGTGCAGCATTGCCAGCGGCAGCAGTGGCAACTGTATCTGTGTAGGTACGGATGAAAGCCATGTGCTTATAGATGCGGGCATTAGCGGTAAGAAAATAGAAAATGGCTTAAAGGAATTTGATATGCAGGCATCTGATATGGAGGGCATACTTGTCACCCATGAGCATATCGACCACATAGCGGGGCTTGGTGTGATGGCAAGACGATATCATCTGCCTATATATGCCACGGCAGCCACTATAGGAGCTATAAAATGTGTAAAATCAGTCGGAAAGATAGATGATGAGCTTTTTCATCCGATAACTCCGGGTGTGGAATTTACAATAGGTGATATGGTATTAGAGCCGCTTCATATATCGCATGATGCAGCAGATCCTGTTGCCTACAAGGTCAAAAACGGCAATAGAAAAATGGCCGTTGTAACAGATCTTGGTACATATGATGATGAGCTGGTTGCAAGTCTTCAGGGGCTTGACGGACTGCTGCTCGAAGCCAATCATGATATAAATATGCTCCAGACCGGAGCTTACCCATATCAGCTAAAGCGCAGGATCATGGGTGACAGTGGACATTTGTCGAATGAGAGCAGCGGACAGCTATTATGTAAGCTGCTTCATGATAAATTTGGCTCAGTGATACTGGGACATCTAAGCAAAGAAAACAACTACGAAGAGCTGGCGTATGAGGCGGTAAGACTTGAGGTGACAATGGGTGACAATCCGTATAAGGCGGACGATTTCCCAATGTATGTTGCCAGAAGAGATGGTGCTTCACAGCGCATAGCCGTAGAATAAAAGAACAGGAGAGATTGTTATGGATAACACAATGGACAAAGTAATCATCACAGTTGTAGGAAAAGACACAGTAGGAATCATCGCAAAGGTATGTACATACCTGTCAGACAGCAGCGTAAACGTGCTTGATATATCACAGACTATCGTTTCAGGATACTTTAACATGATGATGATCGTGGATATGAGCAAGGCAACAAAATCGTTTGCAGAGGTTTCTGACCAGTTAGACGAGCTTGGTGAAAATATCGGTGTAACAATAAAATGCCAGAAGGAAGAAATCTTCGAGATGATGCACCGTATATAGACAGCATCCTGCAAATAATGTCATACACAGTTAAAGGAGAACAGTAAAATGATAAATATTGGTGAAGTAAAAGAAACCAATGAGATGGTGGAGAAGGAAAACCTTGATGTGCGTACTATCACACTCGGTATCAGCCTGCTCGACTGTATAGATTCAGATCTGGACAAGGTAAATGAAAATATCTACAACAAGATCACAACACTCGCAAAGGATCTTGTTGCTACAGGAAAAGAGATAGAGAATAACTACTGTATCCCTATCGTAAATAAGCGTATATCGGTTACACCTATCGCACTTGTCGGTGGTGCAGCCTGCAAGACATCTGATGATTTTGTTACCATAGCAAAAACCCTTGACCGCGCAGCAAAGCAGGTAGGAGTAAACTTTATCGGTGGTTACTCTGCACTTGTATCAAAAGGCATGACAAAAGCTGATGAGCTTCTTATCAGATCAATTCCAAAGGCAATGCTTGAGACAGACCTCGTGTGCAGTTCAGTAAATGTCGGATCGACAAAGACCGGTATCAACATGGATGCTGTCAAGCTGATCGGTGAGATGATAAAAGAGACTGCAGAGGTTACAGCGCACCTTCCAATCTCAGGATGTGCTAAGTTTGTAGTATTCTGCAACGCTCCTGATGACAATCCGTTTATGGCGGGTGCTTTCCATGGAGTGACAGAGGCAGATGCTATCATAAATGTCGGAGTCAGCGGACCGGGAGTTGTAAAGACTGCTCTTGAGAAGGTACGCGGAGAGAATTTCGAGGTACTCTGTGAGACTATTAAAAAGACAGCCTTTAAAGTAACCCGTGTAGGACAGCTTGTGGCAAAAGAGGCTTCAAAGAAGCTTGGTGTACCATTTGGCATCATTGATCTTTCTCTTGCACCGACACCGGCTATCGGTGATTCTGTAGCAGATATTCTCTGTGAGATCGGACTTGAGAGAGCCGGAGCACCGGGAACAACAGCAGCACTTGCACTCCTTAACGATCAGGTTAAAAAGGGTGGAATCATGGCTTCTTCATATGTCGGAGGTCTTTCAGGTGCATTCATTCCTGTATCAGAGGATCAGGGCATGATCGATGCCGTAAATGATGGTGCACTCACTATCGAAAAGCTTGAGGCAATGACCTGCGTATGCTCTGTAGGTCTTGACATGATCGCCATTCCGGGAGATACAAAGGCTTCTACGGTTTCGGGAATGATCGCAGATGAGATGGCTATCGGTATGATAAACCAGAAGACCACAGCAGCAAGACTTATCCCTGCTATCGGAAAGAAAGTAGGAGATGTGGTAGAGCTTGGCGGACTTTTGGGATACGCACCTGTAATGCCTGTAAACACATTCTCATGTGATGCATTTGTAAACCGTGGCGGAAGAATTCCTGCACCGATCCACAGCTTCAAGAACTAAGTGGCAGTATAGGTATCAGGCGCGGGATATTATATATGTGAATATATGATATATTAGCAGTACTTATAACAACACACTTATTTTAAAGCAGTACTTGACAATAAAACAAAACCATGCTTAAATAATCTTAGTTATATGACTGACGGAAAAGTGGAATAACCACATGAAGTATAACTATCGAATGCCGACCGTCTGGGCGCACATTACATTATGGATTTATTATGATCTGTATATTTGTGCGTTCAGGCGGTTTTATAATATGTGCAATTCGCTCATGCGCGAAAGTGTATGCCAAGCACACACTTAAAAAATAAAAGATGATCAGGAGGATGACATGGAAAAAGTATCATTAGCAAAGGAATTATCAAGCACAACTTATCCGGGAAGAGGTATTGTTATCGGCCGCACAAAGGACGGTAAGAAAGCTGTAACAGCATACTTTATCATGGGTAGAAGTGAGAACAGCCGTAACAGAGTATTCGTAGAGGACGGTGAGGGCATCAGAACACAGGCATTTGATCCTTCAAAGCTTGAAGATCCAAGTCTTATCATCTACGCACCGGTCAGAGTGCTCGGAAACAAGACGATCGTTACAAACGGTGATCAGACAGATACTATCTATGAGCTGATGGACAAGCAGCAGACATTTGAGCAGGCTCTTCGAACAAGAGAGTTTGAGCCTGACGCTCCTAACTATACACCTAGAATTTCAGGAATCATGCATATCGACAAGGGTGGATTCAATTATGCCATGTCTATATTAAAGAGCAACAACGGCAATCCGGCAGCCTGCAACAGATATACATTTGCATATTCTGCACCGGTTGCAGGAGAGGGACATTTCATCCACACATATATGGGCGATGGAAATCCACTTCCAAGCTTTGAGGGAGAGCCTACCTGGGTAGACATCGACGGAGATATTGATGAGTTTACAAAAATGGTATGGGAGAACTTAAACGAGGACAATAAAGTTTCACTTTTCGTAAGATATATTGATATCGAGACAGGAAAATACGAGACACGCATTGTAAATAAGAATAAGTAATTGTCATTTTATTTATGATTTTATGATACGGATATAAGTCTTTAGTGATTTTGCTAAAATAAAACTCAAATAAAAAGCAGAAAATAATCAAAACACAGGAGAATAGAAAAATGCAGGAATACGAATTAAAATACGGATGTAACCCAAATCAGAAACCGGCAAGAATTTTCATGAAAGACGGAGAGCTTCCTATCAAGGTATTAAACGGAAGAGCAGGATATATCAATTTCCTTGATGCGTTCAACGGATGGCAGCTTGTAAAAGAGCTTAAGAAGGCTACAGGACTTCCGGCTGCAACATCTTTCAAGCATGTTTCACCGGCAGGTGCTGCTGTAGGACAGCCTCTTTCAGATGTAGAGAAGCAGATCTACTGGGTAGCTGATATGGATATCGAGTTTACACCACTTGCAAATGCCTATATCAGAGCCAGAGGGGCTGATAGAATGTCTTCTTTCGGAGATTTTATCTCACTTTCAGATGTATGTGACAAGAGCACAGCACTTGTTATCAAAAGAGAGGTATCTGACGGTGTTATCGCTCCGGGATATACAGATGAGGCTCTTGAGATATTAAAGGCAAAGAAAAAAGGAAACTACTGTGTTATCGAGATAGATCCTGATTACGAGCCTGCTCCGATCGAGAGAAAGGATGTATTCGGCATCACATTTGAGCAGGGAAGAAATGAGCTTCACATCGATGATGACTTCTTCTCAAATATCGTAACAGAGAATAAAGAGCTTACAGAGCAGGCTAAGATAGATCTTGCAATCTCAATGATCACTCTTAAATATACACAGTCCAACTCAGTATGCTATGTAAAGGGTGGACAGGCGATCGGTATCGGTGCAGGACAGCAGTCACGTATCCACTGCACAAGACTTGCAGGCTCAAAGGCTGATAACTGGTGGCTTCGTCAGTCTCCACAGGTATTGGGACTTCAGTTCGTAGACGGAATAAAGAGAGCTGACCGTGACAATACTATCGATCTTTATATCGGTGAGGACTATATGGATGTGCTTGCAGAGGATGAGTGGCAGAAGTTCTTCAAGGTTAAACCTGAGGTATTTACAGCAGAGGAGAAGAGAGCATGGCTTGATAAGAACACAGATGTTGCTCTCGGATCAGATGCATTCTTCCCATTCGGAGACAATATCGAGCGTGCTCACAAGAGCGGTGTTAAATATGTGGCACAGCCTGGCGGATCTGTAAGAGACGATCATGTTATCGACACATGTAATAAATACGGTATGGTAATGAGCTTTACAGGAATCAGACTTTTCCACCACTAA
>CAVABC010000042.1:0-24719 GCA_963586665.1 Acutalibacteraceae bacterium
ATTCGTAACAGGTCCTTACTTATTAACACAGTTCACAGGAAACCTTAATAACTTTAACGTTATCTATCTGTTATCTAAAGGTGAGCCTACATCAGCGAAGTTATCTGGAAACGCAGGATACACTGATCTGCTTGTAACATGGTTATATAAGATGACAGTAAACCAGACAAACTACAAGATGGCAGCTGTAATTGGTATTATGGTATTCATTGTTGTATCTGTGATATCACTGGTGGTATACAATCTGTTACCATCTATCAAAGATGAGGAGGGATTCCAGTAATGGCTAAACAGAAATTACATAAACAGCATAAACATTTGAACAATGCAATAATATATATTGTATTGGTTCTCATTAGTATAATATGGCTCTTCCCATTTTTCTGTATTGTAATGCAGAGCTTACATCCTCTTGCAGAGGGTGGTGGTGTATCGGGTAATATTTTCCCAAGCACACATTTTTCATTTGAGAATTACAAATACCTGTTTTCAGGGTCACCTGAATTTTTGGGATGGTATAAGAACACATTTATTATTGCCTTTTTCGTAGCGATAGGACAGACTTGTATGGTTCTTATGGTTAGCTACGCTTTATCAAGAATGAGATTTAAAGGTCGTGAGTTTATCATGAGATTCTGGCTTATCCTTGGTATGTTCCCTGGATTCCTTACCATGATCTGTCTGTATTTCCTGTTAAAACAGTTTGGACTTACACAGGAAGGTGCTATTCCGGGCTTGATCCTTATCGGAGTTGCCAGTTCGGGAATGGGCTATTATGTTTGTAAAGGATATTTTGATACTATTCCAAAATCACTTGATGAGGCAGCCAGAATTGATGGTGCTACCCGTTCAAGAATATTCTTTACTATGATTTGTCCATTAGCTAAGCCTATGATCATTTATACAGCACTTACTGCTTTCATGGCACCATGGAATGATTACATTTTCGCTTCTTATGTTGCCTTTGGTAAGGCTAGTAAGTACAACGTTGCTGTAGGTCTTTATCAGTGGGTAAATAATAACGATTATCAGGGCTATTTCACAAGATTCTGTGCGGGTGGTGTAGTTGTTGCGATACCGGTTACAATTCTTTTCTTACTCTTACAGAAATACTATGTAGAGGGTGTTACAGGTGGAGCTGTAAAGGGTTAATTAAATTTGATAGTTTTATGTTTAGTGGAAACCGTCATGCGATAGCATGGCGGTTTTTCAATATGAAAAATCTTTTTAGGACTTATGCCAAGTGCTTTGCTTTGAGAAATCATCTTTTTAGTGAATTCTGATATTTTTAATAAACGGTTTACCGGTTGCAATAAAATGGGAAATATGCATAAAAAACAGCGTGTAAAATTATAAAATATGCGCATTGTTATTTAAATTGTAAAGGTATAGACTGATAAAAGGAACAACCGATTGCGCATAAATGCGCAATTGCACTTGCAGAGAGGAAAGTAGGAAAAGTATGAAAAAACGTATTTTAAGGTTTGCAGCACTATGTATGTGTGTTGGCTTGACATTACCTGTTTTTACAGGATGTTCAGGCAGTGGAAAAAAGGTAGCACAGATTAAGGCAGAAACATTTGATATGCCAGAAAGTGCAGAGGAATCTGATATCTATATTGAACCTGTTGAGGGAATATCAGATGATTTTATCAGGGGAATGGATGCATCGGCAGTTCTTTCTGTAGAAAAGAGTGGAGCTAAATACTACAATTTTGATGGAGAAGAACAGGATGTATTTAAGACACTGGCTCAGGCAGGAGTAAACTATATAAGACTTCGTGTGTGGAATGATCCATATGACGCAGATGGTCATGGATATGGCGGTGGAAATAATGATGTAGCTACAGCTGTAGAGCTTGGAAAGAGAGCTACAAAATATGGAATGAAAGTAAGCATAGATTTCCATTATTCGGATTTCTGGGCAGATCCTAAGAGACAGCATGCACCAAAGGCATGGGAGAATATGTCTGTTGATGAAAAGGCAGATGCTTTATATGATTTTACTAAGGAAAGTCTTACAACGATACTGGATGCCGGTGTGGATGTAGGAATGGTTCAGGTTGGAAATGAGATTAATAATGGAATGTCAGATGAGACTGATTTTGAAAATGTTGTTAAGCTTCTCAAATCCGGAAGTAAGGCTGTAAGAGAAATGTCCAAGGAATATGACAAGGATATGCAGATCGTTATCCATTATACTAATATTGAAGATAATGATGAAGTGGATTCGCTGGTAGCCGGTCTGGAAAAAGACAAACTCGACTATGATATGATTGGATTATCATATTATCCATATTGGGATGGAACTAATGAGAATATGCAGAATGTTGCAAAGAACATTATGGACAACTATGGCAAAAAGGTCATTATAGCAGAGACATCATACTGTTATACAACAAAAGATGGCGATGGTAATGCTAATAGCTTTGACGGAACAAACGATCCTTTGGTAGAAGGTTATGGTGCTACAGTGCAGAGTCAGGCAACAATGATAAGAGATATCTGTGAAGCTGCCAATGATGTAGGTGTATCAGGTGTATTTTACTGGGAAGGAACATGGATACCTGTAGGTAACGGTCCTCAGATGGATAATTCGGCACTGTGGGAAAAATATGGAAGCGGATGGGCAAGCAGCTATGCTGCAGATTATGATCCTGATGATGCGGGATTGTACTATGGAGGATGTGCATGGGAAAATCAGGCAATGTTCGATTTTAAGGGAAATCCTCTTGCATCCTTAAATGTATTTAAGTATCTTAAGTATGGTTCTACAGCACCACTTGCAGTAGATTATGTGCCTGATATCAATATAGAATGTGCTGTGGATGATAAGCTTGTGATGCCGGATAAGGTAGATGTTATTTACAATGACAGATCAAAGAATACAAAGCTGGCGGTTACATGGGACGAGTCAGATCTTAGTAAAATAGATACATCAAAGGGTGGAGAGTATGAGATAAATGGTACACTCGAAGATGGTACTGAAGTAGTGGCTAATGTAGATATTGAAATGATCAACTATGTAAGTAATCCAAGTTTTGAGGATGAGGATACATCTATGTGGAATGTCACATATGAAGGCGATGTAAATCCTACTGATTTTCAGGACAAGGAGGATGACGCATATACAGGTGAAGTTGCATTCCATTTCTACTCAGGAGACTCAGATATGGATTTTGCAATAGAGCAGGAAATTACCGATCTTGAAGCAGGAACATATCAGCTTTCAACTTTTGCTCAGGGAGGAGATATGGATTCGGCATCGTCCGATCTGGAATTGTATGCTGTTGTAAATGGAACTGAAGAGGGAACCACGCCGTTTATGGTTACTACATGGACTGACTGGAAAAATCCTATGGTTAAGGATATAAAGATACAGTCAGGTGATACTCTTACAATTGGTGTAAGAATGAAATGTAATAAGGGAAGTTGGGGAACACTCGACGACTTTACATTAAACAGAATATCTGATTAATTGTAACTATACAATACAGAAATATGCGGTACCGCATATTTCGTAAGAAAAAGTATATTATGTAGGAGCAAGCGCCCATCAGCGAAGCTGATTCTCATGCGCTTGCGGCTCGCAACTGTGAAGGTACTTAACAGTTACGATTAATCATAATATCTCCCACATATTGTAGGTTATCAATTTGTGGGAGATATTTGTCATAGAAAATATGGAGGTCTACAATGCATAATTTTAAAGAACAGAAAGTAGATATTAAACCTATAGACAACCTTAGTGAAAAATTCATTTGCGGAATGGATGCTTCAGAGGTTATAGCAGAAGAGAAAAGTGGTGTGGTTTATTATGATTTTGAAGGTAAAGAACAGGATATATTCAAAACACTTTCTGAATCAGGAATTAACTATATCAGACTTCGGGTGTGGAATGATCCGTATGATGAAAACGGACATGGATATGGCGGAGCAAATGCAGATCTAAAGACCGCAATAGAGCTTGGAAAACGTGCAACAGAATATGGCATGAAAGTGTGTGTTGATTTTCATTATTCGGACTTCTGGGCAGATCCAAACAGACAGCTTGCTCCGAAAGCCTGGAAGGATTATCCACCTGAGAAAAAGGAAGCAGCAGTGTATCAGTTTACAGCAGACAGTCTTGCCAGAATAATAGAGGCAGGTGTGGATGTTGGAATGGTTCAGGTAGGGAATGAAATCAACAATGGAATGTCGGGCGAAAAAGATGCATCTGTTGTCAATAAGCTGCTCAGGGAAGGTATAAGGGCAGTCAGAGAACTTGCTAAAAAATATAAAAAGGATATAAAAGTTGCGCTTCACTACACGCTTATCAAGGATGCTGAAGGTATTGCAAAAATTGTTGATAAGTTGAAGCAGGATGCAGTTGACTATGATATTTTTGGAATGTCATATTATCCTATGTGGGATGGAACCAACGAGAATATGCAAAATGTTGCAAGAAATATAATTGAGAATTATGGCAAGCAGACTATGATCGCAGAGACATCATACTGCTTTACTACGGAAAGTGGCGATGGATTTAAAAATGCCTTTGTTGGAGATGAGGATCTGGTAGAGGGGTATGAAGCGAGTGTTCAGGGACAGGCGGCTATTATAAGAGACATATGTGATGCAGCAAATGAGGCTGGACTTAGTGGAGTATTTTATTGGGGAGGCACATGGGTACCTGTAGAGGAATATGACAAGGATGCAGCGAATGCCGAGGAAGTGCTAGCATCTAACCGGGAAAAGTGGGAGAAATTCGGAAGCGGATGGGCATGCAAATGTGTTGGCGAATACGATGAATTTTCTAAGAATTATGGAGGTTCGGAATGGAATAATCAGGCGATGTTTGACTTTAGTGGGCATCCGCTTCAATCATTAAAGGTATTTAAATACATACGTGGGTAAATGATTACACAGAACTTTTTTGTAAATTTTTGTTGAATTTGTCAATATACAACATGCATCGAAATAATAGAGTTGCAGAGGAACTTCTTGCAGAGGTTAGAAAATTCCGGCTGGAATAATTTCTTAGGAAAGGAAAAAGATGGATACATTTGAAATTAAAGATGATTTCTACCTGAATGGAGAAAAAATACAGATAATATCAGGGGGAATGCATTATTTTAGAATTGTACCTGAATATTGGCAGGACAGACTTGAAAAGCTGAAAGCATTAGGCTGTAATTGTGTAGAGACATATATACCATGGAATCTGCATGAGGCTGAAAAAGGACAGTTTGATTTTAGCGGAAATCTTGACGTTGTCAGATTTGTCAAATTGGCACAGAAACTGGGACTTTTTGTAATACTAAGACCTTCCCCATATATATGTGCTGAGTGGGAGTTTGGAGGTCTTCCATATTGGCTTCTGAAAGAGGACGGAATGAAGGTGCGCTGTATGTATGAGCCGTACCTGAAACATGTCAGAGAGTACTATGAAAAGCTATTTACAATCATTGCACCGCTTCAGATAACAAATGGTGGTCCTGTAATATTTATGCAGGTAGAAAATGAATATGGCTATTATGGAGATGACAGCAGATACTTGGAGTATATGAAAAAGCTTATGACAGATAATGGTTGCGATGTTCCTCTTGTCACATCGGATGGACCATGGGGTTCGGCTTTTGAGTGCGGAAAGATTGATGGATGTCTGCAAACAGGAAATTTTGGTTCAAAAGGCAAAGCGCAGTTTGAGACAATGCAGGAAAAGATGGGCGCAGAAAAGAAACCGTTAATGTGTATGGAATTCTGGGTAGGTTGGTTTGATAGCTGGGGCTGTGGAAAGCATAATGTCGGAGATGTAAATGAGCATATAAATGATCTGGAAGAAATACTGGATAGCGGACATATCAATATCTATATGTTTATAGGTGGCACTAACTGGGGTTTTATGAATGGTTCAAATTATTATGATGAGCTTACCCCTGATGTTACCAGCTATGATTATGATGCTCTGCTTACTGAGGATGGCAGATTCACTGAAAAATATTATGCATTCAGAAATGTTATCTCAAAATATATAAGTGCAGAAAAGAAAAATGAGTGTGACGAACTTTTAAGCAGACTACAGGAAAATCCTGTATCGGCAATGGAGTACGGAACTATTAAGGTAAATCGTAGTGCTGGGTTATTTGAAAATATGGAAAATATATCTAAAAAGACAGAAACATTGACACCTGTATCAATGGAAAGGCTGTATCAGGGATATGGATATATTCTCTACGAAAGCAGACTGGACAAAGATAAAGAAATTGAAAAGATAAGATTGTATGATGCCAATGACAGAGCCGGTATTTTTATAGATGATGAAAGAATTCTGACTTTATATGACAGAGAACTTTTAGAAGAGCATGAGCTGGAAAACAAAATTTATGATGCACACAAAATAGATATCCTTGTAGAAAATATGGGACGAGTAAACTTTGGACCAGCTTTGGAAAAGCAAAGAAAAGGAATAGACAGATGTGTGACAATCAATGGTCATCAGCATTTCTATTGGGATACATACTGCCTGCCAATGGAGGATTTGTCAGGACTTGATTTTTCTCATACAGCGAAAGAGGGAGAACCGGCTTTCTATGAATTTATATTTGAGGCAGAGGAGATGGCGGATACATTTCTTGATTTTGAGGGATGGGGAAAGGGCTGCATTCTGGTAAATGGGAATAATATAGGTAGATTTTGGGACAGAGGTCCACAAAAAAGATTATATATTCCGGCATCATTTCTAAAAAAAGGTACAAACAGGATATTGATATTTGAGTCGGAAGGAAAGATAACAGATAGTATTTCTCTGAGATCAGAACCTGATCTGGGATAAGCGTGATGATAAGCAGCAGAGCTAATGGCTTTGCTGCTTTTATAATAGATAAGTTTTTTTGGGAGGAGGTAGAAAATTTAAAATACATTTTTAATTTAAATCTTGACGGTATGATGATACAGGCTGTAAAATCAAGAAAAATTACACAATCTCTTTTAACATATCTACGATCACATCTCTGCAATAAACTCCGATATGCTTCTGCTCATCTTTGCTAAGCGAAGCAGGATCTATAGGAGTACCGTATTTGATAGTAACATGCCTCTTTTTAACCCATGGAAACTGATCCTCGAAAATCTCATTTGTTCCAACGATAGCCATCGGTACGATCTTGCATTTGCTTTTTGTGGCGATCTTGAAAGTACCCTCTTTAAATGGAAGTACATCTGTCAGATCATCTTTGTTTTTGCAGCGGGTGCCCTCAGGAAATACACACACGGATATGCCATTTTTTACCTGATCAATGGCTGCAAGTATGACCTTAAGCCCCTGCTTTATATCGTCCCTGTCTATAAAGAGACAGTGCAGACGCTTCATCCACAGTCCAAGCACAGGCACTTTCATGATACTCTTTTTAGAGATGTATCCTGTCAGGCGTGGACATCTTGAATAAGTGATTATGACATCAAAAAAGCTTCTGTGATTTCCGATGTACATGACCGCCTGATCCTTTGGGACATTTTCCTCTCCGATAAAATCTATTTTGGTACCGCTTATGAATATGATACAGCGGAATGCCCACTGCACGATGCGAAGCTGTGCCATATCTGCCCAGGGCTGGTTGAATTTGCCGATGATCCACATGAGACCGAGTACCGGCAGTCCCAGCAGCAGATACAAAAATACGAATATTACGATTAATACTGAACGCATAATTATCCTCTCTTGTACATATTATAAAAATATAGTAACTATTCAGCCTATGGGGATGAACAGTTAAAAACTATTATAGCATAACATGGAGAATATGATAAGAAAGAGAGGCAAAAATGTCTGGAAATTTTAGAAAAATAGCAGTAACTTTCTCAACCTGTGCGATATTGCTCGCGACAACCGCTATAGGTGGATGCAGCCGCAACATAATGGGGACGGAAAGTGAGCGCATGGTTGCATACACCGTGGTAAGCGGTGATGATGTGCCGGAGGAATTCAAAAAACAGATCGATGAGAGCAAAACAAATGCAATGAAGCTTACATACAAAGATAATGAATATTTATACATAGCGGAAGGCTTTGGCACACAGGAGACGGGAGGCTACAGCATATCAGTGGAACAGGTCTATGTGCAGGACAAAGCCATATATTTTGATGCCCGTCTTATAGCACCTGATGCGAATGAAAAAGTAAGTAATCAGGCAAGCTATCCGTACATCATAATAAAGACAGAATTGAGTGAAATGCCTGTTGTGTTCCAGTAAAAGTTGAGCAAATTGTGTATAAATTTGCGAAAAAACTGATAATTAGTACCTATGTTCTATTGCTAACACTGTAATACTTTGCTATACTAAAGCCACTAGATATTGTAGCATAACAGAATAATAACTCAAAATAGAGGAGGCATAAAATGGAACAGGCAGAGATCAGAAAAGTCAGGGCATCGATTCATCAGCAGTGCGGCAACAGAGTAAAGATTCAGTTGGATCGAGGACGCAACAAGGTAGATATCCAGGAGGGTGTCATTCAGCAGGCCTATCCGAGTGTCTTCACTGTTTTAGTGGATGACGATATGGAGCAGAATCCACCACAGTTATTGTCATTCAGTTACACTGATGTCATCACAAAAGATATAAGAATGAAACTTTGTTAGCATAATTTTCCTTCGCTTTGAATATGTATTTTTATACGATATTTGAAGTGGGGGATTTTTTTATGGAACTCATAACGCAGAAAGTAAAACAAAATATAGAAAAAGTACAGGATACGGAACAGGTTACCTTTGACCATGACTATGTCATAAAAGATAACAAGCCGGATGTACTCAGAGTGGTCTGCCAGAGTGGACAGGTAAAAGTTGATGAGGTAAAGGCTGTAGGTGAAAACATCTGGGTAAACGGAATGATCGAGTTTGAGGTGCTCTACAAGGGCGAGGGCACTGATGGCATGGAGGATAATTCAGGCAGAGTCGAGGCAGTAAAGGATGTTATACCTTTTCAGGAAAAGATCGTTCTTGAAGGAATATGCGACGGTGATACGGTGAGAGTGTACGCATGTCTTGACGATCTGGCGGTCGGCATTATCAATTCGCGCAAGCTTTCGATCAGGGGAATAATCAATATGGATATTTACTGTGAGCGCGAGGAGGATACGCAGATCGCAGCCAGGGTAAATGAGCCGGGGGTGGAACAGCTTTCGGATCAGGTGTCTATACTGGAGCTTGGCTGTTCGATAAGGGATATAATCAGGATCAGAAATGATGTGACTCTTCCAAAGACCAAACCGAATATATGGAAACTGCTCTCAGGACTTGTGGATATCAGAAATCTTGAGTATACATATGACCGCGACCGCGTTACGATCACAGGCGAGACACATGCCTGCATAGTGTATTTGAGCGAGGAACAGGAGGTATGCTGTTTCGAGACACAGGAGAATTTTTCCAATGAGATAAGATGTGATTCGGAAAATGCGGGTAATCTGGCATGGATCAGGACACAGCTTACTGTGCAGCAGGTCGAGGCAGAAAATGATTATGACGGTGAGCCGCGTCAGCTTTCCATAGAGCTTGCACTTACTGTGGATGGAAAAGTATGGTGCGAGCGAAGCGTGGATGTGTTAAAGGATCTGTATTCAGTATCCTGCGGCATAAAACCGGTTTATGAAAAACGCCCGGTGTGCAGACTTCTTATGAAAAATGATACGAAATGCCGTATTTTGGAACAGATGTATAGAGAACCGGGCGAAAACAGGATACTGCGCATCTGCGGAACAAAGACATCCGCACAGATCGAGCAGATCAAGAACACGGATGGCGGTATCCTTGTAACAGGTGTGCTCACTGTAAACTGCATAAATATCGTGGAGGATGACAACTGTCCGATCGAGATGCATACTGATCAGGTTCCGTTTGAACAGTTTGTGGAGATACCGGACATTGACAACCGGACATATTGTGAGGTAAATGTTCAGGTGGATCAGGTACAGGTAAATCTGATGGACAACAGCGAGTATGAGATAAAGAGTACGGTAAGTATAAATGCCATTGCACTGCAGCAGGATATGCTCGATGTTATTACAAGAGTTGACGAAGCTGAGGAAGTTTTCAACGGCAGCAGTGAAGCTGGGCTTGTGGGCTATATAGTACAAAAGGATGATAAAATGTGGGATATAGCTAAAAAGTATCACACTACAATAGACAATATTGTGGCTGTAAACGGCTTGAATTCTGACAATATTCAACAAAATGACAGACTGATAATTGCGCGGATGGTGGATAATATCGGATGTTATCAGTAATGAAAATGTAGAAAAAAATGGAAATTTAAAAAAAGTGTGGAAAAAAAGCCAGATTTGTGAGAAAATGTTAATAAATATGTAGTAAAGATAATTTCATTAATTGCGATAATTAGGAGGCGCAGTATGAATCGTAGTTGGAGACGTTTTATATGTACATTTTTAACATCAGCGCTTGTGCTGACAGGTCCGGTTGTTGATGGTACTTTTATGGGTGGTTACATAGGCAGCGGCATTGAAACAGTATTTGCTGAGACTGCCAAGCAGAAAAAGAAACAGGCTGAGAAAGATTTAAGCGATACAAATGATAAGATTGACAGTTTAAAGGACCAGCAGTCGGAGGTTTCGAGTGATATACAGAGCAAGTCTGATGAGCTCGACACTATTCTGGCAGCGCAGAAGAAGCTTCAGACAGATATTACAAATAAACAGGCAGAGATAGAGCAGAACCAGAGCGATCTTGCAGATGCACAGGAGCAACAGCAGGAACAGTATGAGGCTATGAAGAAGCGTATACAGTTCATGTACGAGAATAGTACGGAGGATAATCTCTGGACAGCTATCATCGAGGCAAAAGGCATCTCTGATATGTTGAACCGTATAGAGTATGTGTCAGATGTATATAATTCAGACAGGAATCTTATGGAGTCATATCAGGCCGCTGTAGAGCAGGTTAAGCAGATCGGAGAGCAGCTTGACAGCGATATGGATGAGCTGACGGCAATGCAGGATGATTATGAGGCACAGCAGTCAGAGATAGAATCTGCTATTCTTGAGCTTGAGAACCAGAAAGAGCAGTATGCAAGCCAGATTACAGAGGCACAGCAGCAGGCGGAAAATTATCAGAATATAATAGATACACAGGCTGCTATCATCCAGCAGCAGGAGGCCGCAGCTGCTGCAGCAGCGCTCAGACAGCAGCAACAGGCGGCAGCATCATCAAGCAACAGTAACAGCAGTAACAGTGGAAGTACCAGCTATGATGGTGGTGGAGCCGGATCAGGTGGAACTATTGCAAATGACTATGCATCAGGTGGTGGAAAAAACCCTAGCGGTACCACAGGTGTATCTGGCAGTGATGTAGTATCATATGCTATGCAGTTTGTTGGTAATCCATATGTATGGGGTGGAAACAGCCTTACAAACGGTGTTGACTGTTCAGGATTTGTTCATGAGGTATATGCACATTTCGGCATTAGCACACCTAGATACTCACAGGCATTCAAGTCTGTAGGACAGGCTGTATCATTTGACAATATCCAGCCGGGAGATGTAGTAGTATATCCGGGACATGTTGCTATTTATAGAGGTGGAGGCTGTATTGTTGAAGCACAGTCGACAAAGGCAGGTATCACAGCAGGCAGAAGCGTACAGTGTCACACTATCCTTGCTATCCGTCGTCTCGTATAATAAAATTCAATAAAGTATATAAGTGCCACGGTCATTGCTGTGGCACATTTTTTAGCTTAAGCTATAGTTATTTTATCAATTTAGGTGTATATTAGTTAAAGACGAGTGACTGTGAAGGTATTGAACAGTTACGCAGACAATAAAATTATCAGGAGGAATCAGCCATGCAGATGGAACAATTACAAAAAGATATGATCGCAGTCATGCCTGAGCTTAAGGGCAAGGCAGACGGAAAGGTCATCAACCAGGTGGTTGCAAAGCTTTGTCAGTAATTAGAAAACATATCACAACGATCATTTTACTGATCGTTGTAGTCATCTCGGGCATTTACGCATACAGATATCATCAGGGACAGAAGCAGAACATAATATACAGAGAACATCTTGATGATGTCGCAGCAGTGGTAAATGGTAATGAGCTTACGTTTTGTGATCTGGCTTTTTATGTGGCATATGAGGAACAGCAGGTTGAAAAGCAGGCTGTGATCTATGATCCGGATAAGCCTAACAAATACTGGAATGTTCACACAAACGGTGAATTTATCAGGGTTACGGCACGTAAAAATGCTATGTCCATGGCTATCCATGATGAGATTTTTTACGAGATGGCGGCTAAAGAGAGCATTACATTGAGCGATGATGAGAAAAAATCGCTGGAGAACAGTCAGAAGGATTTCTGGTCAGACCTTTTAGATGTCGATGGAGCGGCTAAGCTGGGAGTGACTCAGGAGGAGATAAATGCTGCTATGGAAAAAGTTGCGATAGCCCAGAAATATCAGGAGATTTATGCACAGCTTAACAATGCAGATACGTCTGACTATGATTTTTCAAGTGGCAGATACAAGGAGCTGCTTGAGGAGAATAAATATCAAATAAAAGAAAAAATGTGGAACAGAGTCGGGATGGGAAACGTTACTCTCGATCACTAGAAAGAAGATTATTATGGCAACAAAAATTGGAAGAAATGATCCTTGCTGGTGTGGCAGCGGAAAGAAATACAAGACATGTCACGCGGCATTTGACGTAAAACTTGAGAGACTGGCAGAACAGCATCATAAGGTGCCTGACCACTCTATTATCAAGAACCCTGACCAGATAGCAGGAATAAAGGAGAGTGCCAAGATCAATGTGGCAGTGCTTGACTACATACAGGAGCATATCCATGAGGGTATGAACACAGCAGAGATCGACAAGATCGTATACGATATGACTACCAGCATGGGCGGCATACCTGCACCTCTCAATTACGAGGGATACCCATACAGCGTATGTACATCGGTAAATGAGCAGGTTTGTCACGGATTTCCGTCAAAGGATGTCATCTTAAAGGATGGCGATATTATAAACGTGGATTGTTCTACAATTTTAAACGGTTATTTTTCGGATTCATCGAGAATGTTCTGTATAGGAAATGTAAGTCCTGAGAAGAAAAAGCTCGTAGATGTCACAAAAGAGTGTGTAGAGCTTGGACTTAAAGAAGTAAAACCATGGGGCTTCCTCGGAGACATGGGTCAGGCTGTACATGACCATGCATTTGCAAACGGCTACACAGTAGTACGAGAGATCGGTGGACACGGTGTGGGACTCGAGTTCCACGAGGAGCCATGGGTTGGCTACAATACAAAGCGTGGCACGGATATGGTCATGGTACCGGGCATGATATTTACAATAGAGCCAATGGTCAACATGGGAAAAGCAGATATCTATGTTGATGACAAGAACGGCTGGGAAGTGTATACAGACGATGGACTTCCATCAGCACAGTGGGAGATCATGGTACTCGTCGCAGAGGACGGCTATGAAGTACTTAGCTGGTAAAAATAAGCAATAAATATTATGCAGCTGTTGAGTTATAGTTACAGTTGTGTGATAAAATTTACTAAAAAACTTCGCATCAGAAGACTTAAAATAAGTTTTTGGATGCGAAGTTTTATTGTTTATACAGTTGTATTGATGCCGTTTATAGTGGCATTTTCGTTATCCTTCATAGGAATAACAAGACACTTCTCTCCATTTATGATCTGTGAGTGGATCTGTGAAGCTTTCTCAGGCTTTACGCGCAGCACCACATCATATGTCTTTGTCTCGGCAACATAATTGTCGATCTCTTCCTGTTTCTCAAGAAGCTGTGTGGTACGTTCCTCAATCTGATTATTTTTCTCCTCGATAAGAGAATCCTTTTCCTCGATTTTTGCCTTGGTTTCATTCAGCTCAAGTGTGAGCTCTCCGACCTGACTCTCGAGAGCGAGCTTTTCAACACGGATCTCGTTTGCTGCGAGAGCCTTTGAATCGATTACATTTTCTGCTACAGGAAGTTTGTCACCAAAAGCCTCGTTGACGGATTTCTCAATGCGGGAGATCTTTTCCTCTGATACATGGCAGTCGCTTAAGACTTTGTTCATGGCTTCGCTGTCGAGCAGGAATGGATCATCGTCATCATCATGCTTTTCAGCATAGTCATCGACCATCTCAGAAAGATTCTGCTGTATATCGAGCAGTACATCATCCGTACTTTCATCCTCTGCACCGAGCACATTGCGCACGATAGAGTGAAATGCCATCTTCTGCTCAGTGGCAGTGCGCTCCACACCACAGCCGAGTCCGTTTGTCATAAACTCGGAGTGAGGCTCTTTTGTGTTCTTCGTGTAGAAGAGAGTCGAGTGGATATCGGTACTTCTGTCATTGAAAGCAGGGAAGAGGAAACCGGTATCCGGGGCACCTACTACCCAGTCTCTGATACGAGGTCCGATGCGCTGTTCTTTTTCCAGATATCCGAGTCCCGGCTTGGACAGGGAAACAGGGCAGATGGCGCAGAGCATATATTTGAATATTTCCTCTGATTCGTCCACATTTATATTGTCCTTGGTGCGTGTCATGACATCATAGCTGTCGAGATAGAGCAGTATCAGGTAGTTGCCTGCCTCATCATAGGTATCGATGACGAGATCGTAGTATGTATCGAGAAGAGTCTCATCTTCAAGATCGCAGTCTCGCAGAGCCATAAGGATCTGCTGGCGTCCACCGACTTCCTCCTCCTCGATAGGAAACTGCAGGTCAAGCAGATTGTTTCCGATAGTTCCGGAAAGCACTTTGTTTGCAATCTCCAGGTATTTGTAGTATTCCTCATCCTCGAGAGTGAGGAATTTGCTGCCGAATTTACAGACCTTTTCGTGGTTGCAGTCCACGTAGCAGCCGACCAGACGCGTGAAAGTAGCCTGATCTTTTTTTAATCTTCTTTTTAATTCAAGTACTTCTTTTTTATTCATATGTTCAAAACCTTTCGGAATTTAATATTCAGATTTTATTATAAATGGCGAAAAATATGTTGTCAATTCAATGCGGCTTTTGTGCTATAATAAATATAATTATTTAATATACGGAGAATAACATGACACATACACACACAACAAT
Organism: Acutalibacteraceae bacterium; assembly: GCA_963586665.1. GTDB lineage: Bacteria > Bacillota > Clostridia > Lachnospirales > Lachnospiraceae > Roseburia. The sequence goes on from CAVABC010000042.1 coordinate 15,085, forward strand.
AGGCATCCTTGCCCACGTAGATGCGGGAAAGACCACACTGTCGGAGGCAATGCTTTACGGCACAGGACAGATAAGGTCGCTCGGCAGAGTGGATCATCAGGATGCATATCTGGACAATGATGCGCAGGAGCGCGAACGAGGAATAACGATCTTTTCAAAGCAGGCGAGGCTTGATATTCCGGTAATCAGAAAAAGCACAGATGGAAATGAAAAAACGGACGCAAAATGGCATGTGGTCATGCTCGATACACCGGGACACGTGGATTTTTCGGCTGAGATGGAGCGCACATTACAGGTGCTTGACTATGCGATACTTGTTATCAGCGGTACCGATGGAGTGCAGGGACACACACGCACACTCTGGAGGCTGCTTAAGCACTACAATGTTCCGACATTCATATTTGTAAACAAGATGGATATGGATGGAACAGATGCGGCAGCAGTGCAGGCAGAACTTAAAAGTGAGCTGAGTGACGGCTGCGTTGACTTTTCAGGGTACATAACAGACAAAAACGATATATCTGCGGAAGAATTCTGTGAGGAGATTGCCATGTGCAGTGAAAAGCTGCTCGATATATATATGGAAAAGGGCAGTCTCACCGATGAGCAGATAGCACAGTCAATCGCGATAAGAGAGGTATTTCCGTGTTTTTACGGTTCGGCACTCAGGCTGACAGGCGTGGATACGCTGATACAGGGACTTGGCAGATTCATGTGCGAAAAACAGTACCCGGAGGAATTTTCGGCGCGTGTATACAAGATCGGTCGTGATGACAGGGGAAGCCGCCTTACATTTCTTAAAATAACAGGAGGCAGTCTGAAAGTCAGGGACAAAGTGGAATACAGCGCACATGGCAGTGAAGGCGCGCAGGGGCTGCTGACCGAGAAAATAGACCAGATGAGAAAATATTCGGGTGAGAAATACGAGACTGCGGATGCAGCCGAAGCAGGAGAGGTAGTGGCAGTCACCGGACTTAGCTCGACATTTCCGGGGCAGGGACTCGGAGGCGAAATGCAGTCCAACCTGCCTATACTTGAGCCCGTATTAAACTATAGGATGATACTGCCGGATGATGTGAATCCGGCTGCATTTATGGAAAAGCTCAAACAGCTCGAGGAGGAAGATCCACAGCTTTATATCGTGTGGGTGGAGGAGTTCAAGGAAATCCATGTGCAGCTCATGGGACAGGTGCAGATGGAAGTCCTTGTCAGACTGATAAAAGACAGATTCGGAGTGGTAGTCACATTCGGTCAGGGCAGCATCGTGTACAAAGAGACTATTGCAAAAACAGTGGAGGGAGTCGGACATTTTGAACCTCTCAGACACTATGCGGAGGTGCATCTGCTCCTGTCACCGGCAGAACGCGGCAGCGGTATCACCGTGACATCCACCTGCAGCGAGGATGTACTGGACAAAAACTGGCAGCGTCTCATAGCTACCCATGTCGAGGAAAAAGAGCACAGGGGAGTGCTGACAGGATCAGCCCTTACAGATGTAAAAGTCACGATACTGACCGGAAGGGCACATGTAAAGCATACAGAGGGCGGTGATTTCAGACAGGCAACCTACCGCGCCATCCGTCAGGGACTCAAATCCACAGAGAGCGTATTGCTTGAACCGTATTACAGCTTTATACTGCAGGTGCCGATGGAATATGTCGGACGAGCCATGACGGATCTGGAACAGAGATATGCAAAGGCAGAAGGACCGGAGTTTTCCACAAACGGCACGCGTGAAATGGCAACGATCACAGGAAAAGCACCTGTTGCGACAATGCAGGACTATGTGAGCCTCGTGCATGCCTATACCAAGGGACTCGGACATCTGACACTTGAGCTGTGGGGATATGATGAGTGCCACAATCCGGCAGAAGTCATAGAAAAAATGCATTACGACAGTGAGGAAGATTTCAGAAACCCGACAGGCTCGGTATTCTGTGCGCACGGTTCGGGATATGTCGTGCCGTGGGATGAAGTGCCACAGCATATGCATCTGCCATATGTATATGATGGAGATGATTCGGATGAAGCACTCGAGGCAAATGCGCGCACACAGAGTTCCTTTACTGCTGAGGATGCAGAAGCACTGGCAGGAAACAGACGAAGGGCAAGCTGGGAAAAAGAAGTATCGCGCATGTCATCGGTTGAGCTTGATGCACAGCTTGCAGATGTGTATGCAAGGGAATTCGGTATGAGCAAAAATGATGTTGCGGATCAGGAGCGCCGCAAATGGAGCAGCAAAAAGAAAAATGAGTACGAAGGACTAAGCGGAAAACCGCGCACAGTCAAGCATGATAAGCACGGAAATCCTATTTATCCGAAAAAAGCACCGGATGAAGAGTATCTTATTGTTGACGGATATAATATAATATTTGCATGGGATGATCTAAGAGAACTCTCCCGCATCAATATCGACTCAGCAAGAGACAAGCTTAAAGACATATTATCAGATTATCAGGGGTATCGGGGCTGCCGACTCATACTCGTATTCGATGCATACAAGGTCAGGGGCAATGAGGGAAAACATGAGACTTTCCACAATATAGAGGTGGTATACACCCGACAGGATGAGACAGCAGATGCCTTTATCGAGAAAACGGTATTTGGTGTTCGTGACAAATACAAAGTTACGGTTGCCACATCTGATGGACTCGAGCAGCAGACAGTGATGAGCCTTGGGGCATTGCGAATGTCAGCGAGGGAGCTTCGTGAGCATATCGGGATGACACGCCGCGCAGGTCTTGACTTTCTGTAATCTTAATTCACTGATTATAATACAAAGAGTCTAAAACCCATAAAATCGGCACCAATAAATTAGCAATCCAAACCGGTTCTGCCGGAGGCAGGCACACATACTGTACCCCAGGCGGCTTGGCACAGAATAACAAACAAAAAGGAGACAAAGAGATGGTAGTAAATGAAAGCATGTACCAGCTCGGAAGCGTTCGCTCCGCGATCAGAGAGCTTTTCGAGTATGGCAAAAAAAGAGCAGCGATCGTAGGAAAAGAAAATGTATATGATTTCTCAATAGGAAATCCAAGCATACCTGCACCGCAGATCGTAAACGACACAATAAAAGAGCTGGTCACAAATTATGATTCAGTCGCACTGCACGGATACACATCTGCTCAGGGAGATGCTGAGACTCGTGCCGCAATAGCAGAATTTCTCAATAATACACATGGAACACATTTCAATGCAGACAACTTCTACATGACAATGGGAGCGGCTGCATCACTGTCTATTTGTTTCCGTGCGCTTACAAATGATCCGTATGATGAGTTTATCGCGATCGCACCATATTTCCCGGAGTACAAGGTATTCGTGAATGCAGCAGGGGCAAAGCTCGTAGAAGTGCCGGCAGATACAGAGCATTTCCAGATAGATTTTAAGGCACTTGAGGAGCGTATCAATGAGCATACAAGAGGTGTGATCATCAACTCACCTAACAATCCGTCAGGAACAGTATACTCAGAGGAGACTATCAAAAAACTTGCAGAGCTTCTCGAGAAAAAATCAAAAGAGATCGGAAAGCCTGTATTTATCATTGCAGATGAGCCATACAGAGAGATCGTATACGATGGAATAAAGGTGCCGTTTGTGACAAAATATTATGACAATACACTTGTGTGCTATTCCTACAGCAAATCGCTTTCACTGCCGGGAGAGCGAATCGGATATGTACTCGTGCCTGATGAGGTATACGACAAAAACGAGATGTACGCAGCAGTCTGCGGAGCAGGAAGAGCACTCGGATATGTTTGCGCACCGAGCCTTTTCCAAAAGATGATAGTAAGATGTCAGGGTGCGACAGGCGATATAAACGCATACAAAGAGAACAGGGATCTGCTCTATGAGGGACTCACAAAGATTGGATACCACTGCTTCAAGCCGGACGGAGCTTTCTATATGTTTGTAAAAGCACTCGAGGATGACAGCAATGCTTTTTGTGAGAAGGCAAAGGAAGAGGATGTGCTCATCGTGGCAGCGGACGGATTCGGATGTCCGGGCTGGGTAAGAGTGTCATACTGCGTGGATCAGGATATGATAAAGAGATCAATGCCTGCATTTGAGAGACTTTACAGCAAGTATGTGACACAGTAGCCTGGGATATAAGATATCTGTGCAACGCGGAAAACGCATATATAAATAAAATACATGCAAAAATACAAAAAGATGCCTGAAAATGGCATCTTTTCCATTTGACAGTGGTACCTCTGCCTTTATATCAAGGGATGACATTATTTTTGGTTCAATCTCATCATTATTGAGAAATTTAATGCTTGAAATATACCCCTAAGGGGTATATAATACACTCAAGAGGATACCCTGTGGGGGTATGTAAGGAGGTGACGTGAGATATGTCAGAGGAAAAGTGTTGTTGCTGTAACCGTAAAAAGGAGCGTACAGACAAGGAATACAAGGATCTGGTCAACAGGTTAAGCCGTATAGAGGGACAGATCCGCGGCATAAAAAGGATGCTCGATGAGGACTGTTACTGCCCCGATATCATCACTCAGGTGGCAGCGGCAAATGCAGCCTTAAACAGCTTCAACAAAGTGCTTTTAGCGAACCACATCAAGACCTGTGTAGCGGAGGATATCCGTGAGGGAAAGGATGAGACTATTGATGAGCTGCTTACTACATTGCAGAAGCTCATGAAATAACAGTTACGATTATTTTATGAAATATGTGGTTGCAGGCAGGAATGCTATCTGTGTTGAATAGCTACAGGACAATTACAAATAATAAATAGTAGTTTGTAGTTTTTATAAAGCAGTTGCAATAGCCGGGCAACCATGCTGATGGAAAGAAGGATTGAATATGGTAACAACAATAATAACGATAATCATAATATTGGCAATAGTAGTACTTGCATTTGTCGGTTTAAAAGAAACGATCAAACACTCAAAGGGTGAGGGTGGATGCTGTGGAGGCGGTGCGATGAAAGAGGACGAGGAGCCTTCTGCAGTACTCGATGGCGAGATTGTTATGAAAGCAACGGTTCACATCGATGGCATGCATTGTATGAACTGCAAGAACTCTGTCACAAGATCACTCCAGAAATTAGGCGGTGTTTCTGCAAAGGTTGATCTGAATGACAATGCGGCTTACATCACCGCGACAAGAGAGGTAAGTGATGAGGAGATCACATTTGCCATTGACAGACTCGATTTCAAGGTTACTTCGATCGAAAGAGAATAGTAGATAGTGAAAAAGGCTCGTAACTGTGATCGTACTGAACAGTTACGGGAGTCATAATAAATAGTGTAGTAATAAAAAGAAAGGATAAGACAGGTATATGAAACAGTATACAGTTACGGGAATGAGCTGTGCTGCATGCAGTGCGCGTGTTGAAAAGGCTGTGTCCAAGGTGGATGGCGTAACGTTATGCTCTGTCAGTCTGCTGACGAATTCCATGGGTGTTGAGGGTACGGCATCTGAGGCAGAGATCGTTGCGGCAGTCGAGGCAGCGGGATATGGTGCGGCACCAAAGGGCGCACATAGCAGTGCTGATAGCTCATCTGCTTCAAATGGTAGTCTTGGTCAGCTTGCGGCAGCCCGGGATGCACTGGTTGACAGGGAGACTCCAAAACTCAAAAAAAGACTTATAGTATCGGTAGTATTTTTGGTAGTGCTCATGTATTTTTCCATGGGACATATGATGTGGGGCTGGCCGCTTCCGGCATTTTTTGACGGAAACCATGTAGCAATGGGGCTCGTACAGCTTCTGCTTACGATAGCGGTAATGGTGATAAACCAGAAGTTTTTTATCAGCGGATTTAAAGGACTGATCCACGGTGCTCCGAACATGGATACGCTTGTGGCACTCGGTGCCGGTGCATCGTTCGGATACAGTGTTTATGCGCTTTTTGCCATGACTGATGCACAGGTAAAAGGTGATATGGATGCGGTAATGGCGTATATGCACGAGTTCTATTTTGAGTCGGCAGCAATGATCCTTACACTCATCACTGTGGGAAAAATGCTCGAAGCACACTCAAAAGGCAAGACCACGGACGCGCTTAAAAGTCTGATGCAGCTTGCACCAAAAACAGCCACAGTTGTTCGCGATGGAAAAGAGGTCGAGATCTCGGTCGATGCTGTCAGAAAGGATGATATTTTCGTGGTAAGACCGGGAGAAAATATCCCTGTTGATGGTGAAGTGATTGAGGGTGTCAGCGCAGTAAATGAGTCGACTCTGACAGGTGAGAGCATCCCTGTGGACAAGCAGCCGGGAGATCAGGTAAGTGCGGCAACAGTGAACCAGTCAGGCTTTATAAAGTGTCGCGCAACGCGTGTCGGTGAGGACACTACACTGTCGCAGATCATACAGATGGTATCGGACGCTGCGGCAACAAAGGCTCCTATCGCAAAGATCGCGGACAAGGTATCGGGCATATTTGTACCGGCTGTCATCACGATCGCTGTCATTACGATTATCGTATGGCTTGTGGCAGGTCAGTCAATCGGATTTGCACTCGCAAGAGGTATTTCAGTGCTCGTTATAAGCTGTCCGTGTGCGCTCGGACTTGCTACTCCGGTGGCTATCATGGTCGGAAACGGTAAGGGCGCAAAGAGCGGTATTCTTTTTAAGACGGCAGCCAGCCTTGAGGCAACAGGACGTACACAGATTGTGGCACTCGACAAGACAGGAACTATCACAAGCGGTGAGTCAAAGGTTACGGATATCGTTGTAAATCCTGAATTTTTCAGGAATGAGGCAGACGATGGAACAGAACATGGTATGGCAGGATCAGATGAAAAGCTGCTGCTTACGCTTGCAGCATCAGTTGAGGCAAAGAGTGAACATCCTCTGGCAAAGGCTGTTATGAGCAGAGCACAGGAGGATGGCATCAAGATAGCAGAGGTGTCAGATTTCTCCGCTGTAGTAGGTAATGGTTTGACGGCTAATCTTGCCGGAAAAAATATAAAAGCAGGAAACCTGTCATTTGTCAGCAAATACGTAGAAGTGTCTGATTATATGAAGTCGAAAGCTGACGAATTTTCAAAGGCAGGAAAAACACCGCTTTTCTTTGCACAGGACGATAAGCTCGCAGGAATAATCGCTGTGGCAGATACGATCAAGGAAGACAGCCCGGAGGCGGTAAGACAGCTTCAGAATATGGGTATAAAGGTAGTAATGCTCACAGGTGACAATGAACAGACTGCGCGTGCCATCGGAAAAGAGGCCGGTGTGGACGAGGTCATAGCGGGAGTGCTGCCGGATGGCAAGGAAAATGTCATAAAACAGCTTAAAAAGCAGGGTAAGGTCGCTATGGTTGGTGACGGAATAAACGATGCTCCTGCTCTGACACGCGCTGATATGGGTATTGCGATCGGTGCAGGAACAGATGTGGCTATTGATGCGGCAGATGTCGTATTGATGAAGAGCAGGCTCATAGACGTGCCGGCAGCAATAAGATTGAGCCGTGCGACACTGACAAATATCCATGAAAATCTCTTCTGGGCATTTTTCTATAACGTAATAGGTATTCCCCTTGCGGCTGGTTTGTGGTATCCTTTACTCGGGTGGAAGCTCAATCCGATGTTCGGAGCGGCAGCGATGAGTCTGTCAAGCTTCTGCGTTGTTACCAATGCCCTGCGGCTGAACCTGTGCAGGGTGTACGATCCTAAACACGATAGAAAAGTAAAACAGAATACAGTAAATATAAAAAACGAAAGTGAGGAAAAAACAATGACAAAGACAATGCATATTGAAGGAATGATGTGTGGACATTGCGAGGCAAGAGTAAAGAAAACTCTTGAGGCACTTGACGCAGTAAGTGAGGCTGTAGTAAGCCATGAGAACGGAACAGCAGTTGTAACACTTTCCGCTGAGGTTTCGGATGAGACTTTAAAGGAGGCTGTAGAGGCACAGGATTACAAAGTGACCTCAGTACAGTAATATTTTATGAAGAAAAAGCTGGCAGTATTACTTGCAGTAGTAATGGTGCTTGGGATCTTAACAGGTTGTGGTAACAAAAATGATAGCAAGGCAACGGAATCAGAAAAAGCAACTGAAGCAGCCACAGAGGAAGCAACGGAGGCTTCCACGGAGAATATTTCTGAAACAGAGCAGATCACCACGGAAAACGGTCAGGAGTATACTAATCTTGCAGTTCCGTCAGTAAACGGAAAGCTCCATGTCGAAGGCTCAAAGCTCTGTGACGAAAAGGGCAATGAAGTGCAGCTTCGAGGTGTCAGCACACATGGTCTGGCATGGTTTCCGCAGTATGTAAACAATGAGTGTTTTGCCACATTAAAAAGCTGGGGCGCAAATGTCATAAGGCTTGCAATGTATACCTACGAAAACGGTGGATACTGCACAGACGGTGATCAGGAGCAGCTTAAGACACTCATTGAAAACGGTGTAAAATATGCCACTGACAATGATATGTATGTAATCATCGACTGGCATGTGTTAAACGAGGGCAATCCTAACCGCTACAGTGACCGCGCCAAAGCATTTTTCACGGAAATGGCGCAGAAATATGCAGCTAACAACAACGTGATATATGAGATCTGCAATGAGCCTTGTAACGGTGCTACCTGGGACGATGTAAAATTCTATGCTGGTGAGGTGATACCATCCATCCGCAGCTATGACAAGGATGCAGTGATCCTTATAGGTACACCTAACTGGAGTCAGGATGTGGACTGTGCGGTAAATGATCCGGTGATGGGCTTTGACAATATCATGTATAGCCTGCATTTTTACGCAGCTACCCACAAGGCGGATCTGCAAAGCAAGCTCAAAGCGGCTGCCGATGCTGGACTTCCGATATTTGTATCAGAGTACGGCATATGTGACGCCAGCGGAAACGGACAGATCGATGTGGATTCTGCCAACAACTGGATCAGCATACTGGACAGCTATGGTATAAGCTATGTGTGCTGGAATCTTTCCAACAAGGCAGAGGCATCAGCAATCGTTTCAAGCAGTTGTGATAAGACCGGCGGCTTTACCTATGATGATTTAAGTGACGAGGGCAAATGGCTTTATGGAATGCTCACATCACATATGGCGCAATAATTATAAAAGCTAATATGAAATGGCTGTTGGTTGTAGCTTATCTATTAAAAATAAGAAATAGATAGTTACCATTGAGGAATACAAAAAATACTCCCGCATAAACTGTAACAACAGATTATGCAGGAGTATTTTTTTGAAGTCATATATTGAAACGCGAGCGGTTGAGATCGCAAACTACATAGTAGAAAACAACACAACGGTGCGTCAGGCTGCCAAGCAGTTCGGTATTAGCAAATCCACGGTGCATAAGGATATCACGGATGCTGACCGTCTGCTTCGTATAGATCCGGAGCTGGCTGCAAAGACCAGACATATTTTGGATGTAAATAAGTCTGAGAGACATATCCGCGGGGGACTGGCTACCAGAGAGAAGTATATGCATGCGCATTAAAGAGTGGACAATGTAAGTATGATAGAATTTGTTTGTTATAATGCGACAGGTGATAAAATATCATAGCTGTTTCGGATTTATAAATATGCGATTTCTTGCGAAAATCCCTTGCAGTTATGTATACTGTAATCTATAATTACTAAAGATAAATAGTAACTATTCAGTACAGAAATATGCGGTACCGCATATTTCGTAAGAAAACTAATA
>CAVABC010000043.1:0-24531 GCA_963586665.1 Acutalibacteraceae bacterium
TAAAGGAAGAGGGCAGATGTGATATTCTGGCTTATGGCATTGCATTTTGCAGGAAGCGGTGTAAGGCAATTGGAGAAAAATTATAAAGGGTTTTGGAGGAACCACTTATGGGTAGATTTGTTAATCCTGATAATAATGCATTTAAGACTGTTATTGGTGCAAATATATATGTAGATAAGACAGGAATTATCAATTACACAAATAGAGTTATTGAAACAATTGATGGGTACATTTGCAATAGCAGACCAAGAAGATTTGGAAAATCAATGACTGGGATGTGTTGATTCGTGATGAGGCTCATAATGCTTCTATTCAGGAAAGTTATATCAATTTATTAAGAAGTCTGTTTAAAGGATCAGAGCCTAGCAGATATATTGCTTTGGCATATCTTACAGGTATACTTCCGATCAAAAAGCTCAAAACACAGTCAGCGCTCAACAATTTTGATGAATTTACTATGTTAAGTGGGGGACCACTTTCTAAGTACATTGGTTTTACTGATGAAGAGGTAAAGAGATTGTGTATGCAGTATGATATTGACTATTCAAAAGTGAAACAATGGTATGATGGTTATGTTCTTGGGGAGTATCAGGTTTATAATCCAAAGGCAGTTGTGAGTGTAATGATAAGGCGGGATTTTGTCAGTTATTGGTCGCAGACCGGAAGTTACGATGTTATAGTTCCGCTTATAAATATGGATTTTGACGGATTAAAAACAGCTATTATTGAGATGATATCCGGGGCACAGGTGAAGGTTGATGTTACCTCCTTCCAGAATGATATTGTCAGCTTTGCTAATAGGGATGATGTAATTACCTATTTAATTCATCTTGGTTATTTGGGATATGACAAGGCATTTCAGACAGCGTTTGTGCCTAATGAGGAGATACGTCAGGAGCTGGTCAAGGCAACAAAGCGTAAAAAATGGGACGAGTTTGTTAATTTCCAAAATGAGTCGCAGACATTTCTTGAGGCTGTGCTGGATATGGATGAAGAGTCAGTGTCTGTTGGAATCGAAAGAATTCATAATGAGTATACATCTGCGATTGAGTACAATAATGAAAATTCATTGAGTAGTGTGCTTACTATTGCATTTTTAAGTTCTATGAAGTATTACTTCAAGCCGGTCAGAGAGTTGCCGACGGGGCGTGGCTTTGCAGATTTTGTATATATTCCAAAGCCGGAGTACAGGGAGGATTATCCTGCATTGGTTGTAGAACTCAAGTGGAATAAGTCGGCAAAGACTGCCATGGAGCAGATTAAAAATAGAAAGTATACCCAGTCTTTAGAACAGTATACGGGTGATATTATTCTTATTGGAATTAATTATGATAAAAAGAGTAAGGAACATTCCTGCATGATAGAAGAGCTGGCTAAGTAAATTTCCTTGACTTTATCCCACCCACGCGCTACGATATTCATAATTATGTTTTAGAAAGGACATTTCAAATGAAATTACCACAAATAATTAACAGTCTCTTAGAGACAGATATGTATAAATTCAGCATGGGACAGACCATTTTCCATCAGTTTACCAGTTACAAGACTACCTGGACTTTTAAATGCCGTAATCAGGATGTGCATTTTACCGAGGAGATGGTTGAGGAGATAAAGGAACAGATTCAGGCATTCTGTCAGCTCCGTTTCACAGAGGAGGAGCTTACTTATCTTGACAATATCACCTGGATAAAGGGTACATATGTTGATTTCCTACGCCTATGGCAGCCGAGATATGAGGAATTTACTATAACAACAGATGCACCATGTGGACTTGCTATTGATGCTGCCGGCACATGGCTTAATACTTCTATGTACGAGATTCCGATTCTGGCTATCGTAAATGAAGTATATTTCAGGATGGCATATGATTATAATGAGCTTTTCAGACAGTTTAGAAGAAGACTTGACGAAAAGTTAAGGCTTCTTGAGGAGGATACATACAGACTCAGCGATTTCAGTGAGTTTGGTCTGAGAAGAAGACTCTCCGCAGAGGCACAGGAGCTGGCAGTAAAGGCACTTACTGATGTGGAGCTGCCGGAAGATTCTCATTTTATAGGAACCTCCAACGTGTATCTGGCAAAGAAATATGGCATCAAGCCGGTAGGAACCATGGCGCATGAGTGGATCATGTGCACAGGACAGGGCAATCACAAGCACAATCCGGCATATTCTAACTGGTATGCGCTTGATGCATGGGTAAAGGAGTATGGTATCTTAAATGGTACAGCTCTTACAGATACGATCACAACAGACTGTTTCCTGAGGGACTTCCAGCTTACATACGCTACACTTTTCTCAGGTGTACGTCATGACAGCGGAAATCCGTATGAGTGGGGAGAGAAGATGATCGCCCACTACAAGAGTCTTGGTATCGATCCAAAGACGAAGACACTGCTGTTTAGTGACAGCCTTGATTTTGAGCGCGCTACAGCTCTGTACGATCATTTCAAGGACAAGGCAAGGGTAGCATTTGGTATCGGCACATTTATCAGCAATGACACCGATGTTCCGGCTCTTAATATCGTAATGAAGACTACCAAGTGTAACGGCATGGACGTTGCCAAGATTTCTGATGTGGCGGGAAAGGGCATGTGCAAAAATCCTGATTATGTTGATTATCTCAACCGCTGTATTGATTACAGAATGAAGAATGATAAATAGAAAATATTAAACATCATGCAGTCCGGACTTGTTCCGGGCTGTTTTATTTATGGGCTTCAGCCTGTTGAACGCGTTGTCGCGTGAAACAATAAACCACCTGCTACGCGGGTGGAAGACAAAAAAGTTATACGAAAAAACACCTTTCCGTTACAATAGAGTTGTTCAGGCACTATTGCAAGAAAGGAAAGGTGTTAAAATGGCGAATAAATCAAATGATCTCGCCCATACAAAATGGATGTGTAAATACCATATTGTATTCACTCCAAAGTATAGACGAAAAGTTATATACAATCAATTAAAAGAAGACATAAGGGATATATTAAAGCAATTATGTGCATATAAAGGTGTAGAAATTATAGAGGGGCATCTTATGCCGGATCATATCCATATGTTAGTAAGTATTCCGCCAAAAATGAGCGTGTCAAGTTTTATGGGATATTTAAAGGGAAAGTCAGCACTAATGATATTTGATAGACATGCAAATTTAAAATATAAATATGGAAATAGACATTTTTGGTCTGAAGGATATTATGTTAGTACAGTTGGACTTAACGAAGCGACAATACGAAAGTATATTCAAGATCAAGAAAGATACGATATTATGCAAGATAAATTAAGTGTAAAAGAATATGAAGACCCTTTTAAGGGTTAAGTCGAAGTAATACAAACGCCCATTCATGGGCATAAGCAACGCGTCAAGTGCGATAGTGACTTGAACGAAGAGAAAGTCTAGGCGCCTTGAGACGCTGTCGGGTACCAAGGGGTTATACCCAGCGTCTCGAGCCACCCTTTTTAAGGGTGGCAGCGACTATTATAGGAAATTATTATATGATTTCTTATGCTGTATAAAGAAAATCATAAAGACGCTAATGCCATTGAATGAGTTTGTAATAGGAGTAGTGGCAAGTAGTGATATTATTGCATAAAGTGTGTGAATTATATAAACAATATATGAAATAACTGACAATTTAAAATAAATGTAAAAATAATCAAAAAACATATTGACAAACAGGTAAAATGGTTGTAATATTAAATCATCAAAAAGAGGTACGAAAGGTAAACAAAAAAGCAAAAAACTAAAGAAAAGGAAGGTAAGGTCCAATGGAGAATACATAAGAAGCATTAAAGTACTATAGGGATGATTGAACGGAAGAGAAATCTGGTAGTCGAGCCAAAGAGCAGTAATCGAACAGATATATTAACAAATAGAGAAGATCGTTGAAAAAGTTCTTATAGATAAAACCGGTGATAGAATCTCTCAAAAGAGTTTACATAGATGAAGCAATGTAACTGGAAGGAGTGATTTTATGAAGAAAGGCAGAGATCCATAGGTTAAGGTACCAAAGAAAAATTTAATAGCGAAAGCGGAACACGGAGGTTATACAGTGAAACTTACGGAACCAATGTTTTAGGAGCCACTTGATGTAAAATGTAGATCAGGTGGCTCCTAAAAATTTGCGTTTATATGTGTGATGAAGATGCTATTTGGGCTATAGCTGACTATAATATGATGTGAATGATCATAATTTGATAAAAGAAGGTACACGGTTCTCGAATACAGTGTAGTATTTAAAACCGGCAGCCTTTAATATGTCTGTTACCTTATCAAAGTCATATGCTACATGTTCAGGTTTATGCGCGTCAGCTCCTACAGTGATTATCTCACCGCCCAGTTCATGATAGCGCAGAAGTATTTCTTCTGTAGGGTTTGGGTGTCCAAGCCCATATTTAAAACCTGCTGTGTTAAGCTCTATTCCTTTTCCTTTTGATATGAGGGTGCGGAGTATCTCGTCGATCACTTCAGCATATTTCTCATATGAGTAATATTTATTTTTATTAGGGCCGTATCTGACTACATAGTCGATATGACCATACACATCAAAATCCGCATCGGTGTGCAGATTATCAAGGATCGATTCAAAATATTCTGTGTATGCGGCTTCTTCCGTCCTTTTTTCATAGAAAACAGGGTAGTATGGATCTATGCCGTTTACCACATGACTTGATCCGATGACCAGATCAAACGGATATCTTTTTGAAACTTCATTATTTTTCTCTACAATATGAGGCTGCAATCCGATTTCAATTCCCCAATGGATCGGAAAGTTCCTTTTTTCTTTAAAAAGCTGCTTAAGGAGGCTGATCCTCTTGTGATAGGCTCCGATGTCCAGATCGAAAAGTCCCGGTTCAGCTTTGTAGTCATAGTCCAGATGGTCTGTAAAGCAGATCCCGTCAAGTCCTTTTGATATGGCTGACTCTATCATATATATAGGTTCGGCATCACTGTCGCCTGAAAAAACGCTGTGCATGTGTTGATCCCACATAATAAATCCTCCGTAAAAATACATATATACATAATTATCACAAAAATGCCATACGCATCCTGTTATGATTAATCAAGTTTAGCCGACCTTGATACAAAGTGCAATATGTAACCGAAAAGATTGTGAACAATGTTGAAATTTGTACATAAATAAAAACATTTAGTGAAAATTTTAACAAACACAAATAAAACACTTGAACCTTTTCGAATTATTCGCTATAATAAAAAAAGCTTAGGGCACGTCCCTAAAAATACTTTTTACAATTCTAGGAGGAATTAAAATGGCAGTAAGAGTAGCAATCAACGGATTCGGTCGTATCGGACGTCTTGCATTCAGACAGATGTTTGGAGCAGAGGGATACGAAGTAGTAGCAATCAACGACTTAACAAGCCCAAAAATGTTAGCACACTTATTAAAGTATGATTCATCACAGGGTAAATATGAGCATGCAGATGAGGTTTCTGCAAGTGATGATTCAATCACAGTATGTGGAAAAGAGATCAAAATCTACGCATTCCCAGATGCAAACAATTGCCCATGGGGAGAGTTAAAGGTTGACGTTGTATTAGAGTGCTCTGGATTCTATACATCAAAAGAGAAAGCTCAGGCTCATATCAACGCTGGAGCTCGTAAAGTAGTTATTTCTGCACCAGCAGGAAATGACCTTCCTACAATCGTTTACAATACAAACCATGAGACATTAAAAGCTTCTGATACAATCATCTCAGCAGCTTCTTGTACAACAAACTGCTTAGCACCAATGGCAGATGCACTTAACAAATATGCACCAATCCAGTCTGGTATCATGGTAACAATCCATGCTTACACAGGAGATCAGATGACTCTTGACGGACCACAGAGAAAGGGTGACCTTAGAAGATCTCGTGCAGCAGCAGTTAATATCGTTCCTAACTCAACAGGAGCAGCAAAGGCTATCGGTCTTGTTATCCCAGAGTTAAACGGAAAATTAATCGGATCTGCACAGCGTGTTCCTACACCTACAGGATCTACAACAATCCTTACAGCAGTTGTTAAGAAAGCTGGCGTTACAAAAGAGGATATCAACGCAGCTATGAAAGCAGCAGCTAACGAGTCATTCGGATACAACGAGGATGAGATCGTATCTTCAGATATCGTTGGAATGAGATATGGTTCATTATTCGATGCTACACAGACAATGGTTAACCAGGTTTCTGATGATCAGTACGAGGTACAGGTTGTTTCTTGGTATGATAACGAGAACAGCTACACATCTCAGATGGTTCGTACAATCAAGTACTTCTCAGAGTTAGCTTAATTCGTGTACTGACAAGAACAGTATAATTTGACGTAAAATACGTTGAAGGCTGGCTTGCACAAGACTACTCAAGGGGCGCGGTCTTAATTGGACCGTGCCTCTTTTTTACATCATGATAATTCTTTTGGATTAATATGAATGTACTGAGTTATACAATATGTATACATTATGGTGTGTATATCACACTTATATAAAGGGAGGACATACATTATGTCATTAAACAAGAAATCAATTGACGATATCAACGTAAAAGGCAAGAGAGTTCTCGTAAGATGTGATTTCAACGTTCCACTTAAAGATGGAAAGATCACAGATGAGAACCGTATCAACGGAGCTCTTCCTACAATCAAGAAATTAATAGGCGATGGTGGAAAGGTTATCCTTTGCTCACATCTTGGAAAAGTTAAAAACGGACCAAACGAGGGCGAGTCTTTAGCTCCTGTAGCTGCAGCTCTTGAGGCTAAGCTTGGACAGAAAGTTACATTCGTAGCTGATTACAATGTAACAGGAGAGGCTGCTACAGCAGCAGTTAACGCTATGAATGAGGGAGATGTAGTTCTTCTTCAGAACACACGTTTCCGTGGAAAAGAGGAGACAAAACCACAGGAAGCCGGAGATGCATTCGCAAAAGAGCTTGCTGATCTTGCTGACGTATATGTATGTGACGCTTTCGGATCAGCTCACAGAGCACACGCTTCAGTAGCCGGTGTTACAAAGTTCATCACAGCTAAAGGTGGAGAGAACGTTGTTGGATACCTTATGCAGAAAGAGATCGATTTCCTTGGAAAGGCTGTTGAGAATCCTGTACGTCCATTCGTAGCTATTCTTGGTGGAGCTAAAGTTGCTGATAAGCTCAACGTTATCGACAACCTCCTTGAGAAAGCTGATACACTTATCATCGGTGGTGGAATGGCTTACACATTCCTTAAAGCACAGGGATACGAGATCGGAATTTCAATGCTTGATGAGACAAAGATCGATTACTGTAACGAAATGCTTGAGAAAGCAAAGAAACTTGGAAAGAAGATCCTTCTTCCGGTTGATGCTGTTACAATCAAAGATTTCCCTAACCCAATCGATGCTCCTGTAGAGACAGAGACATATGATTATGACAAGATGCCGGCAGACCGTGAGGGATGCGATATCGGACCTAAGACTCGTGAGCTTTATGCTGAGGCTGTTGCAACAGCTAAGACAGTTGTCTGGAACGGACCTATGGGTGTATTCGAGAACCCAACACTTGCAGCAGGTACACTTGCAGTAGCAGAGGCACTTGCAAAATCTGACGCTATCACAATCATCGGTGGTGGAGATTCAGCAGCAGCAGTTAACCAGATGGGACTTGGCGACAAGATGAGCCATATCTCAACAGGTGGTGGAGCTTCCCTTGAGTTCCTTGAGGGTAAGGAGCTTCCTGGTGTTGCAGCAGCTGACGATAAATAGACCGAAAGCAACTTAAAATAGCTTCCGTATATGGCGTGATAACTGCGTTGCCCTGCACTCGGAGTACGTCTTTGTACACCTTCGCTTGGGTGCCTTGTTCTAACGCCATATCCGTAAGCATGGCATGCGAAAGTTTTCGTAATGTATAGACAATTAATACAAATATGTTTAAACTACGATATTTCATTACTTATATATTGTGGTTTATAAATAGTATAATTTGTATACAAGGAGATATTTAAAATGGCAAGAAGAAAAATCGTAGCCGGCAACTGGAAAATGAACATGACTCCAAGCCAGGCTGTTAAATTAGTAGAAGAGTTAAAACCATTAGTAGTTTCAGATGACGTAGATGTTGTTTACTGTGTTCCGGCAATCGACATCGTACCTGTTGTCCAGGCTTTAAAAGGTACTAACGTAGCTGTTGGTGCTGAGAATATGTATTTCGAGGAGAAAGGTGCTTACACAGGTGAAATCTCAGCAGAGATGCTCTTAGATGCAGGTGTTAAGTATGTTATCATCGGACATTCTGAGAGAAGAGATTACTTCAAAGAGGATGACGAGCTTCTTAACAAGAAAGTAAAGAAAGCCATCGAGGCTGGTCTTACACCAATCCTTTGCTGTGGTGAGACACTTGAGCAGAGAGAGAGCGGTGTTACACTTGACTGGATCAGACTTCAGATCAAATCTGATCTTGCAGGCGTTGCAGCAGCTGATGTTGCAAACATGGTTATCGCTTACGAGCCAATCTGGGCTATTGGAACTGGCAAAACAGCTACTTCTGATCAGGCACAGGAGGTTTGCGGAGCTATCCGTGAGTGCGTAGCAGAGATTTATGATCAGGCTACAGCAGATTCAGTTCGTATCCAGTACGGCGGATCTGTAAATGCAGGAAATGCAGCAGAGCTTTTTGCAAAACCTGATATCGACGGTGGATTGGTTGGTGGAGCTTCTCTTAAGGCTGATTTCGGAAAGATCGTAAACTACAAATAAGAAATATTATTAGATCAGATTTTTATCTGATCAGTAATGCCACTAAATACACCGGTGGTAACACACCGGCGGTCTAGTGGCATTTTCTATGTTAGCATCGCAAATGGTTATCATATTGGCGGTGCTAACAGTAATGCAGCCGGGGATTATTAAAGTATGCCATATGGCTGCAGGGAGCAGGAAATTTTAATGAGAATAATTTTAATAGGTAACATAATAACGTTTATCGGAGCTCTTATGATGATCGGAGTCGGCTTCATAAAGAGCAAGAAAAACATCATTATCGCACAGTGTGGACAGTTTGCGGTCATGGGAATTGGCAATCTTGTGCTGGGCGGTGTGACGGGCTTTATTACCAATATGGTGAGCATTGTCAGAAATCTGTTCTGTCTCAAATGGCCATTTACCACTCCGGTAAAGATAGTTTTTATCGTGATACAGATAGCGATATCTGCCAGTGTGAATAAAAGCGGACTGATCGGCTGGCTGCCGATTGCAGCAACCTGTATTTTTACGTGTTTTCTGGATACTGAGAATGAGATATTATTGAAATGGGTTATAATTTTTACTGTTGCAATGTGGATCGTGTACGATCTGTCACTTCTTAATTTTTCATCGGCATTTTTTGATGTGATGACAATGATCTCAAATGCCATTGGTATCATAATGATAAAGAAAAAGGCAAAGAATGACTTGCAATCGTTGTAAAATAATGTAATATATTAGTGAAAGTTAAATTTTTATCAAGAAGAGAGGAATGTGAAATGAGTAAAAAGCCAGTAGTATTAATGGTACTTGATGGTTATGGATTAAATGACCGCACAGAGGGCAACGCTATCGCAATGGCAAATACCCCTGTAATGGATAAATTAATGGCAGAGAGCCCTTTCGTAAAGGGACAGGCTTCAGGTCTTGCTGTAGGTCTTCCTGACGGACAGATGGGCAACTCTGAGGTTGGACATATGAATATCGGTGCAGGCCGTATCATATATCAGGATCTTACAAGAATCACAAAGGCTATCGAGGATGGAGATTTCTTTGAGAACAAGGCTCTCCTTACAGCTATCGATAACTGCAAGAAAAACAATTCAGATCTCCACTTATGGGGACTTTTATCAGATGGTGGAGTACACAGCCATATCGATCATCTCTATGGCCTCTTAGAGCTTTGCAAGAAGCAGGGACTTGAGAATGTATATGTACATGCATTCCTTGATGGTCGTGACACACCACCTGCATCTGGCAAGGATTATATCGAGCAGCTTGAGGCTAAGATGAAAGAGATAGGTGTAGGTAAGGTTGCATCACTTTCAGGACGTTACTACGCTATGGATCGTGATAACAACTGGGATCGTGTAAAGAAAGCATACGATTCATTAGTAAATGGTGAGGGTGTAAAAGCTACAAGTGCTGTAAAGGCTATGGAGGATTCATACGCACAGGACGTAACAGATGAGTTCGTACTTCCTACAGTTATTACAGATGAGGCAGGAAATCCTGTATCACTCGTAAAGGATAATGACTCAGTTATCTTCTTCAACTTCCGTCCTGACCGAGCAAGAGAGATCACAAGAGCATTCTGTGATGATAAGTTCACAGGTTTTGAGCGTCCATTCCTTAAGCTCACATATGTATGCTTCAAGGACTATGATGAGACAATTCCTAACAAGATCATCGCATTTGAGAAAGAGTCTATCGCCAATACCTTCGGTGAGTACCTTGCAAAATGCGGAAAGACACAGCTTCGTCTTGCAGAGACAGAGAAATATGCACACGTTACATTCTTCTTCAATGGTGGAGTAGAGGAGCCAAACGTAGATGAGGCACGTCTTCTCGTAAACAGCCCTAAGGATGTTGCAACATACGATCTCAAGCCTGAGATGAGCGCACCTGAGGTTGGTATGGATCTTGTTGAGGCTATCAAGTCAGATAAATATGATGTTATCATCATCAACTTCGCTAACCCTGACATGGTAGGCCACACAGGTGTTATCCCAGCAGCAATCAAGGCTGTAGAGAGAGTTGACTCACTTGTAGGTGATGCCGTACAGGCTGTTAAGGATGTTGACGGAGTATTATTCATCTGTGCAGATCATGGAAATGCAGAGAAGATGATCGATTATGAGACAGGAAAACCTCATACAGCTCATACAACAAACCCTGTTCCATTCATCCTTGTAAATGCTGATCCATCATTCAAGCTTCGTGAGGGAGGATGCCTTGCAGATATCGCTCCTACACTTCTTGAGATCATGGGACTTCCTCAGCCTGCTGAGATGACAGGAAAGTCACTTATCGTAAAATAATATATGACAATAAACTGTATGATACAGTAGTGTTATAAGAAAAGCGCAAGCTTCGGGCGTGACCCATAAGGTTATAGATCCGGAGCTTGTTTGTTTTGGTCTGTTTATCAATAAATGGTTAATGAGTACTGTATATATTTGTGTATGATAATAAATATAAGCTAAACTAATAAATATGACAAAATAGTTTATAAAAACTTATAATATGCGTTGACTTTATAAAATGAGCTGGTATATAATTTAGTTACACGCTATATGTATGAGAAAACGTGTAGCCGTGTAAATAAACAAAAAGCATATATGGAGGACGATCATGCAGGAATTTAAACCATTCAAAGAAGGAAAAGTAAGAGAAGTATATGATAACGGGGATAGCCTTATAATGGTTGCAACGGATAGGATTTCCGCTTTTGACAGTATTTTAAAGAATAAGATAACAGATAAGGGTGCCATCCTTACACAGATGTCTAAATTCTGGTTTGAATTCACAAAGGATGTAGTTCCAAACCATATGATTTCAGTAGATGCAAAAGATATGCCTGAGTTTTTCAGTCAGGACAGATTCAATGGAAACAGTATGATGTGCAAGAAGCTTGAGATGCTTCCTATCGAGTGCATCGTTCGTGGATATATCACAGGAAGCGGATGGACAAGTTACAAGGAGAACGGTACAGTTTGTGGTATCAAGCTTCCGGAAGGACTTGTTGAGTCTGATAAATTACCTGAGCCGATCTATACACCATCTACAAAGGCTGACCTCGGTGATCATGATGAGAATATCTCATTTGAGCAGTCAGTAGAGGTATTAGAGAAGATCTATCCTGAGAATGGAAGAGAGTACGCAGAGGAGATCCGCGATTATACTATCGCACTTTACAAAAAATGTGCTGAGTATGCGCTTACAAAGGGCATTATCATCGCAGATACAAAGTTCGAGTTTGGTCTTAATGAGCAGGGAGAGGTAGTTCTCGCAGATGAGATGCTCACACCTGACAGCTCACGTTTCTGGCCGCTCGAGGGATACAAACCGGGACAGGGACAGCCATCTTTTGATAAGCAGTACGTAAGAGACTGGCTCAAGGCTAATCCTGACAATGACCTTCTTCTTCCTGATGAGGTTGTTGAGAAAACAGTTGAAAAATACAAAGAGGCATTTGAGCTTCTTACAGGAAGCAAATTCAGCCGCTAATTAAACGGAGATAATATGAATCAGGAAAAACTTACAAATCAAATAAACATAAATAAAGACGAGAACAATAAAGCCTTCGATGAGATCCATGAAGAATGCGGTGTGTTCGGAATGTATGACTTTGATGGTGGCGATGTCGCATCGACTATTTATTATGGCCTGTTCGCACTTCAGCATCGTGGTCAGGAGAGCTGTGGTATCGCAGTAAGTGAGACACAGGGACCAAAGGGAAAGGTCACTACACATAAGGGTATGGGCCTTGTGAATGAGGTGTTCACAACTGATATATTAGAGTCCATGAAGGGCGATATAGGAGTGGGACATGTGCGCTATTCTACAGCAGGTTCATCGACACGCGAGAATGCACAGCCACTTGTTCTTAACTATGTAAAGGGTACGCTTGCCATGGCTCACAACGGCAATCTTATCAATGCCAAAGAGCTTCGCAAGGAGCTTGAGTACACAGGAGCTATTTTCCAGACTACCATTGATTCTGAGGTTATAGCTTACCATATCGCGCGTGAACGTCTCAATTCAAAGACAGCAGAGGAAGCTGTAAGACGTGCCTGCCAGAAGCTTAAGGGTGCATATGCGCTCGTGGTTGAAAGTCCGAGAAAGCTTATCGCAGCAAGAGATCCGTTTGGATTTAAGCCTCTCTGCATTGGAAAAAGAGACAATGCATACATAGTCACATCAGAGACCTGTGCGCTTGATACAATAGGTGCAGAGTTTGTCAGAGATGTGCTTCCGGGAGAGGTTGTCACCATCACACCTGAAAAGGGCATTGAGTCTGACATGACTATGGCACTTCCTGCCGGTAAAGAAGCAAGATGTGTATTCGAGTATATCTATTTTGCAAGACCGGACAGCCATATCGACAATGTAAGCGTGTATGGCAGCCGTATCAAGGCAGGCAGATTTCTTGCCATGGATTCACCTGTTGAGGCAGATATAGTAACAGGTGTACCGGAGTCCGGAAATGCCGCAGCACTCGGATATTCACTCGAGTCAGGCATACCTTATGGTACAGCCTTTGTCAAAAACGGATATGTCGGAAGAACATTCATCAAGCCAAAGCAGTCAAGCCGTGAGTCGAGCGTTCAGATAAAGCTTAATGTATTAAAGGAGGCTGTAAAGGGCAAGAGAGTTGTCATGATAGATGATTCTATCGTAAGAGGAACCACGTCTGACAGGATTGTGCGCATGTTAAGAGATGCAGGAGCCACAGAGGTACATGTGCGTATCAGTTCACCGCCTTTCTTATGGCCATGCTATTTCGGAACAGATATTCCGGCGAGAGAGCAGCTTATCGCTTACAACAGAACTATAGAGGATATCAGAAAGATAATCGGAGCTGATTCACTTGGATATCTTGGAATAGATAGACTTGATGAGATGGTTGAAGGACTTCCTATATGTACAGGCTGTTTCACAGGCAAATATCCTATGGAGCCGCCAAAGGACGATATAAGAGGTGAGTATTTCGACAAAGAGATAGATCTTGAGAGAAAGATGCTCAACCGCTAATAAAAGGAGAAAATTATGAGTACAGATAGATACACAAGCCCTCTTTCTGAGCGTTATGCCAGCAAAGAGATGCAGTATATTTTTTCACAGGATATGAAGTTTACTACCTGGAGAAAGCTTTGGATCGCACTTGCCGAGACTGAGATGGAGCTTGGACTCTCTCAGGATGGCAAGCCTGTTATCACACAGGAGCAGATCGATGAGCTTAAGGCACACGTAGACGATATCAATTATGATGTTGCAAAGGAGCGCGAGAAGCTTGTACGCCATGACGTAATGAGCCATGTATACGCATATGGACAGCAGTGTCCAAAGGCAGCGGGAATCATCCATCTTGGTGCTACATCGTGCTATGTTGGTGACAATACAGACATTATCATCATGAACGAGGCATTAAAGCTTGTTCATAAAAAGCTTGTCAGTGTTATCGCTGAGCTTGCTAATTTCGCTGAGAAATACAAAGACCAGCCTACACTTGCATTTACACATTTCCAGCCGGCACAGCCTACTACAGTGGGAAAACGTGCTACATTATGGCTCAATGAGTTTATGATAGATCTTGAGGATCTCGAGTATGTTCAGAGCACATTAAAGCTTTTAGGCTCAAAGGGTACTACAGGTACACAGGCCAGCTTCCTTGAGCTTTTCGATGGAGATAATGAGACAATCGACAAGATCGATCCTATGATCGCAAAGAAGATGGGCTTTAAAGAGTACTATCCTGTATCAGGACAGACATATTCACGTAAGGTGGATACAAGAGTGATAAACGTACTTGCAGGTATCGCAGCATCTGCCACAAAGATGTCAAACGATATCAGATTACTCCAGCACCTCAAAGAGGTAGAAGAGCCATTCGAGAAAAATCAGATCGGCTCATCAGCTATGGCATACAAGAGAAATCCTATGCGTAGCGAGAGAATTGCATCTCTTTCAAGATACGTGCTCGCAGACGTTATGAACCCTGCCATCACATCAGCTACACAGTGGTTTGAGAGAACACTTGATGACTCTGCAAACAAGAGACTTTCAGTACCGGAAGGATTCCTTGCAATCGATGGTATTCTTGATCTTTGCCTTAACGTAGTTGACGGACTTGTAGTATATCCAAAGGTTATCGAGAAACATTTCATGGCTGAGATCCCATTCATGGCTACAGAGAATATCATGATGGATGCGGTAAAGAACGGTGGAAACAGACAGGAACTTCATGAGAAAATCAGACAGCTCTCTATGGAGGCTGGAAAGACAGTCAAAGAAGAGGGCAAGGACAATAACCTTGTAGATCTCATCGCAGCAGATCCTGCATTTGGTCTGACAAAAGAAGATATCGAGAAGAACTTAAAACCAGAGCTTTATGTGGGACGCGCTCCACGTCAGGTAGAGGCTTACCTTCGCGATGTAGTAAGACCTGTACTCGATGCGCACAAGGATGAGCTTGGAGTTACCGCTGAGATCAACGTGTAAAAAAGATAAAATAAAAGAGTATAGCTGTATAGCTAAAAAGGCTTCGCACTGATATATCCAAGATTAGCCGGAGAGCATACAGTGTGTTCAGAAGAAAAATATAAACTGCCACGGTGTACCATTATGTATAGTGATTATAGAATGTATAACTTATATAATTACTATCTAAAAATGGGACCGTGGCTGATTTTATATTTTTCTGAGGAATATACTGTGTGCTAGGCCAGCTCTCATAGTTTAAATGTGCGAAGCCTTTTTTAATTTAGATTTATACGCTTGGTCATCATCTCAGGATTTGTAGCCTCTGTTATCGCAACATGCTTACTGATCACACCTTCTTTATAAAGGTTGAAGATACTTGTATCCATCGCGATCATGTTCTCAGCGGCTGAGGTGTAGATGATACCATCTATCTGATGTACCTTGCCCTCGCGGATCAGGTTACGGATGGCAGGCGTAAGGACCATTACCTCGAACGTAGGAACCATCTCACCACTTTCTGACGGCAGGAGCTTCTGGCATACGACAGCCTGTAGTACAGATGCAAGCTGGATAGATATCTGGTGCTGCTGTGTGGCAGGAAATGCATCGATGATACGGTCAATGGTATTGGCTGCGCCTATAGTGTGCAGTGAGGAGAATATCAGGTGACCGGTCTCTGCTGCTGTAACAGCAGTATTTATTGTCTCATAATCACGCATTTCACCGAGCAGTATTACATCAGGACTCTGTCTTAAGGCTGCACGCAGCGCAGTCAGATAGCTTTCTGTATCGGTGTTGATCTCTCGCTGCGATACGATACATTTTTCGTGGCGGTGGAGGTACTCAAGCGGATCTTCAAGTGTTATGATATGCTCCTCTTTTTCGTGGTTGATTTTGTCGATGATACATGCAAGAGTGGTAGATTTACCGCTTCCGGCAGGACCTGTTACGAGCACCATTCCGTTGTTGGTGTTTGCCAGATCCATGACAGCCTGTGGAATACGCAGATCGCTAGGTTGTGGAAGGGTAAAGGAGATAACTCTGATGACGGCTGAGTAAGAACCACGCTGTTTGAAGGTACTAACCCTGTAACGTGATACACCCGGTATTGCAAATGAAAAATCATCATCACCTGTCTCCTCGAAATGAGAAATATCCCTTTCTGCAAGTGCATAAATAGCAGTTACAAATTCAAAAGTCTCTTTAGGAACCATTTTTATCTCATTTAAACATTCCATGGCACCTTTTGACTTGTATGTGAGAGGGCGGCCGGCTACGATGAAAATATCTGACGCTCCGTTATCAGTCGCTTCCTTTAAAATCTTCTTAACATCCATTTTAGTTTCCTCCAATTAAGTTTAATGTATCGTCTTCACTAAAAGACGTATCTGTATTTAATTTCCATTCATTTATTTGATAAAAGGCATCATACTTGTGTGTCGGGTAATTAATGCCAAGTGTTACCGTAAGAGTCTGGGTATCAGACACCTTTTTGGTTATGGTAAATGTTACCGGGTCAGAATTTCCTGAGTCATCTGCAAGGCTTACATAGCCATCGTCAGAGGAGAGAGCGGCACAGACTGTGTCAAAGTATGATGCTTTATCAGGGCTTGCCTGATAAGAGGCAGAAAGCATGGCATCTATCTGTGATATCTCGTCATTTACCTGTTCGCAGGCTTCATAATATGCGCTGCTGCTGTCTGCGACACGTTTACTTAGCTTATAGTCGGAATTTGCTGTCACAAAGGCTAGTGCCGAGAATGTGACAATACATATCATTGCAAAAGTAAGCAGGATAGTTGAAAATCCAAAATTGGAAAATTGACGTTGCTTTTTCATTTGCCATTCACCATCCTTCCTTCCGGAGTCAGAGGTGTGTAGCTGCAGGCGGTGATACTGTATACTGCATTGTTATCAGTTCCGAGAAACTGTATATCTGCTTTTTGCACGCCTGAATCGTTTGCCTCCTGACGAGTGACTATGACTTTGTATACCGACTCGTCTTTATCACACGGATCGTACTGTGCGTCAAGATAAATAAAAAGCATATCATCAGCACATATCGAACCGGGATACATCGAAGATATAGTATCAAGGCTGCCATCTTCCTGCTCGTAAATGGAAGCCACATTGCTGCAGGTATTTACTGCCTGATGGAGTATACCGGTCTGTTCCGTTAGGGTGTGAGTCTTGATAAAAAACAGCAGTCCCACGATAAGAAGAGCGGAAAAGAGCAGTATGTTTATCGTCATTTCCAGCAGAAATATTCTGTTTTTAGAGTGTTCAAATTTCTTCATTTTCATAATTTTAGCATATTTCCTGTAACTGTTCTTTAGAAATAAAAGTGTATTACACAGAGTTGACGGACAGATACATGTCTGTCGTGCCGCCCCAGGTATCCGTGATAGTAACGGTGATAAGACGGTTTGTGGCTTCTGAAAGATCAAAGCTTGACAGCTCTATTATCTGCTGACCGGTGTTTAAACTGTAACTTGAACCGTCCTGTACGTAAAGCTCCCTCAGATAACCATCGTAATAGTAGATATATGTATAATAAACGATGCCGTTTACTTCACTTTTCAGAGCGAGCACATCAGTATCTTCGATATTGTCTATGGATATGGCGGCATGGCTGTCATTCTGACGGACTTTTTCACGAAGATATGAGGTGGCTGTGCGTACCTCATAATTGTAGTTCATGCTGTCTGCCGTTGACTGGTACTGCCTGACACCTATCATGACGAGAACAAAAGCAGTCAGTGCAAACAGGAAAAACAGTATCATGACAAATATGCTGTCGATCCTGCGTGATCCGGTGCGTATTTTGAACATATCAATTCCTCTCTATTATTGTAACATCAGGACGCAGATTTGAGCCGATGTAATTGTAGTCGATAAAGTAGTAGTCGCTGTCATATATGAGACCGTAATGGTCAACCAGATATTGCAGATTTGGGGGATATGTTCCCTCAAGAGCATAACACTGGGTGATGCTGCGTGTGAGTGCGCGCTCGAGAGCTGTTTTACTGCGGGCAGTATTGTCCGCCGTAAGTTGTGATGAAAATTGCGAAAAAAGGATTATACAGATCACCAGCAGTAGCAGCGGCAGAAACTTAAGTATGCTGTTTTTTTCTTGTTTTACAGAAAATAACATGTAATGCCTCCGTATTATTATCCGATGCTTGAGATGATCCCGAGCAGCGGAAGTAAAAATGATACAAGTATAAATCCGATAAATACGCAAAGTATTATGACAAGTGCCGGCTCGATTATGCCGATAAATCGTGATAATCTTGAGTCGGTATCATCCTCATAGGCGGTGCATATGTGCTTCATTACTTCATCCATCGAACCGGTCTTGCTGCCGATGGCTATCCAGCTTGAGTAAAGCTTTGAAAATATGCCTGAATGAAGGAGTGCCTCGGAAAAGGTCTCTCCCTGGGATATATTTATGCGGCACATATCAATCCTGTCATCAAGATGCGGATTGTTTACAAGAGACTGTGCCAGATCAAGTCCGTGGTCGGTATCAAGTCCGCTTGACAGCGCAAGAAACATGCAATTTGCAAAACGGCTTGAAGCAATAGACATTGAAAGAGCTGATTTTTTTAGCAGTTTTTTACCGGCTTTAGTTTTAAAAAAGATAAACAGTATAACTGCGGCTGCAATGATCACTCCGATTATCACAAGCATATAACTGTTTATATATTCGCTCAATTTCATAAGGGCTGCGGCTGTTCCTGTAAGCTCGCTTCCAAGCTCGGTATAGATCTGCGAAAAAACAGGCAGAACTTTTGCAATCATAACAAAAATAACAGCAATCATGACTGCCGAGAGTACAAGCGGGTAAGAAACAGCACTTTTTATGCCCGACTGTATCTCATCCTCACGGTCATAATAGGTAGACAGGGAAGCAAGAACTTCCTCGAGACGTCCGGTTTCCTCACCGAGCTGTATCATGTTTATCATATAATCAGGAAAACAGCCGGTATCTTTTATGGCACTGTGCAAGGTGGCACCAATCTCCATAGGCTTATATATCTGTTCAAGCAGAGCGTGTGTCTGCTCATCGGGAGCTTCGTCGCAAAGTATGGAAACGCCATAGTATGTCGGCAGCCCGGCTGCTATTATAAGAGACATCTGCTGACAGAACGCAGAAAGCTCGGCATTGCTTAATATCTTGGGTTTTCTAGACATGTAAGTCCTCCTAATATACATATTTGGTAATATAATCACTGTCTTTGGCTATAAAATCCTTCGGGGAATCGCTTGTGGATGCAAAAGTAGGATCAAGCAGGTTCCAGGTAGAACCGTTAAACTCTATGATACCGTTGATCCATCCTACATCCTTTATGTAGGTGCTTATCCACGCATGGTATTCTTCACCGACATATCCGACTTCAAGCCTTGTTGGAATAGCCTGTGTCCGGAGCATTGTAGCCATGACCGAGGCATAATCAAAGCAGATGCCGGTATTTTCTTTAAATACCTTGTCTATGTCAGGAAGATATCCGCTCTTGACACTGGCTGCTTTGTCATAGTCGTATTTGAAGTTTGAAATGATATAGTTGTAAACACTTTCCACGACTTCAGTATCGCTGCTGCAGTAATATGCCAGCTCGCTTCCTTTCTGGACAGCGAGGGAATCTGCGGTAAAATTCACATATTGGTTCGGGTACAAATAAGGACCGAATTCATCGGTGATCGAAACCTGTATATTCTGTGAAAGGATAGAAGCATATTGTGTTCCCTCAACGTTTTCAAAGACAGACACATTGTAGGAACCGCTCTGTGCTACAAGAGGAAAAACTTCCTGGCCTCCATGAAGATCGAATGTGTATGTGATGCTGTCAGGACCTGTTATCTGAAGCTTGACTTTGTTGTTTGTGCCGTGGTAATCCACGATGATATAGCCCGAGGCACTATTGGAAGTGTCTATCGTTGCTGCGTCACAGGTGTAACTTTCCGTGCCATCCGCTGACGGCACAAGCACTTTAGGAGTACTGTCCCACGTACCCTTTTCAGCGGATTTTTCGGATGAAACCTGAGCCTTTGGAGTAGTGGAAACTGAGCCACCGGGGGATTTGCCGCAAGCACAAAGGAAAAGGCATGATAATAATATGAGTGGAAGTGCTGTTTTCTTTAGTGGGCACTTCATAAAATTCTCCTGTTTGTCGTTTTATTATAATAATATTATAATCTATTTTCTTGTAAATTGGAATGAAAAAATGTATAATATAAAAAGTATAGTTTGAAAATTTTATAAGGAAGGAAAAACAAATGAAGAAATTTTTAAAAGAATTCAAAACATTTATCAGCAGGGGAAATGTCATGGATATGGCAGTTGGTATCATTATAGGTGGTGCTTTTACAAGCATAGTGACATCTTTGGTAAATGATATTATCAATCCTATGCTCGGAATTTTCGGCGGCATGAATTTTGACCAGCTTTCCGTAAAGCTTTTCGGAGAAGCTACTCTTTATTATGGAAAGTTCCTTACCGCAGTTGTGAATTTCCTTATCATGGCACTTATCGTATTTTGCATAGTAAAAGCCATGAATACGGCAAGTGAGAAGTTTGGACACAAAGAGGAAGAAAAAGCTCCTGATACAAAGGAATGTCCATACTGTAAGAGCAAGATCGCAGTAGCTGCAACAAGATGTCCACAGTGTACGTCTGTACTTGACAGTGTTGAGGAATAATAACCCGCAAATATAATTGACATGCACGGTATATAAATATCTTGACTCTGTGGTGGAAAAGTAGTATAGTAGTGCTGTTATAAGTTTAGATTTTTAGGAGGTTGCATCGTGACAATTTTAAAAACTGTTTTATCAATAGCATTTATAATCGTCAGTGTTATTATTACTATAGTCATTCTTTTCCAGGAAGGTAAGTCAGCAGGACTTGGAACTATCGCTGGAGTTGCAGATACATATTGGGGCAAGAACAAAGGACGTTCAAAAGAGGGACGCCTCGTAAAGGCAACTATCGCATGTGTTGTTCTTTACTTTATTTTGTCTATCGTTTTAAATCTGGGAATATGGTAAATACTAAGGCTGCCGAGTTGATCGGCAGCTTTTTTCGTATGAGAAATTATCAGGAGAAAAATATGAGCAATATATATGAAAAACGTAAAAAAATGGTGTATGACTTCATGTGCGATGATGTATATGTCCCTATGAAGATAAAGGAACTGTGCATCGTACTCGGGGTGAAAAAGGAAGACAGACCGCAGCTTGAACAGATACTTTTAGATCTGCAGGAAGAGGGAAGGATCACATTATCAAAGCGCGGAAAGTATTCAAAGGCAGAGATTAAGAAAACCGTAGGAACATTTACGGCACATCAGAGAGGCTTCGGATTTGTCACAGTAGAGGGAGAACCGGACGATATTTTTATTCCGGCAGAATACGTAAACGGAGCAATGCATATGGATACCGTGGAGATCACGATATCTCCGGTCACTACGGGAAAACGAAAAGAGGGCAAGGTTGTCTCTATAATAGAGCGTGGTATGAAGCAGATAGTATGCACCTATGAAGCCAGTGAGAACTTTGGCTTTGCCATACCTGACAATACCCGGTTTGGCACGGATATATTTATCCCGAAAGAACGCTCAAAGGGTGCCGAGTCAGGGCATAAAGTGGTAGTGGAGATCACAAGCTATGGCAAAAAGGGCAGAAAGCCTGAGGGAAAAGTCGTAGAGATAATAGGACATATAGATGATCCGGGAACGGATATTCTTTCTATAGTAAAAGCATACGATCTGCCGGTGGATTTTTCAGAAAAGATCATGCGTCAGGTGGAAAATGTGGCAAAGGATGTCACACCGGCTGATATGGCGGGCAGGATGGATCTTCGGGACTGGATGATGGTTACAATAGACGGAGAGGATGCAAAGGATCTCGATGATGCGGTATCGCTTTTTATGGATGGCGATAATTATGTGCTAGGAGTACATATCGCAGATGTGTCAAACTATGTGCAGGAGCACAGTGCACTCGATGTGGAGGCTTTAAAGCGCGGCACATCAGTGTATCTGGTAGATCGTGTTATTCCTATGCTTCCGAAAGAACTCTCAAACGGCATATGTTCACTCAATGAGCAGCAGGACAGACTGACCTTAAGCTGCATTATGACTATTAATCCAAAGGGAGAGGTCATAGATCATAAAATAGCCGAGACTGTCATAAAGACAAATCGCAGAATGACTTATACTAATGTAAAAAAGATACTCGTGGATAAGGATGAGGCAGTAATAGAAGAATACAGAGAACTTGTCCCTATGTTTGAGCAGATGCAGACTCTTGCGGGAATACTGCGCAAAAAGCGTATGAAGCGTGGCTCTATAGATTTTGACTTCCTAGAGACCAAGGTTATATTAGATGATAAAGGCCATCCTGTTGAGATCAAGCCATATGACAGAAACGTGGCAACAAAGATCATAGAGGATTTCATGCTCATAGCAAATGAGACAGTTGCAGAGGATTATTTCTGGCAGGAGATCCCTTTTGTATACAGAACACATGACAAGCCAGATAGTGAAAAAATCAGCAAACTTTCCACATTTATAAACAACTTTGGATATACATTGCACATAGGTGCAGATGAAGTGCACCCAAAAGAGCTGCAAAAGCTTCTTATGAAGGTAGATGGAACAGATGAAGAGCCTCTTATCAGCAGACTTACACTGCGTTCTATGAAACAGGCACGTTATACGACTGCATGTACAGGACATTTTGGACTGGCAGCAAATTACTACTGTCATTTTACATCACCTATCAGAAGATACCCTGATCTTCAGATACACCGCATAATAAAAGAAAATCTGCGCGGCCGCATGAATGAAAAAAGACGTGAACACTATGAGTCTATACTTGATGGTGTGGCAAAACAGGCGAGCGAGACAGAGCGAAGAGCGGAAGAAGCAGAGCGCGAGACTATAAAACTCAAGAAATGCGAGTACATGGAGAACCATATCGGTGAAGTGTTTGAAGGCGTCATATCAGGAGTGACAGAGTGGGGATTTTTCGTAGAACTGCCTAATACGGTAGAGGGACTTGTGAGAGTTACAGATCTGACTGATGATTTTTATGAATTTTACGAGGATACCTATGAGCTTGTGGGAAATGCCACCAATCGCAGATACAAGCTTGGACAGAAAGTAAATGTCATGGTGGACAGCACAGACAGGATCATGCGCACCATAGATTTTAAACTTGCGGATGCATGATAGCACTATTGCGGGAATACTTTAGGATAATAGAGCATATAGATTTGGAAAGCATAGATGTCGAATTACGAAGTTTGAACCAGCGGTTTACAATATTTTGAAGATTTGATATTGTGAACCGCTGTAAAATGTGTTAGTATTGTAAAGCAGTTGAGGGAAAGGAGATACCGACATGGCAAAAGTTGCAAAAAAACTCATAGCCAACAACAAAAAAGTCTATCATGACTATTTTCTGATAGAAAAATATGAAGCCGGTATTTCACTTGCCGGTACAGAAGTAAAGTCACTGCGCATGGGAAAGGGCAGTATAAAGGAAAGCTTCATCCGCATCGAAAATGGCGAGATGATACTTTACGGTATGCATATCACCCCATACGAAAAGGGCAATATCTTCAACAAAGATCCACTCAGACCTAAGAAGCTTCTGCTTCATAAAAAGGAAATAGAGAAGCTTTCATCAAAGATGAAGGAAAAAGGATTTACCATCGTGCCGGTAGAAGTTTACTTCAAAGGCAGTCTCGTGAAGGTAGAGATAGCACTTGCAAGAGGAAAGAAACTCTATGACAAGAGGGCTGACATTGCAAAGAAAGACCAGAAACGTGAGGCACAGAGAGATTTCAAGATAAGAAATCTTGGTTAAATGAATATGGGCTAGTAAAGGTTTCGACGGGGCCCACAAGATCCGGTGGATCTTGGCTCTGGGCGGACCGTAGCGGAGCGGAGACCGTGAAGCGTAGCTTCAGGTACCCCGCAAAAAATGAATATGGGCTAGTAAAGGTTTCGACGGGGTACCTGAAGCTGGAGAAGCGAGTCGTATGGCGATGCGTTAAATGGCCAAATTAAAATTAAACGCTGAAGATAATTTAGCATACGCTGCCTAGTTGCAGCAGTCTGACCTAGAGCACTCACACTTTAGGATCCAGGCTTCGACCATGTGAGAAACGACTTATGCAAAGCTTTGAGCATATGGGCGTATCATGAAGCTACTAAAACTGCAAGGGTGTTTGTTCCCGTGCAGCAGAGGGAATGTCAAATGACAAACTACACTCGTAGAAGGACAGGGGATTGTATTTCGGACACGGGTTCGACTCCCGTCTAGTCCACT
>CAVABC010000044.1:0-24427 GCA_963586665.1 Acutalibacteraceae bacterium
TATAGTAGCTATAGGTGATCCATTTGCTATATATATTGCATATACACGCATATTACTTTGTATTCGATTTGCAGCTGTAGCTATAAGACAGAATATCGTAAATATAATTATAAGTATTGTCATCATTGTAAAAACCTGTATCGTTGTGTCTGTTTCATTTTTTAACAAAGTCATTCCGAAACTCATAGATGAAAAGTATAACTTATAAACATCATATTTTTCAGAAAGCTTATTACAATACTGTATTGCTTCTTCATATGTATGACCATCTTTAACAGCAATATGTGAGGTATTAATAGCCTCTGAGAACTGAGAAAATGCATATTTCATCCTAAGTTCCGGGTTTTCAGGTTCATACAAAATATTCATTCCAACAGGACAAATAATCTGATCATCCAACGTCTGTACGTCTTTTCCCATCTCTGTTGTCGGTATCCATTGTCCAGCCTCTACAAATCCAGCAACATATGCATGATATGACCAGTCCCCCATACTCATATCCGGCAAATATATCAATATTTCATCCCCAACATTAAAATATTCTTCATAATCTGCCCCCAGTAAAACAGGAATTCTGTTGGCTGGTGAATCTATTGCTAAATTATCATCATTCCAGCCATCACCGCTGGATAATTTTATATCTAAATATTTATATGCCTGATAATTTAGCTGGACTGACTTTATGTATATTGAATCATTTTCTTCATCTATAAAATCACCGGTTGAATAATAATTTTCAGGAACAAATTTTTCGTATTTATTTTCTCCTACTTTTTCATCAAATGTTGACTTGTCCACATAAATATCCTGCCAACTTCTCCACGTCACGAAATCAAAAATTTCGTTATCAGTCAGTTCATTCATAAAAGCATTAAGTCTCTTATATCCATCTGATTCCTGTGCTATTTTGCTCATTATATTTATGTCAGACATATCTATATTTGCTGCATACCATTTTCTTCCGGCTATTTCGTCTACTGAATTTACTTCATCATTATTTCCTATATCAATATAGTATGTCAAAATGGTAATAAAGAGGAAAAAGCATATCACAAATTCAGCCATAAGCAATAGATTGACATATATATTATGATAAAAACTTCTAATTGTCTCTTTTATAACCAATGTTATATTCATATTAATCTTTATCTCCCGGTGCTAACTTTGATTCAGTTCCATTTATATAAGTTTTTTCATACTTTTGATCAGCTTCCAAATATACATCATCATCTGATACACTCATTCTTTTTCCTTCTTGTGCCATAAACTTATCCAAAACAGTGTCAGTATCACCATCAAAAAAAATGAAACTAAATTTACCCTCATATTTATGAAATTCTTTTTCTCCAACATTCTTTACTTCACTTTGATCATATTGCAGTTTGGCTATATTTTCATAATCAGCCCATGTCAGTTTATCACTGTATACGTTGTAGCTATACATCCAGATATCTTCATCTCCAACCGTAATATTTTGATTATATCTTGGATAAATAGCATTCAAATCCAAATATCCATCTATTGAATCGGCAATCGGCTTTGCGTCAGGATCATTATTTTGGTTCGAATTTTCACTTTTCCCACATGCTGCAAAAGTTAGTAAAATTATTAATATGAAGTTTAACAAATATATTTTTCTTTTCATCAAGAATCCCCCCTATGAGTGGAAAGAGATTCCCGACTCATACCATTCAGAAATCTCTTCCACAATACTGATATCTAAACAAAATTCTAGTTTTGCATCCATTCATCCAAAGAATATATGTCATTACCTATTCCATGATAAGCATTACCTCTGTTGTAAGTTCCTTCAGATGTAACATTATTAGCTCCCGTTTTTGTTGAATATTTCACAGTTCCTTTCCGGTCTATGTATGCCATAACAGTATTTTTTATTGCTTTACCTGTAGAATTTTTTCCCGGTGTCGATGTGTAACTATAATATGTTGCCGATGTAGCTGTCGCAATCATTTTTCTCATACCAGTACGTGTAACAGGTGCAGCCATTGTTACAAATGTTCCTGTTGATGCTGCCAGTATTCCACAAAGTGTTATACTTGCAATTATTTTCTTTACTTTATACATTATAAAATCCCTCCTACTTTTCCACTCTTGGTCTCTTTGGCTGATGTAATATTCCTCTGCAATGAACAGCATCAGCAAACTCTCTTTTTACTCTCTCCCTTGCGATCTTCTCGACCACATCCAAAATATTCTTAGTTTTTGCCATACCCATTTCACCTCCTGTCCTGTATTTTTATTTCAAGGAGCCCCTTTCTCCTTACTGCCAGTATAAATCCATGCCCATTTTTTACAATAGGTTTTGCAGAACTGGTAAGAATCTTGCAGAATTGGTAATTTTGAACATAAAAAAAAGAGCCTCTAAAGACTCTTTGTACTAATTTGGTATTATAACCGACACTGAAAATTCATTCTCATCATACTCAATATCCATATACCCATTATTATTTTCAACTATCTGTCTGACATTTTTCAGACCGAATCCATGCTCATCAGTATTTTTATTCTTTGTTGTGGCAATTTCCTCTCCGTGTTTTTTTATAGCACCATCATAAGTGTTTTTAACCGCTATAATAAAATTGTCACTGTCATTAGTGCATTTTATCTTTATGATTTTCTGTCCATCACACTTCTCACATGCCTCAATCGCATTATTTAGAAGATTAGAAAGCAGCGTTACCACTTCCTCAGAATCCAATTTTAAAGCAGAAAGATCATTTATCCTGCTTATGAACAATATCCCCTGATCCATTGCCTCCTGATATTTTACATTTAATATGGAATTTATAATGGTATTATTCGTATCAATATAGTCCATATCCTGCAAAACTTTGTGTGTTATATTCTGTAAATATTCATTGAGCTTATCATATTCATGGGCATTGCACAGTGATTGTATACAGGCTATCTGGTTTTTATATTCATGCGACTGCTGCCTTTGTTTTTGCATACGCTCATTTATAGAACCGTATACATCCATCTGCCTTTTTATATCTGCATCCAGCAGTGCATGCTCTCTCTCCTGATATCCTCTCTTTCCTATGCTGTGCATAAAATAGAACATAAAAATATTTATGAATATAAGACCTATTGTAAGAAATGACAACAACTTCTGTACTATCGGTTCATCTATATAATCTGTGCATTTTACTACGGCAAGCACAACCATTATGGAAAATATTGGAATTACGGAAAATATCACCCACTCTTTCTCCTCTATATACTTCGAATAAGTCAGTTTGAATGTCTTATACATTACAAAAATGACAGTCAGAAATATCAGCTTGGAAAATGCTATCAGAATAAAGTTCTGAAAATTTCCACCATCTATCCCAAGCAATAATTCCCTTTTTGCCAATATCGCTATAACATCAGCCAATATGAGTAATCCCTGTGATATAGCAGATATAACAAGAGATTTTATAACCTTCCAATTCCAATACAGTTTTGCGGCTATCGCAGATGTGACTATAATCAGTATTTGTTTTAAGACCATGTAATCACCGAAAAAATAATCCGTCACATATGATATCAGACTTAATATTACAATATATCTCAATCCTTTTGCTGACAATATCGCGTCTGTTTCATCTTCTTTTGCAAAAATATCACAGAACATGAAAAAACAGATTGTCTCAATCGTCATTATAAGTAAATCCGAAGCTGCACCTATCATCATAGCATTCCCTCATATTTTGCCAGCCTGCTGCTGACCTCTTTAAACTTTGCCCTTGCCACAGGAAGTTCATATCCATTATCAAGTGTCATTGATGTCTTGTTCAATCGCCTTACATGCTTTATATTTACAAGAAAGCTCTGGTGTATCCTTACAAAATCTTCTGACAAAGTGCCAATTATTCCATTTATCGTGCCATACAGAGTATATTTATCACCATTTTCCATAAAAAAGGCCAGTGTATGCAATGAGCTCTCCATATACAATAATTTGTCCAGATTTATGCTTCTGCTTCCTTCACGGAATTTGAACATAACCACCTTAGGTTTATAATTTATCTTCTCAAAAACAGCATCCAGACTCTCTATGATAAGTTCCCTGTATTTTGGATCAGTCTTAAGCAGATATCTTATTGCATCAACCTGATACCCTTCTATGGCATATTTTATAAATGCTGTTGAAAATATAATGTTTGTGCCGGTACCTGTCTGTCTTATCTTTCTGGCAATCTGGATACCATTCATACCATCCATGTTTATATCCAGATATACGATATCATACCTGACACCCTCTTCGCATTTGTCAAGAAGCTGACTTCCGTTTTCAAATGTATCTATCGTATAAAAAATACTATACCCGTCACAATACTCTCTTATTGTACTATCCAGTTTCTCTATAAACTGCTTTTCATCATCACAGATTGCAATTTGTATCGTTCTCATATCAATTATTTATCCGGTAATGTGCCTTTCCAATGTGATCCCTCTTCTATCCCGTTTGCCGTAAGCCATTCATCCTCAACTTCTATATGATACTGTTTACCTGCTTCGTCCTCAAGATAAACCACGCATTTTGCTTTTGCGCCATCCGGTCTTTCCTCACAGCCAAAATCAGCCTCATATATGTGCGTTACCATGTATCCCACTATTCTTTGCCTTCTTTCGCATAATATAGAAACTTCCCACATGTATAGTGCGGATGACTCCACTCTAAAATACCATGTGGGAAGTTGTTTATCAACTGTATTAATTAAATACTGTTTAATTATAATGCTGCTTTAATTGCTGCAAGCAGCTCATCATAGGTCTCATAAGCCGGAAGCTGTGGATACTCCTGCTTTATTGCATCTGTGCTTCTGAACAGGAAACCAGCTTTACTTGCCAGTATCATGCCAAGATCATTGTGGCTGTCACCGCTTGCAATAGTGTCATAGCCGATAGACTGTAAAGCCTTTACCGTTGTAAGCTTTGACTGCTCACATCTCATCTTGAAGCCTGTGATCTCGCCATCATCTGCTACTTCAAGTGAGTTACAGAAGATTGTAGGCCATCCGAGCTTCTTCATAAGTGGTCCTGCAAACTGTGAAAATGTATCACTGATGATGATTACCTGTGTGATCGAACGAAGCTCATCTAAAAATTCTTTTGCCCCCGGCATTGGATCGATCTTTGCGATCGTCTCCTGAATTTCTTTAAGTCCGAGTCCGTGCTCCTTTAAGATCTTTATTCTATAATTCATGAGCTTATCATAATCAGGCTCATCTCTTGTTGTCCTCTTAAGCTCCGGGATGCCTGTCTCCTCTGCGAATGCGATCCAGATCTCCGGTACAAGTACTCCCTCAAGGTCTAAACATACTATGTTCATTTTGGTTCCTCCGTATTTTATCGAATTAGTCAGCTAAAGTATATCACAGATTGTCATGCACATGCAATAATTCCACATTATTAATTTCTACAGAGCATCCTTCATGGATTTAACGTATTCTCCGACATACTTTGGAGACTCTTCACCGTATTTTTCAATAATCTTTATGATCGCTGAACCAACGATTGCTCCGTCTGATACATCTGCCATTTTCTTGGCCTGCTCAGGTGTTGATATTCCAAATCCTATCGCACATGGAACGTCTGTATTTTCCCTGATCACTTTGACGATAGATGCCAAGTCTGTCTTTATCTCGCTTCTTGTTCCTGTTACTCCAAGGCTTGATACGAGATATATGAATCCTGTCGCTTCCTTTGCGATCATAGCGATACGGTTTTCAGATGTAGGCGCGATAAGAGAGATCAGATCAACGTCATATTTCTGACAGATTGGTAAAAATTCTTCTTTCTCCTCGAATGGCAGATCAGGAAGGATTATTCCATCTATGCCTATCTCTTTACATGTGCCTATAAACTGCTCTGCTCCATATGAGAATACCACGTTTGCATATGTCATAAAGACCATAGGAATAGTTACATCCCTGCGCAGGACCCTGACAAGATCAAATACTTTGTCTGTTGTCACTCCACCGCTTAAAGCACGGATATTTGCCCCCTGTATCACCGGTCCTTCGGCTGTCGGATCAGAGAATGGAATACCAAGCTCTATAAGGTCTGCTCCGTTTGCAACAGCTTCTCTTACGATTTTTGCAGTTGTCTCTAAGTTTGGATCACCGCATGTGATAAATGGTATAAATGCCTTGCCATTTTCAAACGCACTTTTTATCTTACTCATAAATATTCTCCCCTCTGTATCTTGCTATTGCAGCACAGTCTTTGTCACCTCTGCCTGAAATAGTAATAACGATTATCTTGTCTTTGTCCATTGTAGGAGCCAGTTTCATGGCATATGCCACTGCATGTGATGACTCGATCGCAGGGATGATCCCCTCTGTCTTTGCGAGATATTCAAAAGCATTTACCGCCTCATCATCTGTGACAGGTACGTATTTTGCTCTTCCGATATCGTGCAGATATGCATGCTCCGGTCCTACTCCCGGATAGTCGAGTCCTGCCGAAATAGAGTAAACAGGCGCGATCTGTCCGTATTTATCCTGACAGAAATATGACTTCATTCCGTGGAAAATACCTACTTTTCCGGTATTTACGGTTGCTGCAGTCTCAAAGGTATCAATTCCTCTTCCTGCTGCCTCACATCCGATCAACTCAACACCTTCATCCTCTATGAAGTTGTAGAAACTGCCGATTGCATTTGATCCGCCTCCAACACATGCGATGACTGCATCTGGAAGTCTGTTCTCCTTTTCAAGTATCTGTTCCTTTATCTCTTTTGAGATGACCGCCTGAAAAT
This sequence comes from Acutalibacteraceae bacterium, assembly GCA_963586665.1. Taxonomy (GTDB): domain Bacteria; phylum Bacillota; class Clostridia; order Lachnospirales; family Lachnospiraceae; genus Roseburia. The sequence continues at coordinate 6,773 of CAVABC010000044.1, forward strand.
CTCTTACGATGGTAGGGAACGGATGTGGTCCCATAACCGATCCGAGGCAGTAATGTGTATCTGAAATTCTTGATGTCCACTCTCTCATTGCCTCTGATACGGCATCCTTTAATGTGGCTGTTCCTGATGTGACAGGTATAACCTCTGCCCCGAGCAGGCGCATACGGTATACATTGAGTGCCTGACGCTTTGTGTCCTCCTCGCCCATGAATACGACACATTCCATGCCCATAAGAGCGGCTGCCGTTGCTGTTGCAACACCGTGCTGTCCGGCTCCTGTCTCAGCTATAAGACGGGTTTTTCCCATTTTCTTTGCAAGAAGTGCCTGACCTAATACGTTGTTGATCTTGTGCGCTCCTGTATGGTTTAAATCCTCTCTTTTAAGATATATTTTTGCTCCACCGAGATCCTTTGTCATCTTCTCTGCATAATACAATCTTGATGGTCTTCCTGCATAATCATTGAGAAGCTCTGTAAGTTCTCTGTTAAATTCAGGATCGTTTTTATAGTGGTTGTATGCTTCTTCTAATTCTATAACGGCATTCATGAGGGTTTCAGGAATGTACTGACCTCCGTGAATACCAAATCTTCCGTTTGGATTTGTCATGTTGTTTTCCCTTCTGATATATATTTGTAAATATTTTTAAAACTGTGAAGATACTAAGCAATTACTGATATGCCAAAATTTATATATCTCTATTAGCTTGATCGCAGTTCATCAAGCTTAGCTTTTTTATCCCCGGCACGCATCAGTGTCTCTCCGATAAGCACTGCATCAGCCCCGATCTGACGTATCGTTTTGATATCGTCAGTGCTCTTTACTCCGCTTTCCGAAACAAACGCGATATCGGATGGTATCAGGTCACGAAGCTTTTTGCTGTTGTCCGTATCGATCGTAAAATCCTTCAGATTGCGGTTATTAACTCCGATCACTCTCGCGCCCGCACTCACTGCCATCCGTGCTTCATCAACATTGTGTATCTCGACAAGTGCGGAAAGTCCAAGCGAATCACATACCTTAATGTAATCACTTATCTGCTTTTCATCCAGAATAGAGCATATAAGCAGTACCGCTGATGCACCGAGCGTCTTTGCCTGATAGATCTGGTATTCGTCAACCGTAAAGTCCTTTCTAAGGCACGGAATGGAAACATTGTCTGTTATCTCTTTCAGATATTCATCAGCTCCTAAAAACCATTTTGGCTCTGTCAGAACCGAAACACAATCCGCGCCCGCCTTTTCATACTCTTTTGCGATCTCAAGGTACTTAAAATCAGGCTCGATAATGCCCTTTGACGGAGAAGCTTTTTTACATTCACAGATGAAGCTGAGTCCATCCTTTTTAAGTGCCTTTTCAAATGCAAAATCAGGTAATCTGCTGTTTTTTATCTGCAATGCCAGACTTTTCATCTCGTCAGGGTCTATTTTTTTCTTGTCCTCTTCTACACGAAATCTTGAATGTCCGGCAAGCTGATCTAATATATTCATCGCTTTTCCTTTCTCAATCTGATTAATCATAAATAAGGGGGGTAAATACCTTTTGACCCTTTAATCATTTTATTTATTGCTTACTTCGATAAGTTTATCAAGTGTCTCGAGTGCTTTTCCTGAATCAATGATCTTTGCGGCAAGCTCGATACCTTCTTTCATGCTGTCGGCTTTTCCACCGATATAAAGTGATGCGCCTGCGTTCATGAGTACGGCATTTCTCTTGTGACCTTTCTGTCCGCCTAAGATGTCACGGACGATCTTTGCATTTTCCTCCGGTGTGCCGCCTCTTAAGTCATCCTTTGTGCAACGCTCAAATCCGAAATCCTCAGGTGTGATCACAGATGTTTTGAACCATCCGTCTTTTATCTCACATACCTTTGTAGGTGCGCTCATAGAGATCTCATCGAGCTTATCCATTCCATAAACTACCATTCCACGCTTGATGCCAAGGCTTACAAGAACCTGTGCCAATGGCTCAACAAGGTACTCGTCATATACTCCGAGAAGCTGCATTGCCGGTGTGCTTGGGTTTGTAAGAGGTCCTAAGATATTGAATACGGTTCTGAAACCAAGCTCTTTTCTTATTGCTCCGACATATTTCATTGAAGTGTGATATTTCTGTGCGAAGAAGAAGCACATTCCTACTTCATTTAAAAGTTCAACACATTTCTCAGGGCTTTGCTCGATATTTACTCCGAGTGCCTCTAAGCAGTCTGCTGTTCCGCATAATGAAGATGCTGCTCTGTTTCCGTGCTTTGCAACCTTCATGCCGCCTGCTGCCGCAACAAGTGCGGATGTTGTGGAAATGTTAAAGCTCTGTGCATTGTCTCCGCCTGTTCCAACGATCTCAAATACATCCATGCCTGTATCTACTTTTACGGCATGCTCTCTCATGGCTGCCGCACAGCCTGCGATCTCATCTGTTGTCTCTGCTCGCGCGCTCTTTGTGGAAAGTGCTGCTAAAAATGCTGCGTTCTGGGTTGGTGTAGTCTCACCGCCCATGATCTCATTCATTACTGCATATGCCTCATCATAAGTAAGGTCTTCTTTGTTTACGATTTTTACAATGGCTTCTTTGATCATTTTTTGTTCCTCCTGTATGGTCACTGCTTATATTTTCTGCATATATATTTTCTTATTAAATATGCTATACCGCATATTTCTGTACTAAAAAAATATGATATTTACTTCCTTATATTTACTTGTTAATTTAGGATTTAATAAAATTGTATAACATCTGCTTTCCGTCAGGTGTCATGATCGATTCCGGGTGAAACTGTACTCCGTATATCGGATATTCTTTGTGCTCTACCGCCATGATCTCACCATCATCTGTAGTGGCTGTGATCTTAAGGCAATCGGGCATCGTATCCGCATTTGCCGCAAGTGAATGGTATCTGGCAACCTTTGCATGCTCCGGACAGTCCTTAAATAACAGGCTTTTCGTGTCAAACGATACATCCGATTGTTTTCCGTGCATCAGCTCCTTTGCATATGTGACTGTCGCACCGTATGCTGCACATATAGCCTGATGTCCGAGGCACACACCAAGTGTCGGGATTTCCTTTCCAAGCGTCTTTGCCGCATCTATGATAACGCCTGCATCCTCCGGTCTTCCCGGTCCCGGTGAAAGAATGATCCGGTCAGGCTTTAACGCCCTGATCTCATCAATAGTCATCTCATCATTTCTGATGACCTTTATATCCGGCTCGATCTCTCCGATGAGCTGATACAGGTTGTATGAAAAACTGTCGTAATTATCTATCAGTAAAATCATTATTCCACCTCCTGTGACATTTCGAGTGCTTTAAGTGAAGCTTTTGCTTTGTTGATGCACTCCTGATATTCTTTCTCAGGATCTGAATCTGCAACAATTCCGGCTCCGCTCCTTACAAATACCTTGCCGTTTTTCTTGTAGGCGATCCTTATCGCGATACATGTGTCCATGTTTCCGGTAAAATCTATATATCCGATCGCGCCTCCGTAAATGCCTCGTTTGTTGTCCTCAAGCTCTCCGATGAGCTGGCACGCTCTGATCTTCGGTGCTCCTGAAAGTGTTCCTGCCGGAAGCACTGCCTCTATGGCATCAAGCGCATCATATTCATCCCTGATCTCGCCCCTTACTGTCGAACCGATATGCATTACATGTGAATATCTCTCGATGGAATGAAGCTTTTCTACTTTTACAGTTCCAAACTTGCTGACCTTTCCGAGATCATTTCTTCCGAGATCCACAAGCATATTGTGTTCTGCAAGTTCCTTTTCATCTGCAAGAAGTCCTGCCTCAAGCTTTTTATCCTCTTCCTCTGTCACGCCTCTCGGTCTTGTTCCCGCAAGCGGGAAGGTGTGAAGCACTCCGTTTTCAAGCTTTACGAGAGTCTCAGGTGATGCGCCCGCAACCTCCACATCTGTTCCTGAAAAATAGAACATATACGGTGAAGGATTTATGGTACGAAGCACGCGGTAGGTATTGAAAAGGCTTCCCTCAAACGGAGCACTCAGGCGGTTTGACAAAACTATCTGGAAGATATCTCCCTCTTTTATATAGTGCTTTGCTTTTTCCACCATTTCACAATATTGCTCTTTGTCGAAAAGTGCTGTTACATCACCGAGAAGTTCTCCACCAAGGTTCTGGTTTTTCTCACCGTTTTCCAACAGATCCTTTAACTGTTTTAACTCCACTGTTGCTTTGTTGTAGCCTGTTTTCGGATCATCCAGCGGCATATTTGCAATGAGGATTATCTTCTGACAGAGGTTGTCGAAAGCTATGACCTTGTCAAAAAGCATCAGATCCACATCCTTGAAATCCTCTGTGTCTTTTACATTTCCTCTTACGGCTTTCTCTTTATATCCTAAATAGTCATATGAAAAATATCCCACAAGACCACCTGTAAAAGAAGGCAGATAATCGAATTTCGGACTCTTGTACTCCGAGAGGATCTGTCTGATATACTCTGACGGATTCTGTGTATCTACGGCAAGCTTGCCTATCTTCATGTGTCCGTCTATGCAGCTTATCTCAAGCGTCGGATCAAATCCGAGAAATGTATATCGTCCCCAGGCTTCATTTGCCTGTGCAGATTCCAACAGATAACAATGTGTTGAAACGTTCTGCAATATCCTCATGGCTTCTATTGGTGTGATAAAATCCGATAAGAGCTCACAGCTTACCGGAAGGATATCATATTGTCCGGTTTTTGCTATTTCTTCAACTTCGGTCAGTGTAGGGGAAAATTTCATGTTTTTTACCTCCAAATTTTATGTTTGTGTGAACAAATGTCCAACATACAGCTTTGATTTTCTGCTGTGAACAAACGTCCAACATACAAGCTCGAATACGCCTCTTCGAGGCTTCTCCGCAGCTTACGCTGCTACAATTCTCGCTTTATGTTGTACTGTCCAGTGTTCGCATGTGTCCTTGCATGCGAGCATGCAGATCCACCTGCTCCACTGTACTTTTTTGTTCACTAAAAAACGTCCTTGACAGAATATTACTTCTGTCAAGGACGAATATACTTTACTATCCGCGGTGCCACCTTGAATTCACGATGCAGCTCGTGCGCTTAAGCAGGATACAATCATATCCCCGGCAATTTACGTATGCCTAAACGTCGCAGAATACTCTGGATAAATCCATTTGACTGCGCCCTCAGCGGTCCATTTGACAACTTGTTTCACACCTGTTTCTCAGCATCACAGGCTCTCTGTAAAGGCATCATTGCCGTTATCTCCGCTTCAACGGTTTACAATATATAAAATTGTTCAAACTGTTTGTATTGTTTGAACTTCTTTAACGATTTAATGTTTTATCTCGCTAAATTTGATTAGAGTTTATCACTCTGGTTTTCGTTTGTCAATATGTTATTATATGATTAAAGGGTCTATGAACCATCAAAAAAGAAATTGATACTACACTAAAACTTAAAAAGATGATATTATAAAATCAATAGTAGACATAATAAGTCTGACGTGATAAAAGGGGGAATCATTTATGCTGGCGCGCTATTATATTGAAAATGACCTGATATGTCTAATTGTACTATTATGTCTTGCATATCAGACTGTTAATTCAAATTTCAAAAAAACTAACCGGATGAACTATATGAAAATTCTGATAGTCAATATCGTCTTTGCTATCAGCGACATGATCTGGATTTTTAATAATAAATATGTAAATTATACCGATCTGCCTTTTGACGGAATAACTTTTGGTTACATAGTTAATGGAATAAATGTATGCCTTTCAGCAATTAGTGGCTGGTCATGGCTTTACTTTTCTGAAAATTTTCAGGATAAGCATGCCATATCACACAAAAAAAATATTATAATATCTCTTATACCAGTTGCAATTCTAATGCTACTGACTGCCACAACTGCCTGGACTCATTTTATGTTTTATATTACTCCCGATGGCAGCTATGTGCGACAGTCTGGATATGCACTTCAGATGATAATCGCTTACGGATATATCATAGCCTCGGTCATACTCTCACTACAGCATGCAAGCAAAGCAACCACGCTGCAATCTAAAAGACGAAGTATGGCAATCGTATCATTTGCTATATTCCCTGCATTGGCTTGTGTGGTTCAAATGTTTTATAGAAATATGTCTATAATTTTTATTGGAACTATCATTGCATTGCTAAATGTCTATATCACACTTCAGGGTCAGCAGGTACTAAATGACCCTTTGACTGGTCTGAACAACCGTACACTGCTTGACCAAAAAATAGTTGAGCAAATAGGCAAACTTGATAAGGATCATGATTTATGGCTTTTAATCATGGATGCTAATAAATTCAAATCCATAAATGATACTTATGGTCATCTCGAAGGCGATCACGCTCTTGTAAAAATTTCAGATACTCTGAAAAAAGTATGCACTGACCCTGATGATTTCGTATGCAGATATGGTGGCGATGAATTTGTAGTCCTGCATACTACTGATAAAGGCGAAGATTGCACCGAAATTAAAACTAAAATTAACAAGATACTATCTTCTTGCAAACTTCCATATTCACTCAGTGTTTCGATTGGTGCTGCAAAATACACTAAGGATATGGGGGAATGGGCTTCACTCATTCAAAAAGCAGACGAAGAATTATACACGATCAAAAAAAGCAGACCTACCACTTAAAAATACGATACTTACAAACAATACAACAATCTCTACCACCGGCATACAGATCCATAGACTGTTTCCACCAAATTTCATTGGAAAAGTAATGATAGCCACACTGCTTAAGATGACATTTCTAAGCAGCGAAATACAAAGTGACTTTTTCACGCTGAGAATCGACTGCAGATAATACGATGTCAGCAGATTTATTCCCATTGGAAAAAATGCCACGAAATATGTTCTTACACCGGCCTGTGCGATCTTTTTCATTTCCTCGTTCATGTTCATAAAGACCGAACATACAACATTTGGAAATAAAATTCCGCTCAGTGAAAAAACGCTCCCCATAACTATAATTGTAAAAAACGACATTCTTCGCGTTTTTCTTATTCTATCCCATTTACCACCGCCATAATTTGTAGCGATGATAGGCTGGATTGACTGTCCAACTCCAGTAAAAAGCGAGTTAAAAAGGATTACACAGTTAGAGATCACACTATATACTGACAGAGTTGCCTCCCCACAGTATTTCAAAATCTGTATGTTAAAAAGCAATACTATAAAGCCATTGGCAAACTCATTAAAAAAACTCGGAATTCCATTTCCTATGATCTGTACCACACTCTCTGTAATGTGTTTTGGTCTGATGAATTTCAGTTGATTTTTCCTGTTGAAAAAATGTGTAATTCCTACTAACACCTGTATTACCATACCTATAGCTGATGCAAATGCTGCTCCACCCATTCCCATATGCATTGGAAAAACAAATACGATATCCAATACTATATTTACTACTCCACCAAGCATAACACCTGCCATTGCACGGTTTGGATCTTCATCTGCCCTTACAAATATCGCTATATAATTTGAAAATACAGCAACCGGAAGAAATGCATTGATATATCTCATATATGCCAGTGCATGCGGATAGAGAACATCATTTGCTCCCATGAGTCTAAGCAGCGTTGAAATCCCAAATCCATAAATTATCCAAAGAAGTATTGCAATTACCGCCAATGTAGTAAATGATAACGTAAAAAAGCGGTCTGCCTTCTGATAATTTCCGGTTCCCCTGTGAACGCTCATTTGTACAGATCCACCTACACCAAACAGAATCCCCATCGACATCAGGATACACAGGAGTGGTGTTGTAATACTAAGTGCTGCAAGCGCATCCGGTCCTACACCTTTTCCTATAACGATAGCATCCGTCAATGTATAAATCGACATTACCATCGCACTTCCAAGTGATGGGATCAAAAAACGCAGATACAGTTTTTTCAGGTTATCTTTTAATAAATCCATTTGTCTCCTCCCAAAAAAATAAGCCAGATAAGACTTCTCTGTCTTATCTGGCTCACGTTATTCATGTCCGTCCGGGAATTCCGGTAGTTACCGGAACACCTTGCAAGGCACATCCACTGCGCCGTCCGACAACCGCTATTATAACAAAAAATGCATTAATGTCAACATTCCATAACGATAATTTACTTATTTTTAAGCTTATAATCCTTCATCCCGGCAATAGCTCCTCCTGAAACAGCCCACAGATAAAGGCTTGCCACACTGCAATACGGACTAAATCTCCGACGATATTTCTCGAACAGCTTGCGGTCGATCCTGCGGTGATGATACACCATTCGAAGCCCACGCTGGATTGCAAGATCATCATAACTGAAAATATCAGGACGCTGCATGCAAAACAACAGGATCATTTCGGCAGTCCATACACCAATACCCTTAAGGCTGCTTAAGGCTTTTATCGCATCCTCATCCGACATCTGCCAAATCTCGTCCAGATTGAATGTGCCATCATGAACTTTTCGGGCAAAATCCGTGATATACTCCACTTTCCTGAAAGACAATCCAAGTGACTGTAATTTATCCGGCTCAGTAGAAAGAATCGTTTCGGCATTTACTTTCCCCAAGGCGTCCTGCATACGTTTCCAGATCGTTGCCTGCGCCTTTGTGGAAATCTGCTGTCCAATGATATGATGGACTACAGATGAAAACAAATCCGTATCTACCTCTCTTTGTATCATGCCGATCTGCTCGATCACCTCTGCCAATTTTTTATCTTTATTAGAAATATATGATATTTCTTTTTCACCATATTCAAAGTACATAAAACCTCCACTCATAATATGATATGCGGCTTTTGTCGCACCGATGATAGGGGATGCAACACCTTTTGCCCACTGCCATGCAATCGCGATCTGTGACATTTTGCAGTTATATTTTTCTGAAAGTTCATGGACACGCGAAACTATCTGCATATCGTATTCTTCCATTTTGTCATATTTGCCCATGGCTACGCGGTCTGTTTTGCTGCGAAGCGAATCGGTTCTCCACTGTGGTCTGGTCAGATGTCCTGCTGCAAGCGGGCTGTATGGCATGAGTGAAACTCCCATCTGTTTACAGATCGGTATAAGCTCGCGCTCGTCCTCACGATAGAGCAGATTGTAATGATTTTCCATCGTGCTAAACGGTGTAAATCCATGCTCTTTTGCTGCAAGCTGCATATTGTAAAACTGATAACCATACATGGCAGATGCAGAGCTTTGAAACCTCAATATCAGTATTGCCAAGTTTTGTGTATTGCATATTTGCCTCCTACTTCAGCTTACCATAATCCGCATCAGATACAGGCTCGCACCACTCGTTTGATGTCTCCTCGCCCGGCACTTCCACTGCAAGATGTGAGAACCAGCTATCAGGAGCTGCTCCATGCCAGTGTTTTACCTCTGCCGGAATATTGATGCAATCGCCCGGTTTCATCTCGATAGCTTCTTTGCCCTCTTCCTGATAATATCCGCGTCCGGCAACGCATACGAGTATCTGTCCACCACCGCTCTTTGCATGGTGGATGTGCCAGTTATTGCGGCAGCCCGGCTCGAATGTAACGTTGAAAATGCCTACCTGACTTGTTGAGACAGGTGCAAGGAAGCTTTTTCCTGAGAAATACTGTGCAAATCCGTCATTTGGAGCACCGATAGGGAATACCATTTCCTTTGCATGCGCTCTCATTGCCTCATCCTCGTATGGCAGATCTCCCTCATTTACATTCCATACCTCTTTTGCCAGATTAAATACTGCCCAACCCTTTGGCCAGCCTGCATAAAAAGCAACATGTGTGATGATCGCTGCGATCTCTTTCTGTGTCACACCGTGATCTTTTGCGTTCTGTAAATGGAATTTCAAAGAAGAATCTGTTATTCCCTGAGCCATAAGTGCAACTACTGTTATTATGCTTCTTGTTTTTACATCTATGTCCTGATTGTTCCAGTTCTCTCCGAAAAGAACATCATCATTAAAATGTGCGAACTGTGGAGCGAACTCTCCAAGTGCGTTTCTTCCTGCTGTCTGTGTTATCTTTGCCATTTTTGTGTACTCCTTTTCTTATAATGATTTAACCCATTCTGTAATTTCCTGCTTGCTCATTCTGTTGAGTAATTTTCCTTCTACGATCTGTGCTCCCGGTGCTGACGGCTCAAGCTCTTTTACAGTATTGCCGAAACCGCTGCCGCCTGATGTGGCAAACAATATTATCTTTTTGCCGGAAAAATCATGTTTCTCCAAAAATGTATTTATGATAGTCGGTGCAACGTACCACCAGATAGGAAAGCCGATAAGAATTTCGTCATAAGCTGATATGTCGATATCCTCTCCTCCAAGCTCCGGTCTGAATTTCTTGTCGTTCATCTCGACTGTACTTCTTGCTTTTTTGTCCATCCAGTTAAGGTCAGCCTTCGTGTATGGCACTTTCGGTGCTATCTCGTAAAGGTCACACTGTCCTGCCTCCGCAAGCATCTCTGCTGTCTTTTTGGTAGTGCCGCTGGCACTGAAATATGCTACAAGTCTCTTTGACATAATGATACCTCCTGAATTTTTATTAAAAATAAAACGTGCGGGATAGATTAATTTCTACCCTACACGTTTATTATATTGCCGCGTGTTGCATTATGTCTAATACTTATATTGTATGTAGTTTTATGCCTTTTAAGCATTCTATTTTAGCTTTACGTACAATGCCAATTCTGCTAAAATATGTATACATTAACAATGATATCTGAGGTGGTAAATTTCGTTGCAACCACACACCTTCGGGTCAAAAGAGATGCTACAGAGGCGACGGTAGCCAGATATCTTTTAACTCGTAATGAGCTGTGATTTTTTCGCAGCTCTTTTTATTTCCCAATCTTTCAGAAATTCTTTTCCAACAGATAAAATGTTACATCCGCATCCTTTTCATCAATCGGTACTTTTACCCTGCCCGGATAAGTATCGCTCGAAATATAATCCGTTATAAAGCAAGGCAGCGTAGATGCCCTCACAACTTCATCAAAAACTTCCGTATCCGACTGTATTAGAAATTTAGATGCAGGCATCCTGCTTCTGCACAACACATCCCAAAATCCAAGCTCTGTACGCAGTAAAAAATTAAATCCGTTTATGTCCTCCCAACGGAGGCTTTCATGCTTTGCCAGTTCATGTTCTTTACCAACAAGCACATACAGTTTTTCTTTCATAAACTGCTTCACGTTGTATCCACTAATGTCTGCTGCAAACGGCAAAATTGCAATATCACATTTCTTCTGCTGTAATGCCTGTAGTACATCATCATTTTGTGAGATTGATGATGATATCGTCTTTCCGGGATGCTTTGCACTTAGTATCTTCATAAGTTCCCATAGCGGAGCCGGTGCGCTTGAGTTTACTACAATCGTTCTTCTGCGCTGGTCAAAAGCGCGCACCTGTGAAACCATATTGTCAGCTTCTTGTAGTAATTTTGCAGCATAACCTACCGCTATTTTTCCTGTTTCATTCAGTTCTATGCGATTTTTACTACGATTAAAAAGCTCTACTCCCATGGCTTCTTCTATATTTTTCATGGAACGTGTGATAGATGGTGTTGATATATGAAATTCCTCTGCCACCTTTGACAGAGTTCCCAATTTTTCAAATGCGACAAACTGTTTTAATTCTTCCAGATTTATAACTTCACTCATACATTTTCTCTCCTCTATCGCTTTCCATAAATCACTTTTCATATTGTGAAAACTAATTTTCTATATTGATAGTGTACATCTGCCTTCCTGCGATGTAAAGTAATACCTGTAAGCAGCAGGAATTAAAATGCCAAAACTCGTCTATGGAGTTTATCAGACTCCGGCAGAAGATACAAAAAGATGTGTTCTCGACGCAATAGATGTGGGATACAGAAGCATAGATACAGCTCAGGCTTACTACAACGAGAGCGGTGTGGGCGATGCGCTCGCAGAGTGTGGTCTGCCACGTGAGGAATTTTTCCTGACAACAAAGGTATGGATAACAAACGCAGGCTATGAGAAAGCAAAAGCTTCTATCGAAGAGTCACTCAAAAAACTGCGCACAGACAGCTCTCCGTTTCCTGCTCCAGAGCGATGTCGTAATCATTCCAAAATCTGTTCACAAAGACCGTATGCAGCAGAATTTCGACCTTTTCGATTTCACACTTACTGCTGAGGAAATGGCACAGATTGAAAGCCTCGATGGTGGAGAAAGCCTGTTCTTCTCACACTATGATCCAAAGACTGTTGAGTGGTTTATGTCAATATTATAGTCAAAAAATGCAGCTATATGGATTTTTAATCTACATAGCTGCATTAATTTTATTATTCACAGTCAAATATGCATTTACTTTCTATCAAACTGCCATACTCTGATTTCCATTTCAGGTGCAGTTCACTGTTATCCCATGTCACCAGTGCATCCTCGTCCATATCCAGTGCGATCATAAGATCATACCTGTTTGGGCGGGTGATGACATTGTCCTTTATTATCACATCGTGTATACCCGGTATTTCAACCGCGCTCTCGTATAATGCGCGTACCTTTTGTGATGTTTCCTGTTTCTCAACATTGTCTTTCCATTTTACAATAATGTGGTGAAGCATATTTTTTTCTCCTCCGTTTTGATTTATCTTTTTATATTTCATGTTAAAACTGTAACTTAGTACACCTAATATATATTAGTGCAACAAAATTACAGCAATGTCGTTTACAGCGATCAATCCCTGCTATTTTGGATCAGTTCAATAAACTTCCTAACCGCTGGCGAATATGGTATATTCCGTCTCCATGCAATGACCGTACTTGTCTCTATTTCCGGATAAAGCCTCTTTTGTACGATCAGATCCTTGCGCCAGTATCGTCCCGCACCTTCGACCGATACCGGATATCCCAGCCCATTCATCGCCATAACTCCCGCATTTGTTCCGAGATTGCTCGTAAATGCAATATTTAGCTTTCCAAAGTCTTTACCAAACCAGTTTGCAAGCTCACTCTGTATATTAGGACGCTCCGGCAGTATAAGCGGAAGTTCCAGCAAATCTTCCTTAGTGATAACTTCCTTTTCTGCCAGCGGATCATCTGGTTTCATTCCCACTACCCAGTGATCACACCCCTGCAATCTGATATAATCAAGCCCCTCCGTGCTGACCGGCTCAAGAAAAAGTCCAACATCCACAAGTCCACGGCTCATCATATCTGAAATATTATCCGCGGTTCCAGTATGAATGGCAAATGTGACAAGCGGATATTTCTCCTTATAACTTTTGCAGATATCTGCAAGTGTCTCCACCGCCATAAACTCACCACAGCCTATTGTGATCCTGCCCTCAACAGACTCCGTATCTCCCTTAAATTCACTTATGATCTTTTCCTCGAGATCAACAAGCTCCAGCGCGCGTCGCTTCAAAAGCAGTCCATCGCCAGTCAAAGTGATACTGTGTCCGCCTCTGTTAAAAAGCTTTGTGCCAAGTTCTTCCTCTAAAGCTGCAAGCTGTCTTGAGAGTGTAGGCTGTGTGATATTAAGCTGCTTGGCTGCCTTGGTAAAGCTCTGCTCCTTTGCAACCATCAAAAAATAGCGCAATACACGTAAATCCATGAATTCTCCTTTTACAACACATGATAATACGGACAAATATCCTCATATGTTCCATCTTTCATACGGAAACCGCCCGGTATCGTACCAAGCTGTATAAATCCAAGTCTCTCATAGAGATGGCGCGCGTGTACGTTTGATGCAACTACCGCATTAAACTGCAATACTCCAAATCCATGCTCTTTTCCCTGAACGAGACAATCCTTTACAAGTTTTTCTCCGATATGAAGTCCTCTTGCCTCCCTGTCAACCGCATAGCTGGCATTGCAGATGTGTCCGCAACGTCCTACATTGTTTGGGTGTAATATGTATAGTCCATAGATCTTTCCGCTTTCTTTATCCTCCGCAACAGCCGTGTAGGTCTGCTGTGCAAAAAATTCAGCACCGCTTTTGTCTGTCAGATTTTCTTCCTGTGGAAATGCTACTCCGTCCTCCACAACCTGATTCCAGATGCGGATGAGATCTGAAAGATCCTTTTGCTCGTATTTTCTGATGATGATGTTTTCTGTGTTGTTCACTCGATTTTCCTCTTTCTTAAGTAATTCAGATTATAAATTGTTACCTTACTACACCAGTTTACAATTTTATTCAGGCTCGCAGATACTCCATGAATTTCCTCGTTGCCGGAGTAAGCTGCTCCTTATTCTTTATCGCCAGACATATTTTGCGATAATAAGGTTTTGCCAGTGGTCTGATCTCAAGCTGATAAGGTATGCGTTTTAAGATCATATCCGGCAGTATCCCGATCCCAAGCCCTTTTTCTACCATAGACATTATAGCAAAGTCCTCCCATGTAGTAAATCGGATATCCGGGTGGACGTTGCTCTGTTCAAGTATATCGGAAACCTCAGTTTTTCCGCCATGCTCGAGCAGTAAAAACGGCTGATCATTCAACTGCTCTATCCTGATTTTTTTCTTCCTGGCGAGTGGATGTCCTACAGGCAGCACCACCTTGTACTCGTCACTTTTAAGTTCAATGACATCAAGTGATGTATCTGATGGCTTTCGCAGAAATCCGCAGTCCACGCGCCCCTCTGCGATCCATCTTTCCACCTCGTGATAATCTCCTAAAAGCAGCTCGTACTCTATCCCCGGATAGTCCTTTTGAAATTCCGCAAAAATATCCGGCAGCCAGTTTATTGCCACACTTGAAAATGTTCCGATCCGCACCATTCCGGTTTCTATCCCATTCATCTGATTTACAAAATCGTCCAGCTTGCGGTAATCATTTATTATGTTCCTGACATACGGCAATATCTGTTCTCCCGATGAGGTCAGGCATATCCCTGCACGGCTTCTCTCAAGCAGTATCACGCCCCACTCTTTTTCCAGATCCGCGATCATTTTGCTGACAGATGACTGCGCATAATTTAGCTTTTGTGCCGCTTTTGTAAAACTTCCAAGCTCAACCGTTTCCACAAAAGCAATGTATTTTAGCAAGTTATTGTCCATAGTGTTTACATTCCTTTTTTCGATATATAGTATCTATATCATTCGTTTTTCTTATTCTAAAGCAAGACTTATAATAGTTCAAGTGAGATTGCCATATCACAATGCTTATGAAAAACATTTAATAAAGCACGTAAAATATGTCAATCTACATATGAATTTATAAACAATACAAGAGGAGTAACTTCATGAAAATAAAAGCTTATAGCAAAAATATAGATATGCTAAACGAACCACTAACCTCAAGGCTGCTTTTATTTACTCTGCCAATCGCTTTGAGCAGTATCCTGCAGCAATTGTTCAACGCTGCCGACACCTCAATCGTTGGCTTTTTCGGAGATCCGTATGCACTTGCCGCGGTGGGAACTAACGGTGAAATAATTGCTCTTATCGTCACATTATCGTCAGGACTTTCGATTGGTGTAAACATACTCGTAGCCAATAAAATAGGACAAATCAAAATTGCCCCACAGGATCAATTATTGATGTGCAGGGCAAATAAATCAAACGATATTATTTCAATTTTTCAAACTTCTTTTGCGTTCGCTTTCATTTTTGGTGTTGCATTTGCGATTTTAGGACAGGCTGTTACACTGCCTCTGCTTAAACTGATCCAGACTCCTGCCAATATCATGTCTGCCGCACAGATATATCTTCGCATCTATCTGCTCGGATATCCTTTTTTACTGCTGTATGATTTTGGAGCAGCAATCTTACGGGCGCAGGGAAACAGCCGTTTTCCGTTTTTTGCGCTTGTGATCTCAGGTATAACCAATGTGCTGTTAAACCTGCTTTTTGTGATCGTATTCAGACTCGGTGTGGCAGGAGTGGCGATAGCTACTGATATTTCAACCATGGTTTCGGCCGGTATTGTGCTGTATTATATAGTTAATTACACATTTCCACGACACAATCCAGAATGTTATAGTATAGACACCTCTTTAAATTTTGAACATACTGATGTAAAAAATAATAAGGAATTTTTCAAAAGTTCTATATCAGGATTAAATCCTAGAACTAGAAACCTTACACTATTCCTCTCTAATATACACCCAAAATATATCCGGAAAATCCTCTCGATCGGCATCCCAGCCGCCTTGCAGGGCGCAGTATTCTGCTTTGCAAATATTTTTGTCCAGGCATCCGTCAACAGCTTCGGAGCTTTTGCCATCTCCGGAAGCACGATCGCCATGAATTTTGAATATTTTGCCTATTACGGCATAACAGCCTTCGGACAAACGGCAACGACCTTTGCCAGCCAGAATTACTCAGCCGGAAAGATCGCCCGCTGTAAAAAAATCCTTATGCTTTGTCTGATTTTTTCAACCCTGACAAGCATTGTGATGATCGCACCTATAATCATATTTCGTGGCTTTTTCTGTGGACTTTTTACAACGGAGCAGCTTGTCATGGAAAATGCAGTTGTCCGTATCATGTGCATATTGTTGTTTGAACCGATATGCTGTTTCTACGAAATCCCGGCAGGGGTATTGAGAGGCTGCGGTCATTCCGTACTTCCTGCGGCAAGCACCATAATCGGAACCTGTGCATTCCGTATTGTGTGGATCTGTACGGTATTTAGTATGCATACATCACTTTCGGTTTTGTACGCGGCATTTCCGTTGTCATGGTGTTTTACAATAATACTGATCTGGATATGTTTTGTGATTTCAAAGCCTTTCTCACGACTAATCTAAAATGAAACTTTAGATTAGTCGCTGTTTCATAATATTCTACTCAATCAACCGCAAAATACTCTGCGCCCTTTTCCTAAACACCTCATTTTCCACTTCTGCGGCTACACTTGCAATGCGCCTGATCTCATCCTTATACGGCATACAGAATTTAACCGCATCCGTCAAAAGTCGGTCTGACTCCAATGTGCTGTCCAGCGCATGATCGAAATCATATAACGGAGCCATACTCACATACTCTCCGGTATCCGCATTTCTAAGCCAGCCAAAATTACCTGCATGCCGATCTCCGTTTCCGATTACCGCATCTATGATAAGCATCTGCGCTCCTGCTTTTCCAAACAGATCAATGATCGTCTGCTCGTCAAAATCATCCGGGTCTAGTCTTCCTGACTGATCAGCCTGCTCAAGCATCAGCTCTGGTGATGTGATATTATAAATTACTATCCCACCATCTGTCTCATCCGCTTTTTCTACGGAAATACCACATTTCCTGCAAAGCTCAATACATTGCAGTTCCACAGAAATATCGCCATATTTATACAGCTTTCCATCCTGTTTCCACTCCTTTGACAGCGCACCTCCCACATAAAGTGTCGGAGCTGCCTGTCCGGCAAATGCCTCACTTCCATCCCAGAACGGTTTATAATATGGACTTATCTCCTCAAATCGTATAGGATCATCCTCGGCTTTTATCCAATAACAGTCGCTAAAACTTAATGCTCTGGTTTCACGATTAATGCGCATACGCGCTCCCTGTCCAAATGTTATGCCCTTTAATTTGCGCGCCATCGTATTTGTACCAGACGAATATCGGTACTTCATCCATTTTGTAAAAGTATGATTGTTTGAGCCTTTTTGCTGCATAAGTCCCGGCAACAGACTTGTATTTAAAATTTTTTCATTATCAATATCGTAAACAGGTACGTTTTTACACATTAATAACATAAAATCGCCTCGCATTATATAAATTCGAT
>CAVABC010000045.1:0-24358 GCA_963586665.1 Acutalibacteraceae bacterium
ATTGCAATGACTATATCAGGGATTTATATACATCTGATCTAAATCTTGATTTTGATAAAATAGAGGTGTTTACAATGCTTCAGCAAATCTCTTTTACATCTTATGGAAGAGATACATTTTCAAGCATGTCATTGCTTATAGACAGCTTATGTGTGCAAAAAGATTATATAAGCAAAAGTGTAGCGGACAGTGCTTTGATAACGTTTGTGCAGTCATTAAAATTGACCAATGAACAGCAGGACGAACTAAAAGAGTTATTGGATAAAAAATATAAAGTGACAAGTATTAGGGGGATAGATTTGATATTAGAACGAGTAGAAGAGAATATGGCATTGGACTATATAAATGAATAGTTTTTCTTACGACAGTGCAAGAGCGTGCTGTCGTTTTTTAATACTATAATTGTAAAATAATATTTATAATGGTATTTTTCCACTATGACTGTGCATATGATATAAAAATAGTATGGTTATATAGGTAAAAATATATGAAAAATCTGCACATTTTACAACAGGAGTCCGTGGACGAAGGACAGCTTCAGATACGTGTAAGGCAGAAAAATTCAAATGGCCCTGTGCCGGACGCAAGAGTTTCGGTAAGCTATTCAGGTGATCCCGAGGGGCAGATAGAAGAGGCATCAACGGATGACTCAGGACGCATAGATACTGTGGATGTGTCCACACCACCTCTTGAGTACTCCATGTCACCAAATGAGTCACAGCCATATTCAGAGGTAACTGTCACCGTTTCGGCAGAGGGATACAGAAATATTACTGTATCAGGCATTGAAGTGCTGCCGGATCAGGTTTCGATACAGGAAATAGAGATGGAGGCACTGGATGCGCCCGGAAACACGATAGACAATATTGTCATTCCGGCACATACGCTGTATGGGGATTACCCGGCAAAGATACCGGAGTCCGAGGTAAAAACAATAGAAGAAACCGGTGAGATCGTACTTAGCCGTGTAGTTATCCCAGAGTATGTTATAGTACATGATGGAGCACCGACCGACTCTACAGCGTCGAATTATTATATCCGATACAGGGATTACATCAAGAATGTTGCCTCAAGTGAAATATATGCGACCTGGCCTGATGCCACGATAAGGGCAAATGTGCTTGCGATAATGTCTTTTACCATGAATAGAATTTTTACTGAGTGGTATCGTGGCAAAGGTTACAACTTCAATATTACCTCATCAACCGCATATGACCACAAATTTATCTATGGAAGAAATATTTACAGCAATATATCCCAGATAGTAAATGAGCTGTTTGAAAACTATCTGTCGAGACCAAATGTTGTCCAGCCTATTCTCACACAGTATTGTGATGGTCAGAGAGTGTCCTGTCCAAGCTGGATGACGCAATGGGGTTCTAAAAACCTTGGGGATCAGGGCTATAGCGCGATCGAGATCCTCAGGTATTTTTATGGCAGCAATATGTATATAAACACAGCCGAAGCAATCTCCGGTATTCCTGCATCCTGGCCGGGATATGATCTGGGAGTCGGCTCAAGCGGTCAGAAAGTATACCAGATGCAAAGGCAGCTTGCGCGTATCTCGAGGTCTTACCCTGCAATTCCTACGATAGTGCCTGATGGCACATATGGACCAAAGACGCAGGAAGCGGTTGAAGTTTTTCAATCTGTTTTTGGACTTCCCGTAACAGGCGTGGTAGACTATAATACATGGTATGAGATTTCAAATATCTATGTTGCGGTGACGCGTATCGCGGAACTGTACTGACAATACCTAATGCTTCCCACCTGTGTATGGTGGTGAAGCCGCTTGGGTGAATGCCCCTGCATACACACACAGCGGCATTCACCCAAGCGGCTTCCAATTAACACACAGGTGGGAAGCACAAAAATACAAAGAAGGAAACAAACATGAAAAATTACATGATAAACGTGGCATATGACGGCACCCGCTACAAAGGCTGGCAGGTGCAGAAGTCCACAGAAGACACCATACAGGGAAAACTGCAGTATGTTCTCTCGACACTGGCAGGAAAAAGTATAGAGGTAATAGGCTCAGGACGCACAGATGCAGGAGTGCATGCGACAGGGCAGAAGGCAAATTTTCATATGCCGGAGCATTTCTCGAAGGAGGAGATATTTACGTGGCTCAATGAGCATCTGCCGTCTGATATTGCGGTGACATCCATAGAGGAGGTGCCGGAGCGGTTTCATGCGAGGTACAATGCGGTGTCAAAGACATATGTGTATACCATACACACAGGTATAGTGCCGGATGTGTTCAGGCGCAGGTATGTGTATGATTACAAGGTGCCGCTTGATATCGACCACATGAAAA
Organism: Acutalibacteraceae bacterium; assembly: GCA_963586665.1. Lineage (GTDB taxonomy): Bacteria > Bacillota > Clostridia > Lachnospirales > Lachnospiraceae > Roseburia. The sequence goes on from CAVABC010000045.1 coordinate 2,321, forward strand.
AGGCGGCAGATTATCTCATCGGAGAGCATGATTTTAAGGCATTCTGCGGCAACCGGAAGATGAAAAAGTCCACTGTAAGGACGATTTATTCTATAGATATAGAAAAGAAAGCTGCCGATATAGTGATCACATATAAAGGCAATGGATTTTTACAGAATATGATAAGGATAATAACAGGTACACTCATCGAGATTGGTGACGGAAGACGTAATCCCGATGAGATGGCTGATATATTAGACTCAAAAGACAGAAGCAGAGCGGGCTACACGGCATCGGCATGTGGCCTGACTCTTTATGAGGTGGACTATGGCAAAGTGGATGGTTAGTGCCAAGAAGGCTGATTTTACAGCGATCGGAGCACGTTTTGGGATAGATCAGGTGACGGCACGCATCATAAGAAACAGGGATGTTGTAGGCGAAGATGCGATCAATATGTATCTGAACGGCACGCTGTCTGATATCGCTGATCCGAAATATTTAAAAGACGGACAGCTTCTTGTGGATATCCTGACTGAGCGGATAAATAAAGGTGCAAAGATCAGGATAATCGGAGATTACGATATAGACGGTGTCATGTCCACTTACATACTTATGGTAGCCCTCAAAAGAGTGGGAGCGAATGTGGATTATATGATACCTGACCGTATAAAGGACGGCTATGGTCTTAATGTGCACCTTATAGACAAGGCATATGCGGATGGCATTGACACAGTCATCACCTGTGACAACGGAATTGCCGCCATTGATGAGATAGCCCACGCAAAGGAGCTTGGCATGACCGTGCTTGTCACAGACCATCATGCAGTGCCCTTTACTGAGAAAAATGGAAAAAAAGAGTACATATACAGTATTGCAGATGCGATAGTAAATCCGCATCAGAAAGAGTGCGCATATCCTTACAAGGAGCTTTGCGGAGCGGCTGTTGCATGGAAAACGGTCATACTTTTGTATAGAAAATGTGGAATAGATGAGGCAGAGGCTCTTGGACTTTTAGAAAATGTTGCATTTGCCACGGTCGGGGATGTTATGCCGCTTACCGGGGAAAACCGTATTCTTGTAAAGGAAGGCTTAAAACGTATACATCACACGACAAATATCGGCATGAAAGCCCTTATAGAAAGTTGTAATATAGAACCTGAAAATGTCGAAGCCTATCATTTTGGCTTCGTGCTCGGGCCGTGCGTCAATGCTACAGGGCGTCTTGATACCGCAAAGAGAGCGTTGGAGCTTTTTTTGTGTACGGATGAAAGCCGTGCGATGACGATAGCCGGAGAGCTTGTCGAATTAAATGACGAGCGAAAAGAGCTTACCCGTCAGGGAGTCGAGCAGGCGGTTGATATATATGAGAACGAGAACTATGAAAATGACAGAGTCATAGTCATTTATCTGGAAGATGTGCATGAGAGTATCGCGGGCATTATCGCAGGACGCATCAGGGAAAAATACAATAAACCGACATTTATACTGACGCAGAGTGAGGATGGAGTAAAAGGCTCGGGAAGATCTATAGAGGAATACTCGATGTATGAGGAAATGTGTAAATGCAAGGAGCTTTTTACAAAGTTTGGTGGACATCCTATGGCGGCAGGACTTTCACTGCCGCAGGAAAATGTGATGCTTTTCAGGAAAAGGATAAATGAGTGTGCAGCTTTGACAGATGAGCAGCTTGTACCGAAGATACATATTGATGTGCCTATGCCTGTGGATTATGCATCTATGGGACTGGTGGAGGAACTTTCGGTGCTTGCCCCATTTGGAAAGGACAACCCGCGCCCTGTATTTGCGGACAGAAATCTGCGCATCAGCCGTATGTGGGTGGTCGGCAAAAATAACAATGTTCTCAGGCTGTCTATGATCTCAGCCCACGGAACACCGGTATCTGCCATATATTTTGGGGATATAGAAGATTTTTTTGAATATATCAGACAGCAGTTCGGGGAGCAGTCTTTGGAGAATGCAAAGCGTGGCAGATTCAATGATATTGTTCTTTCAATAGTATATTCACCTAAAATCAACAGATTTAGAGAAAATGAGTCTCTTCAGTTTGAAATCCAATATTACAAGTGATAGAATATAAATATAGGCATATTTTAAAGGAGAATAAATTAGTGTTCGGGAACAAAAACAGAGTATCCGCTGAAGAAATAGCGTACATGAAGGAACAACTGGCAAATGACAGAGATTTTTTTGAAAACATAAGCAGCAAGGCTGATATGATACAGGCTGACTATGAGGAGATGGAGAATTCGAGACAGCTTGAGATCTCATCTTTAAAACAGCTTGAGGATAACGCTAAGAGGATAAGCGAGTTTTCAAAGGACAATATAGATGGCATAGCTTCTCTTAACGAGAGCTTTACGGAGTGCGTAAAAACTGCCGCTGCAAACCTCGAAAATCTTGAAAATGCGGCAAGGGCGATAGCTAAACAGCACGAGGACACCTGTGCATTGGTGGAAAATAACAAGCATTTTACTACACCATCGAAGTATCTTTCAGAGGTGCCGGACAAGATTAAGGACAGCCTTAAACGCTGTTCGGACATCACCGGACAGATGGAGGATCAGAATAAGCAGATGAGTGTTTTGGCTTTAAATGCAGCCATAGAAGCAGGAATGATGGGAGACAGCGGCAAGCGTTTTGTTGAGGCGGCTGAGAGCATAAGGACAGCCTCTGTGGTATATGATGGCGCGATAGATGCAATGAAGGAGGAGCTTTCGGCAGCAGAGGAGGAGATCGTCAGACTGCATGAGCAGGTGGCATATCTGGTCAATCTGTTAAAGGACAATAACGTTGCGACAAACAACCTCATGAAGCAGGGAGTTGAGCTTAACCATGTATTTTCACAGTGTGACGAGATATCCGTTGATATGATAGAGTCCTGCCGACAGCAGATAGTTGCTATCAGAAATGCACAGGATGAGATCATAAAGTGTGAGGATCGAAACAAACTGCAGATCGAGGATGTGATGACGGAAATATCCACACAGCGCGGCAATTCGTCTGAGATCAGAGGTACACTCGACAAGATACTCGAGTATTCAAAGGAGCGCACAAGAGTATAACAGGTATATACAGGGGGAAATATATGCAGAAGAAGGATTTTAATTTCGCATCGGCAGATGGCAGGACGCAGATACATGCAGTAAAGTGGCTGCCGGAGGATGGTAAGTACAAGGCGATACTTCAGATCACCCACGGAATGATCGAGTTTATCGAAAGATATGAGAAGTTTGCCGGGTTTATGACAGATAATGGCTATATGGTAGTAGGACATGATCATCTTGGACACGGTCAGTCGGTTGTGTCACAGAAGGATCTGGGATATTTTACCGATGATGGGCAGAGTGATACGCTTGTGGAGGACATGCACAGGCTGCGCACGCTCGTACAGGGCGAAAATGCAGGAGTTCCGTACTTTATGTTTGCTCACAGCATGGGTTCGTATCTGCTTAGAAAGTATCTGACGATCCACGGTGATGATTTAAGAGGTGCTATTATCTGCGGTACAGGGTATGTGCCGGAAAAGACCACATCACTCGGGCTTAAAGTAGTAGGTTTCTTAGGGAAAGTAAGGGGATGGCACTATGTCAGCCGCATGGTAGAGACACTTTCTTTTGGAAAGCCATATAAGAAATTTGACATGACAGGGAAAAATTCTGCGAATAGCTGGCTTACAAGAGATGAGGAGATCGTCAAATGGTATTATGCCAATCCGCTTTGCACATTTAAATTTACAGTCAGCGGCTATAAAGGGCTGATGGAGACAGTACAGTATGACTGCCGGCAGGAGAATGTAAACAAGATACCTAAAAAGCTCCCTCTTTTTATCATATCGGGTTCGGATGATCCGGTAGGAGATCTCGGTGAGGGCGTAAAAAAGGTATATGACATGGTAAAGGCATCCGGAAATCTGGATGTTACATACAAGCTTTATGACGGCTACCGCCATGAGATTTTAAATGAGATAGGAAAAGAAAAGGTATACAGCGACATCCTTGCCTGGACAAATGTAAGGATAGAGACGTAATACATGAAGTGAACATAAGATAAAGAAATATAAAATATAGCATATAATAAAGTGAACATAATATGCAAAAAACACCGGATGCGCCATAATTGGTTTATCCGGTGTTTTTTGCCTTTAAGTATATTTATACACGAACTTTTCTGTGCTCGAAGCTGCCGTTTTTCTGAGGAAGCTTCATCCAGTTCTTTACATAGACCACATTATACATCACGAAAGCAAGCATAAATGCTGTTGAAACATCAAATACGGAATGCTGTTTGATGAACATGGTTGACAGTATGATCGCGATACACAGTACAAGTGATCCGCGCTGGACTGTTTTTTTATCCTTGAAATAATCACTGTGCATGACTGCGAAATGTATACCGAGTGAATTATACACATGTATACTCGGAAACAGATTGGTCGGTGTATCCGTTGAGTAAAGCCACTCACAAAGTGCCGTAAACATATTGTGGTGACTGAAATAGTACGGTCTTAGATTGTGACCGTTCGGATATATCGTCGAGATGACGAGGAACACCGTCATTCCTGTATACAGGAATGCACACAATCTGTAAAATTCTTTTTTGTCGTGTAATGCTGTGAAAGCTATTCCCCAGGCTACATATCCAAACCACATGATATACGGAATAACAAAGTATTCGCAAAATGGTATGTAATCATCTATCGGAAGATGTATAAGATGATAATGTGTAGTTACCGTGCGCTCTAAATATCCGAACCATGCCAGATAAATGATAAAATACGATAAGATCCACACATGTTTGTAGCGGTTAAAAAGCTCAAGCAATTTCTTGGTTAGTTTCTTCATAAAATCACCTGATGTAAGTTAAAAAATTGTTGTGTCTGTTATTCTAAGAATAATTCGATTGAAATTATAGCACCGAAAAATATTACAAACAACACCAATTCAAAAGACTTAATAAATTTTATGAAAAAATTAAGAATTAAGACCTTATATTACAAAGTTTTTGTGTAAATTTTAATTCTGTATTACAGGATAGCAGCTTAAGCCGGGAGTTACATATCTATAAATATGCTATTTAATTATATAGTATGACAAAATCCCAAGGCTCTAATGTGATCACATCCGACTCATTCACAGCACTGTCATCGTAGAGCTTTTTAAAGCTTCCGGTCTGACAGGTTATGCTCTGCGTATCATCAGAGTAATTCATGAGGAATATGATATTCTCACCGAGTGCATTTACTCCGCGCTTTATGACAACAGGATATTCTGCGGCAAATTCATTAACCTGCTCACCGAAGAAATGCTTGAGAGCCTCTATTAAAGTATCTTCACCGAAAAGTGTGCCAAGATACATGGCTTTTCCTTTTCCGTAAGAGTTTTCTGTGATGGCTGCATGGACACCCCAGTGCTTGTGCTCATACATGGCAAGAGGTGTGGCAGTACGGCAGTCTACCATTTCCATCCAGTCGCGTGCCTGTGAAGTTTTGCCGCCATAGGTTACTGTGACATCAACAGGCAGTGTGAATTCATCATAGGTGATGCCGAGTGCCTTATTTAATATGTATGGCTGTACCTCTGAGCGGATCTTTAAATGCTCATCGGAAAATGCTGTCTTAAATGTGGCAACGAGATTACCTCCATTCTGTACGAAAGCATCGAGAGCGTTTAATACTTCATCGGTTGCGCTGTAGAGTGCCGGTACGAGTATATTATCATAGGAAGCAAAAAGTGCCGGATCAGCCGGGATCACATCATACTCTATATTCATAAGATATAAGGCATCACAGAGCCAGCGGAATACGGTATTGTAATTAGAGTCACTTTCGTTGTTGAGCTTAAACTCGTTTAGACCTGTGAGAGAAGCATTGTCAGCTATCACTGCGAATTTGTTGGTCTTTTTTAGGTTTACAAGACGGTTTCCGTATTTTTTGAATTCATTTCCGATGACACTGCACTCGCGGTAGAGTCGGTTTGGCTTTAAATCGTGTGAGAGTACACCCTTCCAGTAGCTTTCGATAGCATTGTGGATAGAGTGCCAGTGCCAGTACTCGACCATATTTGCACCGTTTGCGATATGGCTGAATGCCTGCAGGCGGAGCTGTCCCGGGAATGGAAGCCACGGATGGTTTCCGGCTGCCTCTGTCTCAAGGACAAGATAGTTATCACCTTTTATGCCGCGGGCAATATTACCGCAGGCTGTGGTCTCGCGTCCGGTGAGACTGCCCTGTGATGGATGATAGATATCACATCCGGCAATATCCATGCATTTTGCAGCATCGTACTGGTTTACCTCAGGCTGCACACCAAATGAATAATCGTGCCATTCATAGTCGAAGTTCTGTGTGATAAACTGATCCTCGCGCTTGTATTTCTTTACGATATCAGCCTGCCAGGCAAGAAAATCCGTCACAAGTTTTCTCTGGAATTTCTTGTATTCGGCATCGAGACTCATGTTTATTGTTCCACGTATGTCAGGAAAATCCTCCCAGTTATCCACGCGGTTGCTCCAGTAATCAAGTCCGAACTCGTGATTAAATTCTTTTATATCAGGAAAATGCTCTTTAAGGTAATCAACGAATTTAGTCTGCGCGTATTTAGTGCAGGTATCATATGATTTTGTCTCGTTATCGAGCTGGAAACCTATGACACAGTCATATGGCATTACCTCTTCCATAAGCTTTTCAATGATGATCTGTGCGTGGCGCAGATAGTCAGGATTGGTGATATCCATATTCTGACGGTGGCCGTAAAGCTCCTGACCATTGTGTGTTACGGCAATGATCTCTGGATATTTGCGCGCCAGCCAGGATGGAACTGCGTATGTAGGTGTGCCAATGATTACTTTAAGACCATGTTTTGTTGCGCAGTCGAGCATGCGGTGCAGATGTGTAAAGTCAAATACACCCTCCTGAGATTCCCAGGTGCTCCAGGTAGATTCAGCAATCCGGATAACATTCATTCCTGCATCCTCAAGCATCTGAAAATCAGTATCAACGCGGTCATATGGCATGTATTCATCGTAATATGCCACTCCGTAGAGTATGTTGTCAAATTTCATTTGTATATACCTCCCAGTAAATTAGTGTCAGATCAGTTCATGTGCAATCTAAGAAAAGTTGTGCACATGAAAAATATATATCTATAATATACTTTAGGAAATATCATATGTAAACAACAATCGCTGACTTGGGCTTATTTATAATAAATACGCGCATTTTTAAACTATTCATAAATTCTTAAAATTTATTTTCTCAATAACTATTGACAATATATGGAAATAATCCGACAATATAATCTGCGCAACAATGCAAAAGAGTTGCACAAAGGAGATGGAATAATGGGAAACAATAATATTACCATTTCAGATGTGGCGGAAGCACTCGGAGTGTCAAAGACAACAGTAAGCCGTGCCATATCCGGAAAGGGAAGAATAGGTGAAGCAACAAGAAAGAGAGTTCTTGATTATATAGACAAATATGATTACAAGCCAAACGTGATCGCAAAGAGTCTGGCACAGTCTAAGACTTTTAACATATGTGTGGTCATGCCGGGGGATTACGCGCTCGTGGATCTGCCTTTCTTTCAGGAAGCTATAATGGGAATACAGGAGATAGCTTCGGTCATGGAATATGACATACTGCTCTGCATAGGCTCTGCAAGCGATATGTCGGGACTTACGCGTATCATTCAAAACAGAAAGGTTGACGGAGTTATACTGCTTCGTACCATGGTGGAAGATCCGCAGGTGACATTTTTACAGGAAAAGAAAATACCGTTTGTCACAGCCGGATCATCAAAATATAAGGATGTAAAACAGGTAGATCACGATCACAGGAATGCGTGCCGCGAGCTTACCTCGATCCTTCTCATGCGCGGCATGAAAAAGATAGCAATACTCGGTGGAAGTGCCGATATCGTGGTAAATAAGACGAGACTTTCAGGTGTCGAGGATGCATATTCGCAGTTCGGACAAAAGATAAATGAGTCTCTTTTATTCATGAACCTTGAGACAAAGGCGTTTATCGAGAAGGCGGTAGATGATGCCATGGGAAGTGACGCTGATTGTATCCTTTGCATGGATGATTCCATATGTGCGCAGGCTATGAGACGGCTCAGGCAAAAGCACATAAAGGTGCCGGATCAGGTAAAAGTGGCATCGTTTTATAACAGCTCTGTGCTTGAGAATAATGTTCCGACTATCACATCACTGTCATTTGATGCAAGAGAGCTTGGAATGAGGGCGTGCAAAAACCTGCTGCACCAGATAGAGGGCGAGGAGACACCAAACCGCACACTTCTGCCGTATGAGGTGGTACTAAAAGAGTCCACACAGTAGGACGGATAAGCGTTGCATGTATTATAATAGAGACACAGGGAGTTCGTGTTGACTAACTAATGTTGGAGTTGTTAATATATTAACAGATGATAGTTTCTGATTCATACATCTGCATTGCATTTGATGAAAAAGATACGAGATAAATATAAATGAACAAAACTCTGACGGCAAGGATGATCCAAGCAGGAATAGTTACGAAATAAGGATTTACAGAACCATTTTTCTGACAGATTGCCGGAAAAGTGGTTCTTTTTTGTATAAAAACAGGAGGATAGCATGTTAAAGGTAGCAATATACGGAAAAGGCGGTATCGGAAAATCAACAGTGACTTCCAATCTCGCAGCAGCTTTTGCAAATATGGGAAAGCGCGTCATTCAGATCGGCTGCGATCCGAAAGCGGATTCCACGATCAATTTACTTGGTGGAGAGCCGCTTCGTCCGGTAATGAATTATATGAGGGAAGAGGACGAGGAGCCGGATGAGCTGGCGCAGATCTCAAAGGAAGGCTACGGTGGGATACTGTGCATCGAGACAGGTGGACCAACACCGGGACTTGGCTGTGCAGGACGAGGAATTATTGCGACCTTTCAGCTTCTTGAGGATATGGAATTATTTGAGCATTACAAGCCGGATGTTGTCCTGTATGACGTATTGGGCGATGTAGTGTGTGGCGGTTTTGCGGCACCGATCCGTGAGGGCTATGCGGATAAGGTGCTTATCGTGACATCAGGAGAGAAGATGGCTCTTTATGCTGCCAACAATATCTCAAGTGCGGTAAGAAATTTTGAGGATCGAAGCTATGCGAGAGTATTCGGAATAGTGTTAAACCACAGAAACGTGGAAAATGAGAAAGAAAAAGTACAGGCATTTGCAGAAAAGATCGGTGTGCCGATCGTGGGTGAAGTGCCAAGAAGTGATGAGATCATCCATTGGGAAGAGCAGGGAAAAACAGTGATCGAAGGAGATCCGACATCAGATATCAGCAGATGTTTCATTGATCTTGCCGGATTGTTATGGAAAGAAGAGGAAAATGCATGAGACAGGAAGCATATTTTTGTACGGTAGAAAAGCTAAGTGAGCTTGGAAAAGATAATATCCCAAAGCAGCTTATTTCCAATACTCATCTGATCTACAGCTCACCTGCTACGCTGGCATTTAACTCACCGGGAGCGGAAGGTTTCGGTGTAAAGCGTGCGGGGCTTGCTGTTCCGGATTCCATCATGCTTATCGTATCTCCGGGATGCTGCGGACGGAATACTTCGGTGCTTAGTTCCATGCCGGCATATGAGGATCGTTTTTTCTATCTGCTTATGGATGAGACGGATATCGTTACCGGAAGACATCTGAAAAAGATCCCCAAGGCAGTGGCGGAAATATGCGATGGGCTGAAGAAAAAGCCGTCAGTTGTGATGATATGCATTACCTGTGTGGATGCGCTGCTTGGAACGGATATGGAGCGCGTCTGCCATAAAGCCGAGGAGTATGCAGGAGTTAAGGTGCGCCCGTGCTATATGTATGCGCTGACCAGAGAGGGCAGAAAGCCGCCTATGGTGCATGTGAGACAGTCTATATACTCACTGCTTGAACCTGCAAAGAAAAAGGGCAATGTGGTGAACTTACTCGGATATTTTTCACCACTGGTGGATGACTGTGAGCTGTATGATCTGCTCCACGGTGCCGGTGTAAAGACGATACACGAGATATCAGGATGTAAGGATTTCGCAGAGTATCAGACCATGTCTGAGGCAAATTTTAATCTCGTACTGCACCCGGAAGCGCGCTTTGCGGCAGAGGATTTTCATGACAGGTTAAAAATACCATACATAGAGCTTAGAAGACTCTATCAGATAGATAAGATAGCGAGTCAGTATCATGCTTTTGGGGCTGCGCTCGGAGTGGAATTTGATGATGAAGTGCCGAAAAAGGCAGCAGAAGAAGCAGTGGCAAAATTTAAAGAACTGCATCCGGATGCGGCATTTGCTGTCGGAGAATGGCTGAACGCAGATCCGTTTGAGCTGGCACTTTCATTGGTAAAATATGGATTTAATGTGCCGGAAATCTACGGTACGCTGTCAGGTGAAAATTTTGTCTATGTAAGGCAGCTGACAAAATTAAGCCCGGACACAAAGGTTTTTTCAAATCTTGAACCAACCATGCTCTATTATGATGGCAGTCAGTCCGGTGTCAATATCACAATAGGAAAGGATGCCGGATATTATCATAAGGATTGTCTAAATGTGCTCTGGAATGAAGAACGGCAGCCATACGGCTATGCCGGTGTGCGCAGGCTGTTTGAGGCATTGGCGGAGGTATAAGGCGATGAGAGGATTGAGAAAATATCTGACACCGTTTGCACCGGATCAGTCGGGAGCGGTGTCTGTATTATACGAATTTGGCGGTATTATCGTCATTTGTGACGCCGGTGGATGTACCGGAAATATATGTGGCTTTGATGAGCCAAGGTGGTTTGAAAGCAAGAGTGCGCTTTTTAGTGCAGGACTTCGCGATATGGATGCCATTTTAGGCCGTGATGACAGGCTCGTGGCAAAACTTGCGGATGCGGCAGCAAAGCTGGATGCAAGGTTTGCTGCGATCATCGGGACACCTGTTCCGGCAGTTATCGGAACAGATTATCATGCCTTAAAGCGCATGACTGAAAAAAAGGTGGATCTTCCGATACTTACCGTGGATACTGATGGAATGGAGCTTTATGACAAGGGCGAGGAAAAAGCCTGGAAAGAGCTGTTTTTAGTATTTGCGGGCGAAAAAGAAGAAGTGATCCCGGGCAGGATCGGGATACTTGGCATGACACCGCAGGATATCAGTGATCTTCGCGCGGCAGACCGCATCAGGGAGCGTTTTGCGGCAGAGGGGAAAACGGCAGTCTGCTTTGGAATGGGAAACGGACTTACTGATGTAAGAGCAGTTTCCAATGTGGAAAAAAATATCGTGGTATCTCCAGCCGCTTTAGAGGCTGCAAAGTATCTTGAGAAAACCTACGGAACACCGTATGAGACAGGCTATCCGCTGGTTGATGAACTTGTTTCTGATATTGATCACCGCGGAAAAAAGGTACTTATCGTACAGCAGCAGGTTATAGGATGTGCTATCAGGAAAGAGATACAAAGGCAGGCACCGGATGCACAGGTGACGGTCGCAAGCTGGTTTATGGTAAAACCGGAGCTTAGGGAGGGCGAAGATCTGCACCTGCGTGATGAAGAGGATTATATTTCTCTGGTGGAAAACGGTGGATATGATGTGATCTACGCTGATCCGTGCATGAAGCGCATGACACCTGATTTTAAAGGAACTTTCGTGGATACGATACATTTTGCAGTGTCAGGACATCTTGCAGGAAAATAATGATGATAGTTGACAGCACATTATAAAGTGTAAGCAGTAACGAGCTGCAACAGGAGCATACGATTGGAGAAAAGTATGTATAAGAATAAGATGACTCAGCGCATACGGGTATACGGTATCGTTCAGGGAGTTGGGTTCAGACCAACGGTAAGCCGTCATGCAAGCGCACATGGGATCTGCGGAACTGTCTGCAATAAAGGGCCATATGTGGAGATTTATGCGCAGGGTGAAAAAGAACAGATCGACGGATTTTTAAATGAGTTAAAAGAGAATCCGCCAAAGCGCGCGGCTATTTTAAAAATAAATACAGAGGATGTCACAGAAGAGACAGATGTGCAATTTGATGCGTTTGACATCATCGAAAGTGAAAAGACAAAGGGAGAGATCTTCGTTTCCCCGGATATTGCAATCTGTGATGAGTGCAAGGCAGAGCTGTTTGATCCAAAGGACAGACGCTATCTGCATCCGTTTATAAACTGCACCTGCTGTGGTCCAAGGCTTACAATCCTCGATTCACTGCCATATGACAGGGAACGCACAAGCATGAAAGAGTTTCCAATGTGCCCTGACTGTGCAAAAGAATACGCAGATGAGAACACGAGGCGTTATGACGCGCAGCCTGTATGCTGCAACGAATGCGGGCCGCAGGTATATCTGATCGGAAGACCGGAGCGCGGACATGAGGCTATCACGTATACGCGCAGACTTATCAGCGAAGGAAAGATCGTGGCGATAAAAGGAATAGGAGGTTTTCATCTGTGCTGTGATGCGACAAATGAAGAAGCCGTACAGCGTCTTAGAAATTTAAAAAAGCGTCCGGCAAAGCCTTTTGCGGTCATGGCAAAGGATGAGACAGTTGTAAAACAGGAATGTGTTGTGACAGCGGAGCAGGAGGCGATACTTACAGGTCATCAGAAACCAATCCTGCTTTTGGATAAAAAGAGCGGTGGCAGGCTTGCACCATCGGTAGCACCGCAAAATCCAAAGGTAGGTGTGATGCTTCCTTATGCACCGGTTCAGCTTTTGATATTTAAGTACGATGATGATATAAAAATGCCTGATCTTTTAGTCATGACAAGCGGCAACACATCAGGTGCTCCGATATGCCGTGAGGATGATGAGGCTGTTGCGGAGCTGGCACATTTGTGTGATGCAATGTTGTCGCACGATAGGAAGATAAGGATAAGGGCAGATGATACGGTTATGGATTTTTACAGGAATGAACCGTACATGATAAGACGCTCACGAGGCTATGCGCCACTGCCGTTTATGATAAGCGCAGACTGGAAAGGTCAGGTGCTTGCTGTCGGAGGGGAGCTTAAGAATACATTCTGCATAGGTGTGGACAACAGATTTTACCAGTCACCGTATGTGGGAGATCTCGAGGACTTAAGGACGGTAAAGGCATTGCAGGAGACAATCGAGCGTTTTTGGACATTGCTTGAGGTAAAACCACAGGCTGTGGTCTGTGATCTGCATCCGAAGTACAACTCTACGGTTGTCGCGGAAGAACTTGGCTATCCGGTCATAAGAGTGCAGCATCACTATGCGCACATATTATCCTGCATGACAGAAAATGATTGTCAGAAACCGGTAATCGGAGTTTCCTTTGACGGAACAGGATATGGAACGGACGGCACAATCTGGGGCGGAGAGATACTGCTGGCAGATTATGATGATTTTACAAGGTTTGGAAGTATCGCACCGTTTTTACAGATAGGCGGTGATGCCTCTGCAAAAGAGGGCTGGCGTATCGCGGTATCCATGATCTACGGCTATACGAAAGACCGTGGGGCGGCATGGCAGATCATTGAGAAACTTGGTCTGTGCAGCGAGCAGGAATGTAAGGTGCAGTTTACCATGGCAGACCGCAGGATAAATGCGGTAATGTCAACGAGTGCCGGGCGTCTTTTTGATGCAGTCAGCGCGATACTCGGTATCAGGCGAAGCTCAAGTTTCGAGGGCGAGGCATCGACGGCACTGGAATTTGCCGCGGAAGAATACGAAAAGCAGAATATATCTCAGGAATACGATATAAATACAGATGCGCTTATCTATGAAGCAGATGGACGCGTGATCCTGGATACAAAGCTGCTGGTGCAGCAGATAACAGAAGCAAAAATACAGGGCGAGGATACAGGAAAACTTTCATATATGTTCCATCAGGTACTTTCAGAGATGATAGAAGCCGCCTGTATCAGAGCAAGGAAAGAAAGCGGCAGAAATATAGCCGCCCTAAGCGGTGGCGTATTTCAAAACCGCTTACTGCTGCGGCTTACTGAAAAGCGGCTGGAAGATGCCGGATTTGAAGTACTGCGGCATCGCATGATCCCACCGAATGACGGAGGAATAGCGATCGGACAGGCAGCGTATGGGATGTATAAGTTAAAGAACAGGAGGATATAAAGATGTGTGTAGGTTTATCAGCTAAGGTAGTAAAAATAAATAAAGGCACGGCAGTCATTGATGCCGGTGGTGCAAAAAGAGAGGTTTCAGCCCAGCTTTTGGATGATCTTGAGCCGGGAGATTATGTTATGGTGCATGCCGGTGTGGCGATCGCCAAGATCACCGATGAGGATGACAGCGAGACAGAGCAGTTAATGGAGGAATTTTTATAATGAAAACACCCAGAGAGATCATTGAAAATTATGATGGTCCAAGTGTGCGGATCATGGAAGTGTGCGGTACTCACACACACGAGATTTTCCGGCTGGGAATCCGTAAACTGCTGCCGGAGCAGGTGGAACTGATCTCAGGACCGGGATGTCCGGTATGTGTAACACCGGTCAGTTTTATAGATGAGGCTATTTATCTTGCTCTGGAAAAAGGAGTTACGATATGCACCTTCGGTGATCTGGTGCGCGTGCCGGGAACAAATATGAGTCTTGCGGGAGCAAGGGAACATGGCGCAAACATTCATGTTGTGTATTCTCCGGCAGATGCCGAAAAATACGCAAAGGAGCATCCTGATGAGCAGGTGACATTCTTGTCGGTCGGATTTGAAACGACTACTCCGGCAGGCTGTCTTTCCGTAAAAGCGGCAAGAGAGGACGGTCTTAATAACTATTCCATACTTGTTGCAAACAAAACAATGCCACAGGCATATGAGGCATTAAAGGACAGTGCGGATGTATTTTTGTATCCGGGACATGTCAATGCGATCACAGGAACACGTCTCTGCGAGGAGCTTACAAAAGAGGGCGTAAGCGGTGTTGTGGCAGGATTTACCGCAAAAGAGCTTATGACGGCACTGGCTGTTTCACTGGTGAAATTTCAGGAAGGTAAACCGTTTTTTGTAAACTGCTATCCGCGTGTAGTAACACAGGATGGAAGCAGGGAGGCACAGCTTCTGGTCGATGAGATGATGGAAGCCTGTGACTGCGAATGGAGAGGTCTTGGGATAATTCCGGGATCGGGTATGAAGTTAAGAGAGGACTGGCAGGAATTTGACGCGCGTATCAAGTATCAGGTACCAAAGATTGAAGGAAAGCCAAATCCGGCATGCCGCTGTGGCGATGTACTTCAGGGAAAATGCAAGCCATCCGATTGTAAAGTATTCGGAAAAGGCTGCACACCGCAGCACCCGGTCGGAGCGTGCATGGTATCCGGTGAGGGAGCCTGTTCCGCATATTATCAATATTCATAACTGTTTGGTATCGTCACAGAATATAAACTAAAATAAGGAGAATATCATGGAAAATAAAACAGTAACTATGGCACACGGTGCCGGTGGAAAACAGACTTCCGAGCTTATAGATGAGGTGTTTAAGGCACATTTTGCGAACAAAGATCTGACAGCGGATGATGCAGCGGTATTAGTTCCACCGACAGGCAGGATGGCGGTATCTACAGATGGCTTTATTGTATCTCCGGCATTTTTCCCGGGAGGAAATATCGGCAAGCTGTCTATCTGCGGAACAGTAAATGATCTTGCCTGCATGGGAGCAAAACCGCTCTATCTTACCTGTGCGTTTGTAATAGAAGAGGGATTTCCTATGGAAAAACTTGAGGAGATCGCAGCTGCCATGGAAAAAACTGCAAAGGAAGCAGGAGTACATATCGTATCGGGAGATACAAAGGTTGCCGGAAAAGGTCAGGTGGACGGAGTATTTATCACCACAACAGGAATGGGCGAGATAGAAGAAGGCGTGACAGTCGGCGGAGAGCTTGCAAAACCGGGTGATGCGATCATCGTAACAGGCGATATCGGACGTCACGGCTGCACGATCCTGTTGGAGCGAGAGGATTTTGGTATTGATGCTGACATCACAAGTGACTGCGCACCGTTGTGGAATACAGTAAAAGCAGTAATGGATACCACACATGATCTGCATGTTATACGTGATGCGACAAGAGGCGGTGTAGGAACTGTACTTTATGAGATCGCAGGACAGAGCAACGTAGGTATCCGCTTAAACGCAGCGGCTGTTCCGGTACAGCCGGAAGTAAAAGGAGTATGCGGCATGCTTGGACTTGAGCCTTTATACCTTGCCTGTGAAGGAAGACTTGTCATCATGGCACCAAAGGAAAAGGCTGAGGCGATCGTTGAGACTCTCAAGAAATGTCCATATTCCGCAGACGCGGCCATTATAGGTGAGGTCATCGAAGAAGAGGCGGGAAGAGTCATAATGGAGACAGAGATAGGTACACAGGCACTTCTTCCACAGCCGGGCGGAGAGCTTTTACCAAGAATCTGTTAATCAGGAGGAATAAACGGCATGGAAACGAGAGTGGCAGTTATTTCAATTATCGTGGAAAAAGAGGATGCCATCGAAGAATTAAACGTACTGCTTCACGGTGCGCGTCAGTACATTGTGGGCAGAATGGGCATACCCTACCGTTCAAAAGGAATAAGCATAATAAGCATTGTAATAGATGCACCGCAGGATAAGATCAGTGCGCTTTCGGGAAAGATCGGGCATTTACAGGGCGTATCGGCAAAGACAGCGTACTCTAATGTCATTACTCCGGCAGAAGGAGGCAGCAAATGATAAGGGTAACAGAAAATGACGCAGTGGTAAAAATAAAAGCTGCCTCATTTCCCGCACCGTTTGCTTCGGAACTCGAATATAACTCTCCGGTGCATGGCAACTGGAATATCGTGCATACAGGTATGCAGGTTCCAGAGTCCATACAGATCTATGTCTGCGCGGAAAACTGTATGCGTGGTGTAGTGCTGACCGCGGCAGAGATGAATGCGGCAGACCGTTTTTCCTTTGTCATTGTGGAGCAGAAAGATGTTCTGTACAGTAATCTGGAGGAGCTTACGATAGAGGGCGTGACCGATGTGATAAACAAAAGGGGTGAGCACCCGAAGGCTGTTTTACTTTTTACTGTCTGTCTGCATCATTTTCTCGGAAGTGACCTGAAATATATTTACAGGAAACTCGAAGAGCGTTTTCCTGATATATGTTTTATCCGCTGCTATATGGACCCGATCATGCAAAAGCATGGGCTTACACCGGATCAGAAGCTGCGAAAAGCCATGTACGATCCGATGGTGGAATGTGAGCCTGACGCAAAAACGGTATCTGTGTTTGGCAGTGATTTTGCGCTGGATGAAAGCAGTGATATAAAGCGTCTGTTAAAGCGATATGACTATAAAGTGCTTGAAATGCCGGGCTGTAAAAACTGGCAGGAACTTCTTGATATGGGAAAAGGCAGTCTGTTTATCGACTGTTATCCTGCCGGAAAATACGGAATGGAGGCACAGGCAAGGCGTCTTGGACGAAAATCTTTGTATATGCCGGGAAGCTTTGACTACGACGAGATAGAAAGACAGCTAAATGCGCTTACAGATGCACTTGGACTGCCGCATCTTACCAAGGATGAACTGGAGCGTGAGAGACAGTCCTGCGAGGATGCTCTGGCAGAGGCAAAGGCTCTGATAGGGGACATGCCGATAGCACTTGACTATACATATCATCCAAGACCGCTTGGACTGGCAAAACTGCTTTTGACACATGGTTTCTGTGTGAAATCGGTTTATCTCGATGGAATAAGTCCGGAAGAAGAAGCAGATTTTATCTGGCTTAAAGAGCATGCACCTGAGCTTTTGCTTATCGCGACAATACAGGTAAAGATGCGTGTGCTTAAAAGGGGCGGCAGCAGTGAAATGCTTGCGGTCGGACAGAAAGCGGCTTATTTTAGCAGGAGCCGTCATTTTGTCAATCTGGTACAGGGAGAAGGACTGTACGGATTTGACGGTATAAAAAGGACGGCAGAGCTTATGATGGATGCGTACCTGAATGAAAAAGATACACAAAAACTTGTTGTGCAAAAAGGATGGGGGTGTGAGTGCTGCCTATGAGACAATCTTATCGAATAATACCGGTTTATACGGCAGATGTGTCGGGCGTATGCTCCGCGCTGTACGAGCTTGGCGGAATGACGGTCATGCACGATCCATCCGGCTGCAATTCCACCTACAATACCCATGATGAAATACGCTGGTACGATCAGGACAGCCTTATATTTATCTCAGGACTCAAACAGATCGATGCTATCATGGGAAATGACAGCAAATTTATAAATGATATCGAGCATGCAGCCCGCGAACTGCATCCTAAATTTATCGCACTGGCAGGCTCACCTATCCCATATATGAATGGTACGGATTTTCCTGCGATCGCGCGCGTGATTGAAAAAGAGACAGGGATACCGACATTTTCAGTGCCGACAAACGGCATGAACGATTATGTATATGGAGCAGGGATCGCGCTTGAGGAGATAGCAAAACGATTTGTAAAAGCACCTGACAATCATAAAAAAAGCGATACAACATCACGCACTGTAAATATGCTTGGTGTGACACCGCTTGATTTCGGACCGCAGGAGAACGTAGATAAATTAAAAGAAAATCTGCACCAATACGGCTGGAATATATCATCAGTCTGGGCGATGGGGGCTGACCTTGAAACCTTGGAAAACTCCGCAAAAGCGGATGTCAATCTGGTAGTCTCAGCAGTGGGACTTCGCGCGGCTGAGATACTCTGGGAGAAGTATGATATACCTTATGTGATAGGAACACCTAACCAATGGATGGCAGAGGATATTTCCTATGCACTTTACAGAGCGGTTATGCAGCCGATAAATAATGATATAGTATATCTGCAAAATCGCATGGAGAAAGAGGCAGAGATCACTCTGATCGGAGAGCCTGTCACGATGGGATCATTAGCTGCCGGGATTGAAAAAAAATATGGCCGTTCAGTCCGTGTACTGTGCCCTTTAAAGGAATGTGAGACATTGCTTGGCGAAAAAGACAAAGAAGTGCTCGGAGAAGAAGCAATGGAGGAAGAACTTAAAGGTGCAAAGATCATTGTGGCTGATCCACTTTATCGCCCGATCTGTCCAAAGAGTAGTGAGTTTTATGAACTACCGCATGTGGCATTTTCGGGAAGGATATATGTATAAAAGTTTTCTGTCAGAGGGGGAAGCATTAAAGAGCTAAGTATTAAAACGTTAAGTATTAATGTATTAAACATTAGAGCAGATATGTATATATGGTTTATCAGATTAAAAATGCAGGAACGTATATTCATTGAACGAATATACATTCCTGCATTTTGTTTTACTTTTAAATCATCACCAGATAAACCACTGCAAGTGATACTACGATCTGGATGATCGCAAATCTGAAAACAACCTGCGCATTTGACCAGCCGAGTTTCTTTCTTACATGGTCATGTATAGGTGTTGTAGTGTTCTTTAAAATATGTATTTTTAAGAAGCGTAAGAGTGATACCTTGACAAGACCAAGACCACCATCGATTATGAGCACGAGTGCTGCAAGTATGTAGATAAATGGACTTTTGCATTTAAGGGCAGCTATCGCAATGAAGATACCCATCGCTCTTGAGCCTGCATCGCCCATGAGAAGCTTGCTAGGTGTGGCATTGTACCACAGATAACCGAGCAGACATACTGCAAAAAGCAGAATGCAGTAATTAAATCCGTCATTTATTCCCATAACCGTATCAAGTACAAAGAATGTCATGATAGTGATGATGGTAAGTGTTCCTGAAAGTCCGTCCACACCATCTGAGCAGTTTGTCACGTTGATAGACACCCATACGAGAATGACTGTAAGTATCGCGAAAACTACAGGTGGAAGCACAACGGATGTGCCGAATATGGCAAATGTGATCTCGCTTGAGTTGAAATGCAGATAAACGATCGCAACCACGATTGCTACCGCAAAATCAAGCGCCCCCTTTAAGTACTCGCCCCATGGCTTTTCTGCCGCATCATCAAAATATCCTGTAAGCATCTCTATTATGATGAGCACCAGATATATGGATATCTCGGTATTTATCTGTGAGAAAAGCACTGCGGATATCACAAATGTAAATATGAATATGATACCGGCTCCTCTTGGTTTTCCTGCTGAGAGCTTTCCGTCATGAGCAAACTGTCTGCCCATGTCCTTTGGTAAAAATTTATTGAATTTTGCGATTGCAAAGCATGTCACTGCAAATGCAAAAACTATACCAATAAAGGCAATTATCGACATTTCAGCCGAAGTTAAATAAGAAATCATAAAATCCTCCTTTGATATTCTATTACAACCTCATTCATTATATTAGTACAAGAAAAAAAAGTAAAGTTTTACTTGCATTTTTAAAAATTTATGTTATCATACTTATATGCTTTAAAGCGTTGAAGTTTTAAAGCTTTAAATCAAAACATTGTAAAATGTTACAATATAGCAAAAATAATTATAAAAGCTTGGAGGAAACAAAAATGGCTCAGAAAGGTGATTTAATGACTGTACGCCCTGATATCCGCGTGCTTGATGCTACCATTAGAGATGGAGGACTTGTAAACAACTTTATGTTTACCGATGAATTTATCAATGCTCTTTATCGTGCAAACGTAAAGGCCGGTGTCGACTATATGGAGTTTGGTTATAAAGCATCTAAGGAGCTTTTTGATGTAAATAAATTCGGAAAATGGAAATTCTGCGATGAGCAGGACATCCGTGCTATCGTTGGCGATAACAATTCAGATATGAAGATCAGTGTTATGGCTGATGTCGGAAGATGTGATTACAAAAAGGACATCCTTCCACGAGAGGACAGCGTTATCGATATGGTTCGTGTTGCTACATATGTACACCAGATGCCGGCAGCTATCGAGATGATAGAGGACTCAAAGGCAAAAGGATATGAAGTAACCTGTAATATCATGGCTATCTCAAATACACAGGAGTCAGATCTTGATCAGGCACTTGATATGGTGGCAAACAGCTCTGCCGATGGTATCTACATCGTAGACAGCTACGGTGCTCTTTATCCGGAGCAGATCCGCCGTACAGCGGAAAAATACACAGCTCTCGCTGAAGAACATGGCAAATTCGTTGGAATGCACGCACACAACAATCAGCAGCTTGCATTTGCCAATACTATAGAGGCTACAGCTCAGGGCGTAAGTTTACTTGACGCTACAATGATGGGAATGGGACGTGGAGCAGGAAACTGCGCCATGGAGCTTCTCTTAAGCTTCCTTAAGAACCCTAAATACAATGTATTCCCGGTACTTAAATTCATCGAGGAGCATATGCTTCCACTCAAGGAGTCAGGTGCTGTATGGGGATATGATATACCTTATCTGCTCACAGGACGTCTCAACCAGCATCCGTCAGCAGCTATTGATTATATCAAATCTGGTGAGACACATTATGCAGATTTTTACACAGATCTGTTGGATAAATAAATAGGATCACAAAATAAATTTGGGAATGTATATTTGAAGAAATGAATATACATTCCTTTTTTGTTTATGAATATTGAAAAAGATTTGATGAATATGTATTGTGATATGGATAACCTTGATAGAAAATTGGGATATATGGTAAAATGAGCATATTTAATAAATCATTATTTGGCATAGAGGAGGTATGAGCATGGGAGATGATGCTGAATTATATTGGGAAATGGAACATGATCCTCATTTTTGGGATGAAGTAGAAAGTTACAGCAGAAATTATTCATTTCATGAAAATAAGAGTAAGAAAAAGAAGAAAACTACTCAAACGAAAAATAATAGTAGAAAAAAAGTGAATACTGTGCTATTTATTGATGGAGAAAATATTAGTTCAAAAAAGGCAGAGCAAATTCAAAAAATTGCTGGTAAACAAGGGATATTAGGAACAGAAAAAGTATACGGATTGCAAAAAGATGAGGGAACGAAATATTGGTCGGAAAAAGCAAAAAATCTAGGTATTAAAGATATTAGATTGTGTGGTAATCCAGAAAAAGATAAAGTTGATAACAAAATAAAAAGAGATATAGAAAAAGAAACAAAAACTAATAAATCGGTTGATGTGGTTTGTAT
>CAVABC010000046.1:0-24154 GCA_963586665.1 Acutalibacteraceae bacterium
ACTATATACTGTACACTATCAACCGACATTCTTTGTTTCTTTTGGCTTATAAACAAAGGCCCTTCATCTTCTCCATTATAATAATCTTTTCTATCTTGAATCCAAAGTATTAAAAAATTCCTTAAATTGCTTGAGAAATTAATATATCTTACCTTTCTTCCTTTCTCAATTACCTTAATTGTATTCTCTTTAAAATCTATATCTTCTATATTAATATTCACAATAGCAGATACACGAAGAGCTGTTGTAACACCAATTGCCACAATGCACATATCTCTATTTTTTTGTGTTGGACGAGCATCTTTTTCAATTCTATGAAAAACAGATTGAATTTCACTTGGTGTTAAATAAGTAACTTTATGTTCTGTCCTGATCTTTGGTCTTTCTGTTTCCTTCATTGGATTATGTGTGATATATTTTTTCTGTACTAAAAAATTAAAGAATGTATTCAATGAAGACCATTTAGTTGCACGAATATCATCTCCAACTTCAATAATTTCTCCATTGATTTTCTTTCTTCTAATATATACCATATATCTATCAATATCATTTTCTGTTACTTTTTCATAGAATTTATCATCATTCTTCCCTTTTGTAAAAAATTTCATAAACTCTATATTATGGTTAATATAACTATTCATAGTCGTATATGTTTTTTCTCTTGCGTCCATCCAATTATAAAATATAGTAAAAATCTTCGGAAGATTTGCTAATTTCTTTTCCATTTTCTCTCTTGCTTCATTCTCTTTTTCTATTCTTCCATTCATAGTATTATCTCCTTTCTTTATTTTACTCTACAATAATCTTCTACTGGCAAATAACTCATAAGCTCTTTAATTGTCGAACACCTTGAAAGCAAACATCCTGATGTTTTGACCACATAGTTATAAAATGCTTCTTTATTTGGAAAGGTATACATTGCCTTTTCAGAAACTTTAAATATTTTAATAATCATTTCATTGTATCACTCCGTTTTAATAATAATCACATGTCTGATTATAAAAAATGCAATTGTAAGCACTACCCATAGACTTATAAAATCCTTAAAAAGCATGCTTGCGAACATAAGCACTAAATAAATTCCCCAAAGTGCCCATACACTTGGAATATCACATCCTTTTTTATTCGGAATAGGTGCTATAACACATGGATATACCATGTCTTTAGTAATATCCTCAATTGCAGATTCAAGCTCCCAATCTTTAATTACAACATATCCGATGTAATTATTGCTACATGAGATATATTTTCCATATTTATCTTTTTTATATGTATGGAAAATATTATTTCCATTTGACATATTTCCATATGTAAATTTACCGTATTTAGATTCTGGAGCAAATCCATTTTTTTTCATAAATGCTTCGCTGAATATCACCATTGTATTATCTGTATAACACATATTTTTATATTTAAAAAAGTGTGGGCCAACAAGACTATCATAATGAACTCTCATAATCATCAACCTCTCTTTTTATTTATATTTTACCGCAATAATTTTGTTTTGTCAAGTATTTTACCGTATTTCATTTTACACATTTAAAGATTGGTGCTCTCTTATTACCACCAACCATTTCTACCTTCTTAAATTCAGAAAACAAGAATCCATGAATGTCTTCTGCATCAAGTTCCATTTTTCTAGGACTAACAGGATAGTTACAGATAAACTCACCATCATCAGTAAGTACACTACCAATCTGCTTTAAAGTTTCAAACAACATCAGAAGAGAACTCTGTACATTTAATACATTAGAAGCAAACACTACATCATATTTTCTTTCAAGTGCATTTTTATCAAGCATTGCATCTCCATTTCCACACCAAAGATCATATGCAGTAACATCAAATCCTTTACTGAGTAAATATTTTGTACTGGTGGCTCCTTTCCCTGCCCCAAAGTCAAGAATTGTCTTACTCTTGTCCACGTGATCTTCTACCCACAGAGGGACAACTGCTCTAATCTTTCCATCTTTAATAGCGGAAGCTCCTGCGCTGCGACTGGTTGCCTTTGCGATCTTCATTTCCTGAGCTGTCATAACTATGATGTCCTTTCTTTATTTTATGTTTTACCACAATTCTTCTTCATATACTGTAGGTATTGAAACATGAGTTGTTGCGTGATCTTTACCTACGATATGAAAAATATATTCTATATCTCTGTGTCCAGAACAAACAGAACCGATACTTATTACAGAACCAACACCATGTATCTTTTCGTATGCCTCTAAGTATTCAATAATATCTCTAGTACTTGCCGTTTTAGTCATTACTATTCTCCTTTCACAGCTTCAACATTTCATCAAACAATTCTCTTGCTTTGCCATTATTATCAAAATATACTGAATCATTTTTATAAGATTCTAAATATCCAAGACGTACAAGAAGGCTTGTTTCATCAGGATACTCAATACCAATCATTGAGCTACAACTACATGCGTCTATAGAATCCAATATTTCAAATAACACTTTCCCATCAAATTCATATCCATCTACAATGTAATATGTCTTTGGAACCATTCTGATTTTTTTAGAAACCATAATTAATTCTCCTTTCCAATCAATAATCGCAATCCTTATAAATGTCAGGGAATCTACCTTCTTCAATAATAGGGTCATCACAAAATTCACGCAACTTGCCAAATTCTGTTCCACACTCAGGGCATTCAAATCTAGTTGTATAAATTTGATCTTTATAACCTAAACCAGTGTTCCCAATCATCCTGCCAATATGCCATTGTTTGCATCTTGGGCATTGCACTGAGATATTAGTAATTGGAATTTGTCCATATTCAACTTTGACATTAAACTTCATATACAATTTCCTTTCTTAAAACCAGCAATCATATTTTTCTGCAATATCTTGTGCGTCATACTCATTCGGTGCATACTTATAAAATTTATTACACCATTCTTTCGTTTTTTCTTCTAATTCTTCACATACATTAGGGTCATCAGATTCTTCTTTCCATCTTTCCCATACAAAATCACAAATTTCCGCAGTAATATCTCCTGTATACGGATTCCAAATTAATACAACAGGGACACCAGTATCTGGGCACTGAAAATCACTACTTGTTTCAATAGCCATAATTATTCTCCTTTCTTATTCCCAAATTACTTTCTGTTTTAAACAATCTTTATAAACATCTGGATAACCAACTTTTTTAATGAGCGGTTTATCTTTATCTTTCCAGTTCCAATTACTATCACAGTTATACCCAAATTCCGTATTGCATACAGGGCAGTGGTAAACTGCCAGATCAATCTGATAACTGTATTTCAAATCATCTTCCGTAATATCATTCCCATAAAACCATTTCTTACATTTTGGACACTGAACCGCAATGTGTCGAATAGGAGTGCATTCATACTCAACTCTAACATTGTATTCCATAATTAATCTCCTTTACAGCCAATTGCAATCACTACTACGCATCCAATTATATAAACTATCAACATTTTTAAATTTAGAAATATTAATATTATTTCCCCTATAAAACAAATTAATAATTGGATCATCAAAAGAAATAGCAACATCAATATCATCACTTTCGCAAGCCTCAAGAAAATCAGATGCTGTATTAAATTTTCTTGTAATGATAACTCCATCAACATTTTCAGTTTTAATAATAAATTCAAACATTAAACCATCCCTCCATTGTTAATTAACACACTTATTCTCATTTCTTAAACATTTAATGCAACAGTTTCTTCCATAATAATATGAGATCCTGTAAAATGGAAATTATATCTGTGATACATTGCTCCAGGTGCAACAGCATCATCTGGTTCCTCAAACACATGGAAATAAGCACATTTCTCTTCAAATGGCATACTATATAAATCCCAATATTCATTTTCGCTTTCAAACTCGTACACATAAATACGTACAGCAGATTCATCCCAACCATTAAAGGGTGATGTATAAATGTGTTTCATAATTATTCTCCTTTCAAATTAAAAATAGACTCGCTTTCACGAGTCTATTCTATTAAAATTTTACAACATCTGTATTATTATCAAAACAACAGCAATCTACTTCTTTTTCAGTAAGAATAATTGAGTTAAACCCATTACTAAGTTTTGCCTTTATATAATAGTTACCATTTTCTATCACAAAAATATCTCCAATTTTAAGTTCTCTAAATTTCATGTGATTTTCACCTCTTTCCAAAATTTTATTTACATTCTATCATAAAATTTAAGATATACAAAGACGAGATGCTTTTGTGATTTTTATTCATTTTTATTATTAAAAAATTTTTACCAAACATTCAACGGCTCATATGCTTTTTCTACCAAATTATAAGTTCTTCCCCAATAACTATACGTAATAAAATCCTCAAATTTAAACTCTGCCCACTCTACAAAAGCTTTATAGTTGCAATTGTTCAGTAGACTTTCAAAAGTGCCACCGCCGCATTCAATATATGGATAATCATTTTTCCCATATCCATATCCATCGTCAATCCCCCCAACATACAAATCATAGTCTAATACAAAATCCTTTTTATCTTCAATACTTCTATCTCTTACAACAAGATCAAAACATAAATCCCCAACTCTTACTGAGCTAATATAATCATCATTAAAAATTCTTCCCTCTCTTACCTTTTTACAATATTCATTAAAATCAGATTCTGTAAATTCAGACCAATCAAATTTCATTTTTCATTCCTCCAATTTTTAATTTTATTTAAAGCATATTCTACAATATCGAAATATGCCTTATTGCTAATTGTTTCATCAAATGCTGCACGTTCCTCAACAATTTCCGTTATCTCATCAATGTCAGTAGCATTATCAATTTCTTTAGTCCAATACTCCATATTAATATATCATTTCCTTTCTGATTTATCAATAATTTTGTATTGTTAATGTTGCACAAATTTTACAGCTTTAATTTTCTTATCCCAGCATTTCCTACAAGAGCTGCATGTAATTGTCTTATCATACTGATTTGGACAACTAGTAATCCCTTCTGGAAATTCAGGATTCAAAGTTTTGTCTTTGAAATCTACATAAGCAACTGGAAGATGATGAGGATTATTTACCTTCCATCCAATATGCCATGCTGAGAAAATCACATTTAGGTTAGAAGGAAGATCCTCCGCAGTTTCATACAACCATTTATTCACAATCTCATATTTCTTTGTGAATGCCATAAATTTAATATCTGGAAATTCATTTGCAATACTTACCATTCCACAGAAGAAATCATAGTCAGGGATATCACCTGCATCAAAAAATCGGAACAAAGGAAGTGGGTTATGTTTAATTTTAAACCTAACCTGATTCCAAAAATCCTGTGGATCTGTATTGTATAGTCTAAGATTTCTTGTATATGCTGCAACTACGTTACACATAATCTGAGTTCCCTTAAGGCAATAACAGCCATCCTTTTTGCAAGGGGCATCATCACGACATGTGCAAGTTGGAAATGCTAGATCATTGCAGCACCCTCCTGTCTTTCTATTCTTTGTACTTAAATGAATCTCATTTGTCTTATTAGACAAGTAATCAATATATTCTTCTCTTGTTAAATATTTCTTTTCTTTCATAATATCTAATCCTTTCTTATTTAAAAATATTTTTTTGTATTGAAAAAGGCGCAGATTTCTCTACGCCTAATTCAATAATTTTGTACTGTTAATGATATTTAATTTCACTTACTGCTTCTTCTTTAGTCTTTCCATAATGAGGATACTGCATAATTCCAGCATCAGGGACATACAAATAAAGATCGTAATCATAGTCACTATACTTTAACAGACCTTCTCTTACAAAAGCAGCAATAGTCCCAACAAGCCCAAAAAGAACTTCTCCATCATACGACCATACTTTATATACATCGCCTTTGCATCTATTATCTGGTTCAAAAATAAGATTACTCATCTTCGTCCTCCTCATCATCTTCTGAAATAAATTCAATTTTAATAGCAACTATCTTATCATTATTAAAGTCCCTTGCTGTATAGCAAATATAACTACCATCTCCATAACCAGAGGAAGAAACAAATCCAAAGTTATCAATTGTATTCGCTTCAAAGCAATAAATCCATCCTTTACTTCTTTTAGGATCTGAAAACCATTCTTCAAACTTTATACATTTTTCCATTATATTTGTATATTCATTCTCATTAAATGGTACATAATCTGGATTACGTTTTTCTTCATAAGTTAAATCACACACACGATCATACCAATATTTATCGACATGATCTTTTTCTTCACTATCTTTGTGATATTTTTTATAATAATCATAATCAAAAATACCTGCCTGTCCACTATCAACACCAACACAAAAATCCATTTCATTGTAAACTAAAAAATCTTCAGAATAATCTTTATGCACTAACATAATAGCTGCAACTCTAGTACCCCATTTCCCTTCATCAGAATATACAGATACACATTTATATTCTCCAGGGAGTACATTATCTATAATGCCCTGGCACCAAGTGTTAAGCCCATAACAAGGATCTGACACAATTACTTTGCTTTCAAGATGAATAGTTCCCTTATAATTAGTTATATTTTTCATATTGTTTTATTCCTCCACATCAATTACAATACTTACTTCTTTGCCTTGTCTTATATGCTCTAAAATAAAATCATCTAACTTAATGTCAGAAACTCCTTTTTCTGTTTCAATCCAAACCTCATCTCCTGGAGCATAATATGTTCCTTCGATAACATATCTTTGCATTTTACTTTACCTCCAGTTCGTCAATCCACACCTGATGCACAATATGATCTTCTTCAAATCCATATTCCATTTGAAAATAGACATCATCTTCTTCAATATAAAGCGCACCATCGGATACATCTTTATATTCATTTTCATTTCCATAGTGTTCAATTTCGTCTGCAAATGATTTTTTGAATTCTTTAATGACTTCTTCTTTCCTTTTGATAGCATCTTCCCTTTTGGCATAGCATCCTTCTTTATACATCAATACACTAAAATCATAATCTGTTTTTGTCATTGAAGATACATTATAAACTTTCATTTAATTTTCCTCCTCATCATATGGACTAATATTTTCAAATACCCAACCAACTCCCTTACTGTGATGATTATCTACCCAACGGAACCAATCATCTTGCGTAAATTCTCCAACAGGAAATCCACGCCATGGCTGGTCAAGTACAAGTTCTAAATTTTCATCTTCTTTACATGCAATATCCTCACATTCACGCCATAGTTTTTCTACCAAATGATTTTGATTTTTTACAGCAATGTCGTAATCAGCATTGCCGCTATTTTCCTTCGGGCGGAAAATCAATTCCTTTCCATAAATTCTATACCAACAATCTTTACATTTTCCATCTCTTTTACATGAATAACAACAACTCATTTTTATTTAATGGCGCTCCTCTCTTTATCTATTTCCTCATTCCTAAAATTTCAAGGTATTCTCTGCAATGTCGTTAAGAGTCTGTGTAAAATCCCTTATCACGTCATTCATAAGACGCAAATCCGCCCATTCGCATTCAGATTCCTGTACAATATACCAACCATTTCCTTTGTATTCATCAATGCCGTAGATATCATCATAATTATAATCAAGATATGCATACAACATATTAAACTCATTTTCAGAGTTTACTTTGTAAGCAGTCCAGTGATACAATCCATCATCCCCATAAGGAATGTTAACATTAAAATGCTTTAAATTAACAACCTTAAATTCTTTTGCTTCGTATTCCTTACACTCACTTTTATTTACAAATTCCTTTCCATCAAATGCCTGATAGATAACTGTTTCCTTTTTAATTTCTTTCATTTATTTTTCCTCCTTAAAATTTTATTTTGTTGCTTTATAAACCGAAAGATTTTCAACACAAATACTCCATGTCTCTCCATTTTTAGTTAGCAATATTGCATTTCCATTGTTCTTATCATATTCACCAGTGAATAGTCCATTTTTCTTTCTATCATCATAGTTATTGATGTACCACTCATATCTTTTTCCTTTGACTGGAACCATATTATTTACTCCTTCCATGTTCTGTTGCATATTTGACAAATCTCTGAATGGTTTCCATCAAACCTTTATAGTCTATTGGAGTTTCCCACTCAATATTGTCATCAAAGAATCCTTCATTGCTAATACCGTCAATTGTAACATCAAGTGCTTCATCACAGCTATTTACAAAAACAGAAATAAGATATTTGTTAATAACAATGCAATAAGCTCCTCTTACATCAAGATAAAATCCAGGGATTAAAGTGTGGTTGATAAAATCTTGCAATTTAGGATGTACCATATTATTTACTCCTTTCGTTTTCAAGGAACTCTTTTTTAGCATTCATGTCTAATTCATCTCCGTATGGATCATATGGATCGTGTACAATACATTCAATGTCTTTTAGCATTAATTCAAATGCTTTCTTATGGCTATTTCCCTCTCTCATCCAATAGTTGTAACATTCCTGTGAGAACCTTTCTAATATCTCCATTGTTTTTTCTTTACTTACCATTTTTATCTCCTTTCTTTTTTTGAATAAGGGGCTTTATTCAAGCCCCTCATCAATAATTTTGTGTTGTATTACCAGCTACTTCTATAAACAACCATTTGTGTTTCAAAATCCGTTGTTGCAAGAACCTCTTCAAGAATCTTAATGGTGTCAGCAATATCTCTTACATACCATTCATCGTATCCTGTTCCTCCAAAAAAGAATCCACTACACGATGGAAGCAATTCCTCTGCAACACTTGTATCAATCACAACTTTACCATCTTCATAAATTGGTTCCCATTTCCCATTGACAAGACGTTCTCCGTTTTGAATTTTTCCGATTGTCATTACACAGGATTCAAGCACCGTCTTGCAAGTATCAAGCAATTCTTCAAGAATTTCCTTTGTGACAGGATCATGATATTCACAATCATCTTCTCCATTCTGAACATGATTTACAAACCAATTGTGGATTTGATTACTTTTTCTCCAATATCCAATCTGTTCCATGATTCCATCGTGTCCATATTTATGCTCAGTGTCCCAATAATAATACTTAGTGTTGTAGAATTGAGTGTAGTATTCAATCACATCCAAAACTGGCATTTCACGAAGATCAACACCACACCACTCCTTCAATGTGCATTCATTTTTTGTTTTCTGCCAATCAAGATAGTTCTCAATTGCACTTACCTCGCTTGCAGTAGTGTTTTTGTAACGAGGCATTCTGTAAAGATACTGATCAAGTCCCATTTTTCAAATCCTCCTTTAAAAAATCCATAGCGGTTCGCCGCCTAAAACGCAACTATATTCAGGATACTTTTCCTTTAATTTATCAAATACCTTTTTCGCTTTTCTGTAAAACAAATAGTATTCAGTGCAAAGTTCAACTTCTTCTGTTTCTTTTACACATGTAATTTCTACCTTCCATATTGTAATAGACATTTATTTTACTCCTTATCAAGCAATACACATCTCATAAATGCTTCAAGACAATCTGTCCAAAACTCATCATCTTCCAAATCCTCATAGTCCTCATCTGCTTCTCCATCAGGGATTCCAAGAGCAGCCCAAATGTTCCAAAAAAGTCCTTCGTCATTTATGTTTTCTCTTAGGTAATCATCCATCTCTTTTCCGAGTTTTGCTCTATGTTCTTTACCAATATACATAAATCACATCTCCTTTAATACATTATTTTTCTTGCTTTTCTTCTGGCTTTCATAATTTGTCTTT
The DNA here is from genome assembly GCA_963586665.1 of Acutalibacteraceae bacterium. Taxonomy (GTDB): domain Bacteria; phylum Bacillota; class Clostridia; order Lachnospirales; family Lachnospiraceae; genus Roseburia. The sequence continues at coordinate 9,700 of CAVABC010000046.1, forward strand.
GCTGCCACCATTCATGATTTTCATATTTTACTAAATACCAGCAATTTTTTTTCAAGCACTCTTTCTTTCTAACCTGCTTAACCGTCATTCCTTTTCGGTGCTTTCTGCAATATGCACATACATTATCGCTTTCCGTTCCATACATACAAAGCATTATATATCTCCTTTCTAAACAATAATTTTGTATTGTGTAAGAGAAGGGACAAAAGCCCCTTAATCTTACATTACGCCCTTAAGCCTTTTAATGTCAAATTCTTGTTTCTTAGTTCTTGCCTCTATGATATCCATATCAAGTCGAATTCCCTTTACTTCTTCTTCGATGGATTCAAGTCTGGATTCCATTTTATCAAATCTCTTGTCTATTGTATCAAACCTTTCGTCAACTGCCTCAAACTTTTTGTCTATTTCATCAAACTTCTTATTAAATCTTTCTTCCATAGCAAGAATAGCATCTGTTATTGCTTCAACTACCTCTTGCAATTCTTTGTTTTCCATTGTACCAACTCCCTTTACTTTATTTTTATTATATCACCTCTGTCTTAAAATTCAATGGTCACAACTTACAAATCTTTTTATGAAACTCTTACAAGTCCACCAAATCTGCCTTGTACTGCAATGCTGCCAAACTCACTAAAATAATCAATGGTTTTATTCCATACATATGACATAGTATATCCGTATTCAATATCTACATTGTCTGCTTCCCACTCCTCTTGATAATCAGATACATACAAGAAATTGTACATATCCATTACCTCTCCATCAATTCTTGCAGGAGTATGAATCACATGATACACAAGTGCATTGTACTCATTTTCAAATTCCTTTACTTTTGCTGTGAGTTCTGTATTGCTGCTGAATTCATACAAGCCTCCTGTTGGCTCAGAAAGCTGAACCTCATCTCTCTTGAATGCCTTGATACATGGAGCAAAAAGTCCAAGTGCTTTCATACGTTTGATTGCCTCTACCTTTTTAATTTCTCTTGATACGTTCATTGTTTATTCCTCCTCAATTATTATTTAAATTCTGAAACCAAAATCTCCACTTACGTTTCATCCTTATCTACTCAGATAAACCACCATTTGATTAAACTCTTCCATTTTGTCTTTAGGGATTAAAAGGATGTTTTCAATTTCACACATAACAACCTCATATTTTTCAACAATCAGATTGCACACTTCTATTTCGCTCATAACTGCGATTTCTTCTGCAGGTGCCATCTTGTCTCTGAGTGCAAGCCTTCTTGCGTCCTTTTCCATTCCAATATACAAAAGCTTGCCGGTCAATTCTCTACCTGTCATTTTACTTTACCTCCCTTAAAATCGTCATTTATAGCTTTGTGTAATAGCTTTCTTAAATCGTCAGAACGGCTATTTTCAAGCCAACAATTCTTCAACGCAGACCAATTATCTTCCTTTTCAAAGAAACTCGCAATCTTATCAACCAGATCTTCATTCGTTTCCATAATATTTTCTGAAACATAAATCTCTACAAATTGTCCATGTCTAAGCAAAGTATCTTTTACATCCGAAAGTAAAATTTCGTTTGTCGGCGCTTTAACTTCTAGATCTGGGTCATATTGGCTAAGACTTATAATTAATTCTTTAACTTTCATTTTACGTTTACCTCCTTAAATCCCTTTATTATAGTTGTCAAGCACATTTTGGCTTACATAATATTCTTCATCAGTTACCATATCTATGAATTCCATTTCAAGAATTTTAATTCTATATTCTTCTTCATCATCTCCGTTCTGTCCATATCCTCCAAGTGCCTGTTCATTTTCATTTGCATCTTCAAAGTCCACAAAGAATTCATCAATGTGTGTTACTGATGCAAGAAATTTTGCTGTGATATCTTCCTTTGCAATTCCTATTTCTTCAAATGCTTCATCATAACAGTCTGAGATTTCATAGTCATCAAACAAGAATCCCTTGCCTGTTTGGAATTGGAATACTTTATTACACTCCGTTCCAGTAAAAGCATCCCAATCAAATGGAATTTCTACTCCGTTAATTTCAAAGCCAAATCCACCGATTGATACCGCCTTCGCTTCTTTGTTTGAGATTGGAGTATATTCTCCATTTATCTTTTGTAATATTCGGAATTCAACTAGCATTGATATTTCCATTTATTTTACCTCCTTCTATAATTTTGTATTGTTATTATACATCGTCAACAATGATCTTTTCAACTATTGCATTAGAACCGAATCCATTCTCAATACAATAATTCATCCATTTCTCTTCCAAGTCCTGTTCTCTATATGCATAAAGATACACTCCGTATTTAGCTACTTCCTTTGCAAAGATTCTATATCTGTGTTTACCTTTCTTTATTACGTTGTGGATTGTGTTGTATTCATTAACTGTCATAACATAACCTCCAAGCTCTATTTTTTAGTAAATAGAATAAATTTTTGAATGTTTCGGTTCTTATAGGTCAAACTATATTGCCTTACAGTTTGCATTATTTTTTGCGTTATTTTACGTTAAAATGCACTGTATTAAATGATTCCACATGCATCTGCAAGCACTGCTATTAAAGCAAGCATCAATATAGTAGCTATGATACTAACAATTCCATTTTTTGTATTCTCTTTTCCAAAAAGTAATACGCATGCAATAATAAGAAGTAAAAGAACAATCATTTATTTCCCCTCCTTTCTATTAAAAATACTTATATGCATCTTTCTGCACACAAACATCAATCACATCTCCGTATGGAATATCAGGGAACTCCATAACAAATTTGCCGATTGCTTCTGCCTTAGAGATAGCGATTGTATCATACCATTGAGTGTCTCCACGTGTATCCATGTATTCAACAATGTAATAATTCTCTTCGATATATCCTTCCTCATCTGTGTCATAGTTACAACTTACATATCCAAAGTCATACATATCACCATACTGCTCTTCAATGTATTCAAACTTATCATTTTCTGTTGTACGCTCAAGGATTTTACAAGCTGCTTCAATGCTCTTTTCCATTTCTGTAAACACCACATATTCTGTTTTTGTGTGCTGCATATAATATCCACAAGAAAGATTTACTGCGGCACATCCCAGAGCTGGAGCAATCTCACAGATATCTGAATAAGAACCATAGTCCGTTTTATAAAATTCCTTTGTGATGAAGTCCTCAAACTCATCATTGGCACAGGAATAGAACACTGCATCATTTGCGTTAGCACGATCAAACTCGATAATGTAATTAAATTCAAGTTCACTTACCAACTTGGAATCTGCAAATTTCCCTGCCCCAATGCATCCAATTTCTTCATCTTCACAGAGAAGGACAGAGCAATTATATCTCTTGATTACTTCAAAAATCATTGCTACACCATTTCTGTCATCTCCTCCAATCCCCTGTGGGCTTGAAATCACATTTCCATTGTTGGAATATACAATTTCCTTTACAAGTTCTTTATGAACTGTATCCATATGTGCAACAAGCAACACAGGGAAAGTTCCTTTTGCAAACAAGAATCCATCCTGGCAAATTACAGATGGATATGTCTTTTGCAATCTCTGTTTTGCGTAATTCTTCAATCCCTTCTGGGACATTCTATAAATCTTTTCAAGTTCTTTTTTATTCATAATTTATTTACCTCCCTTAAATGGCTTCATCAAGTTCTTCTTCTTTTTCGTCTTCTAATATTTCGTTTAGACATTCAGCACACAAATATCTTCCGTTGTGCTCTCTAATCAAATCGTTTCTGAAATACTCTCCACACTCTTCACAAACAGAGTAGTAATCCTCTAAACAGCTGTCACACACCCATTCATTTTCGCTTTCTACATATATTCCATTATCATAATAATGATATTCTCCGCACTCGTCACAATATCTGTAATATGCGTCTAGGCAACTATCGCAAACATATCTGCCTTCTTCTTCAATATATGTCCCTTCTCCAACAAACCATTCATCGCAGCATTCACAGTAGGTCACACAATCTCTGCAATATGGCTCTCCATCAATCCAGATAATTTCATCTTCATCATCGTCAATATAGCAACCACATTCAGTACATGTTGCTGTTGCGCAGCAGGAGATATTGTCTTCTTTACCATGTTCGTCTCCACAGTAGACACAAATTGGTGCGTGTCCTACTGTAATGTATTCATCATTCTCGCTTCCCTTTGGACGGCTAAGAGTAACATTGTTATAGTACTCATAATCACGATAATGAGTTCCCTCAGATTCAACATATTTGCTTGCATTTTCAGTTCCTTTGCTGATTGTCCAGTAGTTCGGGAAGTCAAACAGTTCAGACATAATCTTCTGAACAATTTCTCTGTAAGGAGTGTATGCTTCTCCGTTACCATCATTGTCCTGCGGATAAAGTCTACCCTGAATAAGTTTGTCTTCGCCCCAATGGAACATCTGACGATTGATCTTAGGCTCATTCCAGAAATCGTTTCCATTGTAAGATGCATCCACAGTATAGAAAACCATGGAAGTTTCATCAAGCATATAGCTAATGGTTCCAGAGCTGTACTGTCCAGAATAGCTGTTAGGCATGTTACGTCTGTTTTCCTTGTCAATAGTATGGCAACTTGCCCAACTGTTGCCGAAGCTCATTGTGAGATAATCAAGAGGATTGATAGAAAGAATGGTATGCCTTGTGATCTGAAGCGGATTCAATGCGTCTGCATATTTTGCAAACTCTCTGTTGTAATTATCTACCTTATTGTAACCAATATAGGTAAGCATCTTGTTAATCACACGACTTGTCTTCTGTCCATTGTGTGCATGGACGGCTGGACAAATTTCATTTATCTTATTGGCGAGGTCATTGTCAATATACTGAGAAGTGATTTTTTCAAGATCGTAGAAGAAGTTAAAATATTCCCATGGCAGGAGTATATCATTTTTTTCAATAATGTCTTTCATATCCTTCGGCATAAATTCTTCTACTCTAATTAGAATACTAGGATCTTTTATCCAATTTACAAATTCATGGATTGCTCTCATATCCACATTGCGTTCAAAATTATGACTGAACACAATCATGAATTTGCCTTCCAAATAGTTCGGATGCTCCTTAAAAGCGGCAATTAAATCTGCTTTGTCTTCTGCCCAGGTGTCGATGATTTTGTTAAGAGCTTCATCTGTGTATCTATAGTCATACTCGTCAAGGAGCCCTTTCATGTTGTTAAGAAGAGTTTCTCTTTCTTCTTCGGTGATGATTTCGTTTACATTCATTTTATTTTCCTCCTTCTTTTCTGCTGCGGGTTCAACCAACTTGAAATATTTTGGATTAACTGTATATCTATAGTATGAATTTTGATGTCTGTTTTGGCTTACTTCTATGCTTACACCGTTGTATATATGTGTAACATATCCAACCCAACCATCAGTAGTAATCGTATACGGAGTATCATTTACAGCCTGCACCTTATCGCCTACATGAAACGTAACAAACATAACTCAAATCTCCTTTACAGAATTGATTTCTCTTTCTGCCTCTGCATAAGTATCTGCTGTGCAGAAAAACTTTCCATTACAAAGCACTACATAGTGCTCATGTTCGTGGATGATTTTAAATTCCATTATGCACTCTCTCCTTCCTGAAGCGTCTTGAGTTCATTTTCAATTTTCATGAATTTGGCAGTTTCTTTCTGGAGCTTTGCTTCAAGCAGTTCACAATTTGCTCTCCGCCGTTCCAGCTTTTCAGACAAATCAGCAATTCTTGCCTGTCTCTTTTCTTCTGCTTTTCTCTTTGCCTCCTGTTCTGCCATCCAAGCATCATAAGCTGCTGCTTTTACTTCCAGCTCTGCATACTTTGTTGCCATAGTTTTAAGATTGGAAGTCATTTCTTCCAGGTGCTCATTGACTTCGCTTACAAAGCAGAAACGCTTCCCGCTACGAAGTTTTCTCTGCCGTCTGATGCATGCAGACATATTCTGTAAAGTTGTGTTGTTCTTTTCTGCGGCATCAGTTACAGAAGTGAATACTTCCCCAGTTGTAATGCACATTACGGGCTTTGTGTTTCCGTTACGGTGTTTGCCTTCAGCGGATACGGTTGCTTTTTCAGTCAGTACAATGTTAGTCATAATATTTAACCCTTTCTGCCTTGTAGGCTATAATTTTGTATTGTTTAGAAGTTGATTTTGAGTTCTCTTAGAGCAGCTTTTGCCATAGTTGTGATGTGGTCATCGTTGCAGTTGTATTTATCATACCAGCCACAAACAATTTCACTTGGGATAGTTGCGTGGATACAATCCCATGCAAGTCTTGTCCCAAAGTCCTTGTAATTTCCAGTTGCCTTTAGCTTTTCGGCATAAGATTCTAGGTTTTTGATTCGCTTGAACTGACTAACTGTGTAATCAAGTTCACTTTTAAGTTTCATTTACATTCCTCCTTTTACCATTTGATGGTGAGATTAGTAAGACTACCGTATGTGTCGATAAACATTGAGAATTCAACAAAAGCATTACGAATTACTTTTACTTCCTCACGAGACAAATTTTTAATGGTATAATTAAATTCTCCATTGGAACTCGCTACAATCATATTTCGCTTTGTAGATTCAATCAGTTCATTATTCCTTCTGTTTACTTCCTGCTCTGCCATTTTATGCAGCTCTTCTGGTGTCGGCAATACAACAGGAGCAAGATTTCTAGGTGAAGAATACATTATTCATTTCCCTCCTCTGGATAAAGTTCTTCATCAAGCAGAATGTAGCCCAATGCTTGAAGAACAATGGGTGCTTCATCAGGTTCAATTCCGTTGTCAATGAGGCACTGTTCTGCCTTGGAACGGTTGTTGATTGGCATGACAATTTTGGCTAAGGCTTCTTCATACGACAAACCAAATGCTGGGCAACTTTTGTTGCAACTTACGTATGGTTCATGGGTGCATTTTTCACACCATCTACTCATTTGCCTCACCTCCGTTCAATGTGTATTGTATTCTACAGATTGCAATATCGCATTTTTTGATTTCAATATTTCTGATGTCTACATATTTGCTTTGGTAAATGACCTCAGCCATTGCTTCTTCCATGTTCTCAAAGAACATATCTTCCTGAGTTGTTTCTCTGCTATAATCGTATTCTTCATCTTCAGTGAAAATCGTAAGACGAACTCTCCAAAATGTCATTTCCGTTGCCTCCTTAATTGATTCCCCTCAACATTTCCATTTGCTCCTCCGTAAAGATACGGCGAAGCCCTGCATATTGCTCACCACAAGCAAGGAAAGTTTCTCTTGCAGAAATAGAATCAGTGCTGTAACCAAGCTCATAACAGAAATCACTAAAGCTGTCATAGCTGTATTTTTCAAGACAAGCAAGGATGTCATACTCGGTAGGTTTCGCTTTTGCCTTGAGAGATCTGAGTTCTTTCAGTATTTTTCTTTTTGCGTACATAGCGATATCGTCATAATGCATTCTGTATCTCTCGCACGCAAGGTCATCAGCAGTCATTTCGCTCAATTCAGTGCTGTACAGACTATCCCAGAAGTAACTTGTGTATTTGCCTTTGGGAGTTGTGATTGTGAACTGATACTTATTGTGTGGTTTGGTTTCGCCAAACCAGTGAGAAGGAATATCCTTTCCCATAAATTTGATTTCCATTGTAGCATTACAGTCTTTAAGAAACTGTTTTGCTTGCAGTTCATATTCAGTCATTGCTTTACCTCCTTTCTCTTATGCACTTACTCCATCCAGATGGTCAAAAATCAGCTGAAGTGCATAGTTATCAATGCTGATTTCCGTTGTGAGAGCATTGAGATGCTCTTTCTGTTTATCGCTCATGGGAATACAGAATTCCCTTGTGAGCAGCTTGATCTTTTCTTTTTTGTACTGCTTCAATGCATCCATGAGGAATCTCCTTTCATGCTTTTGCCTTATCATCCATGATTGCCATGAGCAATGAATGAGTATAAGCAATCGCACATTTGTCACATTCAAGATGCATTCCCTTATTGCAGCAACAGTTGCAGGAATGACTAAATGTGCTATTCAGATTTGCCTTGTTGGAACAATCATATAAACGATTGATTCCTATTTGTTCAAACTTGGTCATTGTTCATACCTCCCTTACAGTAATTCTTTGATTCGCTTAGATGTTTTGCGGATTTCCGTTTTGGACATTGCAAATTTATTGAAGCCACCTGCCTGGGCAACTTCAACAATCGCAATGATTTCTTTTGCCTTTTCGGAAGATGTTCCGATAGACAGTTTATATACCTCCTTTCCTAAGCCCTCCAGTGCCTCCAGGAGAGCGAAAGCGCCTCCGAATGTAAGGTCATCAGAGCGACCTGTTTTAATCATATAACCCATCAGAGCACGTTTGGCAGGGCTGTTTGCCTTCTCGTAAAGGCACTTGATGTTATATCCACATTCGGTTACGTTGATGATTTTCATTTTGTCATTTCCCTTTCAGAGTTGATTAGGGCAAAACCCTTAATAGAGCCTGCAAAGTTTCCCTTACAGACTCGATAAAGGTTTTATTCCTTTACATTGTCAGAACTGTAGTCCTTGAAAGCATTCCACAAGATATCACCAAGTTCAGCAGCAACTGCATATGCCTGAGAAATGGTAATTTCCTTTTCCGTTACCTTTTCAGCCAGGATCGCCGCACACTCTTCACGCATGATTTCGTATGCATCATTTTCATTTTTGGGATGAAAAATGATCCCAGAAATACAATCGTCAATGTGCTCTTTGATAATGTTGAATGCTACGAACTTAGGATCAAATTCAGTCATTTTTGATTTCCCTTTCTGCCTTATAAGGCGTACAGTTTTCTTCCATTGAACATTGCACACGTTTCAATCATGTGTGCTTTTCTGAGAGCAATAAGCCCATTCATACCAATGCATTCAATGATTGCATCTTCATACAATGCATCTGCCTTTGGATATTCTTTGAGCAGCTTGTTGTACATTTCATTTGCCTTACTCAATCAAAAACACTCCTTTCAATAATTTTGTATTGTGTATAAAATGAAAAAAACGCCTAAGCGTTTTACGTTACAATTTTCAAAGCACCAGAGAATACTGCATGAAATTGTAATTTCCCTTTTATTACACAAAATTCAAAATTGTTTGCCTTTGATACCATCTCATTAAATCGTTCAATGTCTTCACCATATACAATCATGGATGGGTCAACGTCAGTGCATTTGATGCTCAAAATAAGCGCCCCAGTTTGCAATGGATCATCTTCAATTTCCGTTTCAAGGTCTGGAAAAAGTGACTTTGCAATTTCCATTGCGTGAACAATTTCCCTTGTGCGCTCAGGATCAGATATAAATATCTTTTCCCTTTTGAGATGATCTTCAATAGCTTTGAGAATAGTTTCAAATTCTTTCTCCAAGTATAAGTCCCCCTTTCGGTGTAATAAATGGGGAGAGCAAACAAAAGTTCACTCCCCCCTAAACCATGAAAACAAACCACCACCACGAGGCTTGAATCCTACTTTAGTATAGCACAAATAATGCGCTATTGTCAATCAGGCTTTTAGTTGATAGTTGATTCTATCAAATGCCCCAGCACCACGTCAAGGTAGCCTGTATTCGCTGAGGTGCATTGGATTATTTGAATTGAAAAAAGCACACAATATGGTGCTCACTTCCACTATTATCCAATGCAGGTGTGTTTATTCTACACAACGAGCCTAAGAGCCTAAGTCGCTCTCACTCTTTACTCTGCTGATTATTCTTCCACCGTCAGCAGTCGGAGACATGGCAATGTAAGTTGTAGGGGCACGTCATGCGTACCCATGTTGAATACTGCTATAGTTAGCAAGGCGGACGGATTCTAGTAACGAATGTCCAACCATCGTTGAGCATCCACTTATTCATGGTATCAGGGTCAAACCCATCAAACCATGTATAAGAACGAACAGGGAACGGAACCCTTTCTCCAGAAACCATCCATTTCCAATGACCATTGGAATCTACTCCACGATAAAGGAGAGTTCTTACTGTGATGGAATAGTTCGGGATATACTTCCGGTATTCCCGAATGTCATGAACCTTGATGCTATTGATCCCAGTTGCCATATTGTGCAATCCTCCTAAGATGAAATAGTACAGCATAGCTGCATGGAATAGGGCTTGATAGGCTCAAACCCTTTAGAAAGCTCATCTTGAGTAAATATGATCCTCCCCGTCAAAAGAGATGACATATTCACTACCATTGTCATCAACAAGTGCAGCAGACTCAATAGTTTGCTGTTTCACATACCTGCCGTATCCAACGAATAAAGCACACACTGTTATAAGTGCAAGTGCGCCAACAATAATTTTCTTCATAACAAATCCTCCTTAAAATACCCTTGACTCTGTGTTTATACGGGCTTGTCACCGTTTGCCAAAGCAAGCCACATTAAGGGAGGGGGCAAAGCGCCCCCAGGAATTACTTGTTCTGAGTAGTGCTATCAGTCTTAGTCTCAGCCTCAGACTCAGAACTAGTTTCGTCTTTGTAAATCTCAGAGCCGCCATAGACATTCTCAAAAGCTTTATTAGCGGCAACGCTATTGAGAACAGAAAGAAGCAAATCATCCCAAATCTTGCTAGTAAGGGTTTCGCCAGTCTGTACACCAGTCTGCTTGTTAGCAAACTTCAGGATGGTTCTTACGTGAGCACTCTTAACTTTAAGGGCATTCGCACCCTTTTCGCCTGCAATGAAGCCCATATCGTCAACCATGATCTGAAGAAGTCTTTTAAGCTCATTGATATGGAACTTGTAGCCTTCTTCGTCAGCATCAAAAGCCTTCCACTGGTCAATGATGTTCGCCTTGACTGCGCTCATGTGCATAGTCCAGTCAGCAGGCATCTTGAAGTTACGGTCTTTCAACCACTTGATGAACTTCAAGACGTTCAAGTTAGCATTGCTCTCATTGATACTGTAGGTATAGACCTTCTTAACAACGCCATCTCTCACCTCATAGCCAGCCTTAGAAGTCTTGCTAATCTTGTGATAGGTGCAAGTCTTAGCAAGCTCCATGATAGGAAGCTCATGAGATTTGCAATCACAGTAAACAGTGAGCAAGCTAAGGTCGTTGTAGTCCTGAACAAGCCCTTCAACCTCAGACTCAAGAGTTTTTGCAAGCTCCTGATCTTCAGTCTTGTTGAGGTTGTCAACCTTCTCATTAGCTGCTGCCAGGATTTCTGCGAGGGTCTTAACAGTAGTTTCGTTCTTCTTTGTCATAATGTACTCCTTTTCCGCCTGTTCTGTAATCCATGATAGGTGTCACCAGGCTTGTAGGTGCTTAAAGCGCCCACTTCTAAAGGTTGGATTATTCCAGCCCTTAAAAGTAGGCTCCAGCTATTGCCAGAGCCTACAATATGGGAACGGGTCATAAGACCCTAGGAGTATTCACAAAGCATTCACGACTTTTCAATCCTATACTGTCGCATTGCAGCCTTGCCCCTAGTCAAACAATTGCTAGGCTATGTCAGACCTATCAGCTCATAGCATCCAGTTCGTCAACCATAGAAAGCTTTTATGCAACAGTCCAGTTTTGAATCACCGCATAGCTTAACCTTGCGCAAGCCGTGTTTAGGGCGGTCAGCTAGTCCTCTCTCTGTACTTCTCCCCGTCAGAAAGCACGGGTGGCAAACGCTCTCCCGCTGGCAGTCATGGCAGTGCAGACCTTTGTTTTTCTGCTCCGCTCGTGTCAGCGGTGAAATTTTCACAACTTCGGGGGCTATTGTGTGCCCTGTCCTGTTTTTTCCGTCCGTCCTTGTGTCCGTCCGGTTCGGTGGTCGTCCGCCTGTGGGTTGTTACACCCTACATATATAATCATGAAATTACCGGATTTGTTACCGGATTTTTTATGATTTTTTTGTTGGGGTGTTACTGCCCTGTTTGGTGCTGCTGCTCTTTGCTGCTGCACCCTACATATATAATCACAAAAATACTATGATCGTTACCGGGAAAAAAAAATAAAAAATTCCCCCGGAAAATATCCGGGGGAAAAGCTGGTTATCTAGTTTCGGCTGCTATGATTTTATCCCAATAGCGTTTCCACTGTGCTGCTCTAGTGCGCATTTCAGCTGCTTTTTTATTTTCCGGGGTAATGATAACATCCGGGGAAATGTTGGCGTGTCGGGCTGCTGCTGCTCTTGTACGCTCTCTATCTCTCATGCTTGCGGTGCTGTCACCTGCTGCCGGAAGTGCTATTGTTGTTGTTGTTGTGCGGTATCTGTTGATTGTGTTCATAACCCAATGCGCATCAAAATCAATCGGTTTTGCGCTGGTATCTGCTAGGGCATGGGCTTTACGCTCTACTGTTTCATGATCTACCCACTTTACAAAATCCGGGGTTGTTGCCACGTTTACCGGTTCCCAATGGGATTTGGTCGGATTGCTTGCATCCGGTACTAGGTGCATAGGTGCAATTTGTCCTACTAGGTCGGGGCGTTGCTGTTTTGCTCTTGTGTGCCCTCTGTGAGTGTTTTTCATAAGTCTAGCATAATCAATGCTACCGGGGGTTAATTTATCCGGGGCGTTGCGGTATGCTGTTACAAGGGCTTTAATGATAACGCTTTTGGCTTTACGCTGTGCGGTATCGGTATACCCTGCACTTGTTAGGGCTGCTATCCATAGTGCTTTGGTGTAGCGGTTATTTGCTGCCTGTTTTGCTTGCTCTTGCATTTGCTTAATTTTGCCGGGGCTGTAGGGCTTTTTGTGGGCTTTTGCCCTGTCCGTTTGCAGTTTTGCAATGCTTTTTGCTGATGTGCTCATACTGTCGTTATAGGCTGCCTGTGCTGCTGCTACACTGTCCGGATCGGTCAACGCTTTAGCCGCTATGCGTGCCTGTGCGCTCAAGTTGGAGCGGTCAAGCAAGGCGATAATATCAATGCTATCAAGTGCGGACTTACTCACGTCCTCCGCTATGTCGCTGTCGTGGTCTGTCATTGTGTCAATGCTTGTAGTCTTGCGGATTGTCTGATTATGGCTAACAAGGTACAATACTGGGTTATCTGCCGGATCAAGCCCTATAGCGGTCATTTGCTCCGCTGGGGTCATGCTGTCCCAAAAGTCGAGGGCTATTGATTTGGCATCTAATGCAGGGTATGCGGTTTTGTGGGTGCTGTGGGTTGCTGGTAGGGTCACATTATTATAGTACCATAGTACCATGTCATTGTAACGTGCATAGCTGTTAATAGTGGCTGCCGGTACTTTTTTAGGGTCAACGTCCTTCTTGCGTGTGCGGGGCTCAAGGGTGTACCATCCTGTTAGCCCCTTGCCCATCATATACCATTTTTGACGGGGACGGGTTGCCGGGTTGATATCATAAGTGGTCATAAGTTGCAACGCCTGTTCAGTGGTCAATGGGGTGGCGGTGGTATTGGTGCTGTCCACTAGGCTGACGCTTGTCATGCTATACACAAATTCACGCCCAGCCCTACACAATTCCCCAAAAGCTGCCGGGGTTTGACGTGCCGGATCAGCTTTGATTGCTTGCAATTCCAACCAAATAACGTGCAGCATATCAGTAGCAAGCGTTGCAAGCTGTTCGCCGTCCACTTTTGCTATCTCGTTGGCATCCTGTACGCCGTCTTTAGCAAGCAAGGCATTGTGTACTTCTTCTTTGGTTGCTAACGTGTCTTTCAAGGTTTTTCTTGCTGCTGCTGCTGCATTCCTGTATTTCCCGGCAAGGTTTTCACGCTTTTGGCGTTCGCTCCATGCTTTTTCGGTATACTGCCCAATTCGCATTTCATCCAGAGCGCTATTTTTACCGGTTTGGAGCTCCAACGCCCTTAAATCAATGTAGCGGACTGTTTTACATAATTCAATTTCTTCCTCCGCTGTCAATTCCCAAATTGGTTTGTTTACGACAGCGGGTTTTGTGGTGGTTTGTTTCATGCTTTACATCTCCTATCAAATTATTTTATGGTATAACCCTTCACAGATAGTATAGCACTTTTTCGGTAACATTTCAAGTATTATTTTTCGGTTAAATACATATTTAACCGGATTTTTCACAGTGCCCCCGGGGCGGTTAAAACGTTGCCCCCCATTATTTTCCCGCCACTTTATGTAAGGTGGTTATTTTGTACACTAACTCAAAAAATACGGTTTTTTATATTCTGTTTTCATCCTAAAAAATGTTAAAAAATACAGCAAAAAACCCCTTCAACAATAACAATTTTTCCATATTATAAATTAATATATAACAGGTAATATATAATAAATGTAATTAACATTATTACATTGATCCCAAAGTCACTCTCTAACAATTTTCGCAAATACATGTTATAAATTATTAAACCACTAATTTTTCACTAAAATAATAATACTTTTTCTTCAACAAGAAATAAAAGCTATAATCATGCATTCTACCCTTGACAAATACTCATTTTGATGCTATAATTCAATCAGAATACAAAATTATTGTTAATATATTTATATAATAATATATAACATATATAACAACCCTACCCCACCAATAAAACCAATAGATGCAGCGTATCCTATATATTAATAA
>CAVABC010000047.1:0-23928 GCA_963586665.1 Acutalibacteraceae bacterium
CTTCGAAATGAATCAAAAATTTAACACTACTATTATTACAGTTACACATGATTTAGAAGTAGCAAATCTACATGAACGAATAATCAATCTTGAAAAAAAATCTTAATATATTTAAGAAATGTAGTAACTATTTCGTAAGAAAACTAATGTTACTTAGGTGCAAGCGCATAAAACTATCATCCGCAACATAATATATATTAAAAACGCCCGATGCTTAAATGCATCGGGCGTTTTTAGACAGAAAAGTGAACAATTTATGCTTATTTTAAAAAAATATCGTTATTCTCTTGTACTTGGCCTTTTTATCATATCATTCTGCCTTGGCAGAAGTGTAAGTGCTCTCGCCAAAAATCATAAGACAAAAACTTCTGCGCCCACTATAGTTATAGATCCCGGTCATGGTGGTGTCGATCCCGGCAAAATATCAGCTTCCGGCATAGAGGAAAAAGACATAAACTTAAGTATTGCCCTTACCCTAAAAAAGCTTTTTGAAAATCGCGGATACAACGTGGTCATGACCAGAACTACCGACTGCGATCTCGCATCCGAAAATTCAAAGCATCCAAAGACAGAGGATCTGTCAAAGCGCGTTGATCTTATGTCACAGGATGATGTGGTAGTAAGCATAAGCATACATCAGAACAGTTTTTCAGATACATCATCCTCCGGTCCACAGGTGTTCTATTATACCTCATCCGATAAAGGTAAAATGCTGGCAGACTCAGTTCTTTCCACTTTGAATACTTCATTATCCATAGAAAATCCACGCCAGATAAAGCCAAATAATGAATACTACATACTCAAAAACTCAACATCTCCCGTGATCATAGTAGAATGTGGATTTTTAAGTAATCCTGATGAAGCAGACCAGCTTAATGATAATATATATCAACAAAAACTGGCTCGCGCTATATATTTTGGAGTTACAGACTATCTCGACCAAGCAGATCAGAAACGTTTACAATAATCTGCTCCGCTATATGGTACAATCTTGTTGTTTGTACTGTATCATTTTTACCTATACCTGAAGCGGCTGCATATTCCGTAACAAACTGCTCTGCTGAGATATCAGGCACATATGCTACTCTGATATCCACCGGCTCATCACCGTTTTCATTTATGCTATTCGCCAAAAGACTGATATTATCAGCAAGCAGTGAACGTGTCTGCTCATCACTTACCGCGATCACACCTGATACTCCATTGGCTTTTGCCTCAAAGGATGCAGCAACTTTTCCGCTAAGTCTGCCCTGGAAGAATATATCTACCATGCCCTTTTTGTCCTCGCCTCTTACTATGCGAAGGTTTACACCTGTCACACCATCCGCAGTCTCAACAGGCACGATATAATTCTCCTGTTTTGCCATATCTGATGCAATCCTGAACTGACTGCACAGAAGCTTCATCTGTTTTATGTCAATAGAACCTGCACTTTTGTCCTCAACGATCATGTTATCCATGACATGCTCCGCAGTCTCTGCCAGTTCTTCCTGTGCCTTTGCAAGCTCCTTGGGATTTTTTACTGCCTCCGCAAATCTCTCTATCGACTCCTCGAGCAGGCCTTTTATCACACCTGACTCACCCTGCTGCCAGAGTTTTTCCACAGCTTCGGATGGATTTTTGATAAGACGCGATGCCGCCATGAGATTTGATGCTGTTGTCTTTGCATCATATTTTTCCAGAAATGCATATACATTTTCCGGTGACATCACAGCTTCCTTAAACTCTTCTAATTGCTCCGCAGCATACTCATCAGACATATTCTGATCCGTCTCGGCTGACTCTATTGCCTGTTTAAGCTGCTCCGGTGTCATATCAAGCCAGTTGTCATCATTCGCGAAATCCATTTTTTCAGGAGATATCTCATCAAGAACATCTTTTATGCAGTTTGTGTTATAAGCTGCTGCGATCTGATCATCAATCCTGCTGCCGCCATTTACACTGTTTACCCCTGCAAAATCGTCATCGACCTTGTAATCCATCTGGCCTTTTCCCTTTGTACGCACTGCTGAAAGCAGATTTTTCATTGTGATATCTGCCCCCTGATTTACAAGTGCGCCTATTACTGCGCCATCGGATCTCTCCACCTGTGATATGAGCCTGTAAATTCCGATATAAGAGTCTCTTTCTTCCTGCGTAATCTCATTATTTTTCTCAAGCTTCCACAAAAACTCACTGTATTTCTCATTTCTGTCATCAGATATCTCATTTTTTATCTGTGATGCGGTATCTGCAAGCTCCTGCATTGTCATATCGAGTGGTGAAATGCCTTTTTTAATCATTTCCACAGTGACTGCCGGTGACATCTCCTTAAATGCTCTCTGCACCTGCTCATCAACCGCTTTGATATGAGATATATTCTCTTTTGTGATATCTGTGCTGTTGTAAGCAAGTATCCTTACAGCTCTGCGGTTTTCATCAGAAGTCTCCATGTCCAGATCCTTAAGTATATCATCCACATTTTGAAAGGCTTTTGAGATACTATCGCCCATATCGGCACGAGGAGAAGTCATAAGTGTCTCGTATCCGGCTGTTGCCTTTTCAAAAGACTGCTGCATCGCTTTTCCGGCTGTATATATCTCATATACCGTGCTCTCGTGCGAATTTAGATCAAGTACATATGCCGGCTGGAATTTCATCTGTTCAAAAATCTCAGTGACATTATTGTATGCGGCTGCTTTTTCATCTAAAGCAGTTACTTCATCCGGCCCGAAAAGTGCGCTGTAATACTGATTTTCCTGTTTTTTAAGCAGATCAACCATTCTCTCTATCGGCTCTGTTTCTATTGAAATGCCTTTTTTCATAAGTGACACATTCGCCTGAAAAGTCATATATAGTCTTGCTTCGTAGAGTTTTCGCTGTGCTGTTATCTGCTCTACCTGTGCGCTGATTACCGCAGAATTCTCACGGGATTTTGCCACTGCAGCAAGATTTTCGATCGTGATAGGCTTGTTTTCTGCCTCAAGTTGTGCCACATCCTCTGCTGTGGCATTTTCAAGTACTTCCTGCGCTTTTGCCGCTTTGTCAAATATCAGATCCTCCTGTGACATTGTCGCGTCCGCTGCCGTTTTTCCTGTGGCTATCGCCTGTGCCACTGATCTTACATAAAATCCGGTATTGGTATTTCCTGCATTGTCTATTATTGCATCGAGCTTGTTTGCATAAAGCACATTATCAGGTGTGACCGCAATCTGGTTATCAATAAGCCATCTGCACTGATTTAAGTTATCTTCACTCGCCTCTATCCCGGCATCGTTTAAGATCTGCTTAAGCTGTGGCTTTAATTCCTCGAACTCCTCATCCGATATCTTTGTGCTTCCATTACCACCATTCATCTGACTGCTGCTGTATGTTGCCTTGTATACATTCGCTATCGTAGGCTCCATATCATTTTTGACAAGGTATGCCTTTGTCTCTTGAGACATATCCTCAAGCTGTTTTGCCTGATCTATCTTTGATACTGCGTCTGACACATTCTCGTCTGTTGCCGGAACATCATATTCTTTTAGCTGATTTTCAACCATTGTCGCAACAGATTGGCTGCCTGTGATCTTTTCAAGCTGCTCTGTGCTCAATCCATCACCATATATGGATATATCCACTCCGGCTTTTGCCAGAACCGCTTTTATTTTGTCAGTCTCTGTGACTATTACATCATATCCATCATCCTTGGCGGCTTTGTAGTCATCAGTAGTCGTGGTATTTGCTACCACGACCATCTCATTTCGCCTGTTCTCAGATGTCATGCTGCTGTCTTCGCCAAGAGAATCCACAACGCTTTTTTTGTCATCGTCCTTTTTATTCTGCGGCTTTGCATATATGGTATCCGACATATCTACAGAGTTTGATGAGCTTACCACAGCTCCCTTTGATCTATCAGTTTCCTGTATGCCGCCATCTTTCACATAATCCGCAGCTCTCATGCCGTCCGATACTGCGTTTCCGTTTCTGCTGTCTATATTGTTATTAATGAGATTTTCTATCTGCATATTTATTCCTTTTGCTAGTTATATTAGTCATATTAATTATATCGACCGAAATAAGGCACAAATAAAGACCGCACCATAATTTGGTGCGGCCTGTAATACGACATCCTCTATTCTTTTTTTCCTACGCCTGACAGCGCGCAAAAAACAACAAAGTCCATTAATACTTAAATACAGCAACTCCATAAGCAGGAAGCGGATAAGCAAATGAATATGGCTTGCCATCGCACTCTGATTGTACTGCTTTGTAATGTGATTTCTTTCCGTAGTCTGTTACCTGTTTATTTTTTGATTTATTCTTTGAAGCAGCTTTTACCGGCTTCTTAGGAGCCTCTTCTCCTGAGAACTTAGGATCTTCACTGTCCAAAACAAGCTGATATGTCTTGTTATTTGGCACTCCGACTCTGTAATCAGGTCTCTCAACCGGTGTGAAGTTGATAACGAAAAGCATGTTGTTCTTTTCGTCTTTGCTCTTTCTTACAAAACTGAATATACTTCTGTCGGCATCGTTGGCATTGATCCACTCGAAACCTTCCCAGCTTGAATCAAGCTCATACAGACATCTGTTCTTTCTGTAGAGATGAAGCAGCTCTTTTACCCAGTTCTGGATCTTTTTGTGATCCGGATTGTCAAGCAGATACCAGTCAAGCTCTCTTGCCTCGCTCCACTCCTGCTTCTGAGCAAATTCCTGTCCCATGAACAGAAGCTTCTTGCCGCAATGTCCCATCATAAATGCATATCCAGCCATGAGGTTTTTGAATTTGTCTCCCTCAAGTCCCGGCATCTTATTGAGCATAGAGCATTTCAGATGAACAACCTCATCATGTGAAAGCACGAGGATGTATTTTTCACTCTCGTTATAACTCATGGCAAAAGTCATCTTGTTGTGGTTATTTTTACGGAAATATGGATCGAGCTTCATGTAATCAAGGAAATCATGCATCCATCCCATATTCCACTTGTAGCTGAAATTAAGTCCGTCCTCTTCTACCTTGCCTGTTACCTTTGGCCATGCTGTAGATTCCTCTGCTATCATGACAGTTCCATGGTTTCTTCCAAGGATAAGTGTATTGATATGTTTGAAAAATTCTACAGCCTCAAGGTTCTTGTTTCCGCCATACTGGTTTGGAACCCACTGTCCATCATTCTTTCCATAATCAAGATAAAGCATTGATGCCACTGCATCTACACGAAGTCCGTCTATGTGATAATTCTCTATCCACATAAGCGCACTTCCGATAAGGAAGTTCTTAACCTCATTTTTTCCATAGTCAAATATCTTTGTACCCCAGTCAGGATGCTCTCCCTTTCTCGGATCAGCATACTCGTATGTAGGTGTTCCGTCAAAATTGGCAAGTCCATGTGCATCCTTTGGAAAATGCGCAGGTACCCAGTCAAGAATGACTCCAATTCCGTTCTTATGGCACTGATCGATAAGATATGCAAAGTCCTCAGGCTTTCCGTATCTTGAAGTCGGTGCATAGTAGCCTGTTACCTGATATCCCCATGATCCGTCAAACGGATACTCAGAAATGCCCATAAGCTCGATATGTGTATATCCCATCATTTTTACATAGGTAACAAGCGATTTTGCAAGCTCCCTGTAGGTGTAAAATCCATCATCTTCTCTGCCCGGATGTCTCATCCATGAACCCGGATGTACCTCATATATGGACATCGGAGAGGAATATACCTCGCTCTCCGTCATGGCTGAACGCTTATCTATCCACGCTTCATCAGTCCACTTGAAATGCTCAATATCGGTAATGATAGATGCTGTTCCCGGGCGAAGCTCCGCATAATTTGCATACGGATCAGCCTTGTAAAGCTTTTCTCCGCTTTCTGTTACGATTATGAACTTGTACATCTGTCCTTTTTGTGCTCCTGGTACAAAAAGTTCAAAAACTCCCATGTCCTCAGGCTCAACACGTTTCATCTGATGCAGTGTCTCGTCCCAGTTATTAAACTCACCGAAAACGTATACCTCTTTTGCGTGTGGTGCCCACACATCGAAACATACACCTTTTTTACCTTTTTGCTCGGTTAAATGAGCACCCATTTTTTTGTAAATATCATAGTGTGTTGCCTGACCAAAAAGGTAGCAATCCATCGCTGTAAAATTACACATATATATCCCCCTCCATTATGTTATTTCAGATTGAAATGATCCTCAGTGAGAACAATTCTATCATCATCTGTGTATCTTTTTGCAGTAAGAATACTTATTGCCTTTTTCAATCCGCTGTGTGCTTCTCTCTCAATAGCCTCATCTATTATATCTTTTACCTCTGTAAGAGTAGTAGCCTGATCTATTCTCTCGATATTACTGATTCTGTTGTGAAGCGCAAGTATTGCCATCTCATCAATCTTGTATCCAATCTCTGCTGAGTATGATTTTGCGAATAAAACGAGCTCATCATTTGTAAAAATAGGAACAGATATCTTCTCTGTAAACTTTGCCGCAAAGCCATCATCTATTGAAAGCGCTCTCTTTATACCCTTTGATGTATCCTCTAAAATGTACAGAGTTCCTGTTATATCATGTTCCATCAGAAATGATAATGAAACTGCTGTATTTCTGTCTATCTCACCAGCTCTTTCTACAATAAGGCATCCTCCCGCGATCTTTCTTATTACCTGCTGCACATCTTTTTTGTTGAGTGCTGAGGCATCTATCTTTCCGATCTTACCTGTCGGCTGCTCACCATCCTTCTGCAATACCTTTATGAAGCTTGTAGCAAGCATTGTCTTTCCACAGCCCTGCTCACCCTGTATGATAAGGTTGCCTGTTGCCGCTGTTTCTTTTCTTGTAAAATGATCCAGCACTCCATTGTAGGCTTTGCATATCTGATCTTCCATACCCTTTACAGGAATGAAATATGAGAATATGGCTTTCTGCTCACTGGTAAGCTCGTTGATATGTTTACTTTCGTCCACTGTTCTGTCATCTTCTTCGCTGTCTAAATCTTCAGGCATTGAAAGATCCGGCATCTTTCTGGTCTTTGCCATCTCAAGCTTCTTTTCCAGTCCCGGATTTTTCGCTGTCATTTTAGCTATTTCTTCCTCTATAAAGGAGGTTACATTATCAAAATCCCTTGGTTTTTCAGATTCCGGCTCCTCTACAGGTTCTTCGTTCTCTTCTTCACCGGATGCTAACATATCATCTGTGATCTCCGGCATCATCATTGTAGGCTGTAACAGGATATCGCTGCCTGTCTCATCTAAAGCATTATCTGGCGTCGTATATGGAATAATGTCATTCTCATGGATCTGCTCTTCATCTGAAATCTCTGTCTCGTCAGAAACTTCCTGTGCATCTTGAATTTCCGATACTTCGGATGTCTCGTTTTCGATAGCCTCTTGTGATAATTCCACTTCATCATTAGCCTCTATAGCTAGATTTTCCGGCAATTCTGCCTCGAAATTATCTTCTACAGCCACATCATCTGCCAACTCATTTCCTGCATCTTCTTCCGCAGCTATATTCTCCTCTACCGGAGTTTCTTCCAACGATATCTCCGGTTCGAGATCTATATCCGGCAATGTAGATGTAGGCTGCGATATCACCTCCTCATCCAGTGCTTTAAGCTCATCAGGGGTAGTCGCACCGCCTTCAAGCTCCGGCTCATCTACAGGTGTCTGTAAATATTCTTCCTCGAGAAGTTCCTTTGGAGTCACGCCTGCATCAAGCTTCGGAATAACATCATTGAGTCTTTCCATGATGTCACCGGCTTCCTGCAAAGCTCTTGCTTTTGCAGCATCAAGCTTTTGGTTCTCAGCTGCTTTAAGCGCGGCCTCCGCAGCACGTTTTGTCTTTTCCCACTCATCGAGTACGTCCTGAATGGACATCTGTCCGGTTATCTGATGTTCAAGCTGTGTCTTTTCGTTCACAACCATGGAAATCTGTCCGTCAGACTCCTCTCCGAGCATCTCCTGAAAATTCATCTTTAGTGTATCGTCTATTTCTTTATCTGTCGTTATGTGCTCCTGTTCCACAGGTGCCTGTTTTTCCTCAGCTTCCTGCTCTTTCTGAAGCTGCAGATAAGGGATTTCCTCGACTATTTTCTTGATATTGTCCATGGTGTCAGCAACTTCATTTTTGCCCTTTGCATCAATGATCTGCTGCATGCCTCTGGCGATCTCCTCCTGGAGATTTACAGTATTGAATTTCTCCTGATTTACCGTGATCTGTGGAATTGTTACAGGTTCGTGGGCGATTTCTCCGCCCTTTACCATTTCCTCCTTACCGATCTCAGTAATACCCTCTTTTTCGAGTCTGAATCGTCTGTATTTTTCTTCCTGAGTCTTTGTAAGAGGCTGATAAAGCATCTTAAGCTCTAAGGCACGCTCCACATATGGTCCGTCACCAAACCATAAGATAAGCTCATCACAGGCTTCTATACATTTGTCCACCTTGCCGGCTTTGTGATACAGATATGCAAGCTCATAAGCCCATTCTTCTGTGTATTCCTGCTCTTTGAACTCCTCAAGTATAGTTATAAGCTCATCATAGGATGCTCCCTGTCCCTTTTTTATAGAATATTTAAGGACATATTTGAGATCATCATGCGGTGCTATCTCAACAAACTCATCATAATACTCCATTGCGTCATCATAATCGTTCATTTTGATGGCAACCTCTGCCAGTCGGTAAATGATCATTCTTCCGATAGGCGAGCGGTCATATGCCATGAGAAGGATTTCTCTGGCATCCTGATATCTCTCGGCTTTTTCGTAGATCTCACCGATTTTTACAAGAGTATTGACATTTTTAATTTTATTCCAGTTTATTGTATCCGCAATCTCCGCAGCACTCATGTAGCTTTCCTCTGCACCAAGACTCTTTATCTGATCCAGTTTGAGATTGTATTCGTATTTATCCACTTATTTCACCTACTTGTATTTAAGCTTATTATTTTGCGTATCAACACCGGTTGTTTTTGTATATTCCAACGTTCCCTCAGGCAGCTTCTTGCTTCTGAGCGAATAATTTACAAGTCGTCTTACTATATAGTATATCATTCCAAACACCGGAACACCAAGTAACATTCCAAGGAAACCAAACATTCCTCCGCCTATAAGTATGGCAAACATTACCCAGAAAGTAGAAAGTCCCGTTGATGATCCAAGGATCTTTGGTCCGATGATATTTCCGTCAACCTGCTGCAGCACTACGATAAATATCAGAAGATAAAGTGCATGCCACGGACTCTGGATCACCACGATAAGCAATGATGGTATCGCACCGATAAAAGGTCCGAAAACAGGAATGACATTTGTAACACCAATGATCACGGCAACAAGTACTGTTGAAGGTATGTGAAGTATCAGACAGCCTATATATGCTATTATTCCGATTATAAGGGAATCGAGTATTTTTCCACTGATAAATCCACCAAATATCTCGTTGGCTTTCATAAAGATCTCAACGATTATGTTGCCAGCCCTTGGTTTAAATACTGCATATATGATCTTCTTGCTCTGTCCTGCAAGAGTCTCCTGAATGGACATCACATAAACCATTACGATTATTCCAATTATAAAGTTAAGCATAGCTTTAAAAACAGAAATAACACCGGTCGTGATCTGAGCCACATATTTCTGCGCCTCAGGGATTATCTTCTCAGTAGCATAATTTTCAATATAATCTGTTGCATTCTGAAGTCCAGTGCTTGCCATCTCTGCAAGCTTGCTGTCACCAAAATTTCCATTTCTTATCATATCTATAACAGATGAAACGTTGTCAGGAAGTGTCTTTATAAGCCCTGACACACTCGATATGATCGATGGCACTATGGCTGCGATCAGAAGAGCAATTATTGCTACAAGTATGAGCAACGAACCTGTTATCGCAAGTCCGCGGCATACTTTTTTGAGTTTACGTTCACTTTTTATCCTGCCAGTCAGTATTTTTTTGCAGCCTCTCTCGAGCCACAGCATTACAGGGTTCATAAGATATGCCAACACAAGTCCCATGATTATAGGCATGGCGGCTGATACAAGCTTTCCCCACATTCCCGCAAAGCCTTCGTACCTTAGGATTGCAAAGAAAAACAGTATGCACACTGCAAAAGTAACAAATATCATCACACCGATCCTTATCAGGTGCGGCCATTCGGCACGTCCCTGATATTTTACCGATTTTATCTGCTGTGTCTCATTTTCGGTTTTGTTATTGGAATGATTGGTTTCTCCCATTAAATGGAGCCTCCTTATTTGCGGTTATAATTTATAAGACATCCTTTGAGAATTATCTCTCTCTCATCATCTGTAAGCTCACCCATCTTAAGTGTAAATGGCTTTAACTCTCCATCCTTAACTACATAAGCCTCAAACTCCTGTGCTCCATCCTCAATTGCTTTTCTGATCTGTGGCAGGAAAATGTAATCGAGATTGTGGAATGGAAGCTCTCCCTCATCAATGATAAATGGAAGCATTCCCCAGTTGATAAGGTTTGAACGGTAACGTTTTGTAGCATACTCGTTGGCAATATTTGCCCATCCGCCAAGTACTTTCTGGCAGCTTGCAGCCTGCTCTCTGGCAGAACCGTCACCCGGCTTAACAGCAAATATAGTGCTTCCGAAGCCCATGTTGTCATGACATACGTTAGGGAATTTTGTCTTTACAACTCCCATGATCTGTCCTACCTCCGGTACTGCCTTTCCTGCGCACTCACCATTCTCGATAGCTTTCTGTGCTTTCTGAATCTCTTTTGCTCTTCCCACATACTCAGGATCTTTTCTTGAAAGTGCAAACTCTGCAAGTCCAAGTGGGTTAGAACGGTATGAAGATGTCTCTCCTGAAGGGATTAGCTCATCTGTTGTTGTAACAGGATCATGGATCTCTGAAACAACTTTAAGAAGCATATTCTCAGGAAGTGCGCTCATTGCAGGCCAGTCCTTGATGTTTGGTCCGAGCTGGATCTCAACAGAAGGATCTGCAACTCCGTGGCTGTCAAATACACGGTTCTCATATATAGTCTTGTCAAAGAAATATTTTGGCTTAGTGTAATTTACATCAATATCAGTAGCTGCTGTGAGGTAGCCCTTGTTTGCTGCTGTTGCTGCAATAGAACGTGCATCCATAAGTGCAACTGAACTGATCTGTCCGTTCTGTACTTTTGATCCCTCTCTATTAGGGAAGTTTCTTGTAGAGTGACGGATAGAAAATGCGTTATTTGCAGGTGTATCTCCTGCTCCGAAACATGGTCCGCAGAATGCAGTCTTTACGATCGCACCTGTCTCAAGAAGCTTTGCTACTGCTCCGTTCTTTACAAGCTCCATGTATATAGGAGTAGATGCCGGGTAAACACTGAGTGTAAACTCGTCTGCTCCGATAGATGTACCGTTTAAGATGTCTGCTGCATCACAGATATTCTCGAAGCCACCACCGGCACAGCCTGCGATGATTCCCTGATCTACATACATCTTTCCGTTTCTTACTTTGCTCTTTAAGTCAAGCTTAACCTTGCCGTCAAAACTTACTTCTGCTCTCTTCTCGCAGTCATCAAGGATATCCATGAGGTTTGCATTGAGTTCATCAATAGTGTAAGTATTGCTTGGATGGAAAGGCATAGCGATCATTGGTCTGATCTGGCTTAAATCTATCTCGATAAATCTGTCGTAGTATGCCACTTCACCCGGATCAAGCTCTTTGTGATCCTCAGGTCTGCCATGGATCTCGAAGAATTCCTTAACCTTGTCATCTGTTCTCCAGATAGATGAAAGGCAGGTTGTCTCTGTAGTCATAACGTCCACACCAATACGGAAATCTACGCTTAAGTTAGATACTCCAGGTCCTACGAACTCCATAACTCTGTTCTTTACGAATCCGTTACCGAATACCTCTCCGATTATGGCAAGTGCCACATCCTGAGGTCCTACACCCTTTATAGGCTCGCCTGTAAGGTAGATACCTACTACCTCCGGCATATCAATATCATATGTCTGCTCAAGAAGCTGTTTAACAAGCTCAGGTCCACCCTCGCCTACTGCCATTGTTCCGAGTGCTCCGTAACGTGTATGTGAATCTGATCCAAGGATCATTTTTCCACCACCTGCAAGCATCTCTCTTGCAAACTGGTGGATAACTGCCTGATGAGGTGGTACGTAAATTCCACCGTATTTCTTGGCACAGGTAAGACCAAACATGTGATCATCCTCGTTTATTGTTCCGCCTACTGCACAAAGGCTGTTATGGCAGTTTGTAAGTACATACGGAATAGGGAATTTCTCAAGTCCTGACGCGCGGGCTGTCTGGATTATTCCTACAAAAGTAATGTCATGTGATGTAAGCTTATCGAATTTGATCTGGAGCTTGTCCATATTGCCGGATGTATTGTGATCCTTTAAAATTCTATAAGCGATTGTTTCCTGTTTTGCTGATTCTTTAGTGATGTCTTTCCCTGTCTTACTTTTTACCTCAGTTAAGGCTTCAGGTCCATTGATTACAACGTCTTTACCCTGAATCAGGTAAGCACCATTTTCATATAATTTCACTTATTCTACCTCCGTATGTCTGTTTAAACTTATCTTTTATTTACTATTATATAATATTATACGTTATTGTGGCAATAAATAAATCACCATCTATCTTTATTTCGAATTTTCCTCCCATTAAAACGGTCAGATTTTTGGCTATCGAAAGTCCGAGTCCGCTGCCCTCTGTTGTCCTGCTGCGCTCTCCCCTTACAAAACGCTCCGTAAGATCAAGATTACCATCACTTACTATATCAAGCTCGTTCTTTGATACATTCTTTATCGTAAATACAGCTTTTCCGTCCACTTTTTCAAGCTCCACATACACTCTGGTGTTCTCCATCGCATATTTTGCCGCGTTTGTGTACAGATTTTCTATTGAGCGGTATAGCTGGCGTCCATCTGCATATATAAACATCTGCCCTGACGGGATTTTGGTAACGATAGTTAAGTTTCTCGCCTCAAATCTCTCATTAAACTCTCCGCCTGTCTGATATAACAACTCGATCATATCAAGCTTTTGCATATTGAGCTTTACGTTTCCAGATGTGATCTTTGAAGTCTCAACAAGATCCTCCGTAAGCTGCTTTAATCGCTGTGATTTTTCATCGAGCACGCGGATATAATTTCTGGCATTCTCATTCTCGAGATTTTCACGCTTTAACAAATCCACATAGTTTACTATTGATGTGAGCGGTGTCTTGATATCGTGGGATACATTTGTGATCAGGTCAGCCTTTAGTTTTTCATTCTTAAGACTCTCATTTACTGAGCTCATAAGTCCCTGACGTATATGGTTTACTGCCTCTGCAACTGCCTTTTCCTGTCCGTGAAATTCATCTACATTGAGCGTAGTATCAAGAGCCCCCTCCGAAATAGACTCCAAAGCCTGCTGTATACGTATCATTTCGCGGGTTTTTCTTGTATGTATCTGCTTTCTATCTATTGTAGCCCTGATCCATTCCCAGCATTTATAGCATAATGTGTGTGTAAAAAGAATATTTCCTTTTATCTTTCTAATTATACTGTGATAAAAGATCAGAAATACCATATCAAGCAAAAACGCAAATGTTCCAACCGTCATTATGAGCGATCCGTACTCAAAATGCTGATTTTTGACACCCGATATAATTTTTTCTATAAATGCTATAAAAATTGCAAATATCACAAGCATTAAATCAGAATACACCTTATCTATCGGGCTATAATATATCGTATAATCATCCTCAGATCTTCTTCCTGCGACATTTGCAAGATATGCAAGGCTTACAAAGCTTCCTATCAGACCGATCATCGCTATAAATGTATACATTTCGATACTTCCCGGAAGCTCACTTCTGAAACAGTATCCGGACGAATATACACCTGTCACCAAAAGGATCATAAACATCTGATGGATAATTATAATTCCTGCTTTTTTTCCGTTAGTATATTGTCTCATCTGTTATCCTCTATTTTATATCCGACTCCCCATACTACTTTAAGGTAGCGTGGTTCTTTCGGGTTTATCTCTATTTTTTCTCTGATATGTCTGATATGTACGGCAACGGTATTGTCCGCTCCAATTGCCTCTTCATTCCAGATATTCTCATATATTTCGTTGATGGAATATACCTTGCCCTTATTTTTTACGAGTAGAAGCAGGATATTGTATTCTATCGGAGTTAGTTTTACCTCCTCACCATCCACAGAAACCTTCTTTAGATCATCATTTATCAACAATCCGCCTGCTTCATACACACGTTCACCCACAGCATCATTATTGGAAAGTGTAGTGTATCTGCGAAGCTGTGATTTTACTCTGGCAACAAGCTCGAGCGGATTAAACGGTTTTGTCACATAATCATCTGCTCCCACGTTAAGTCCCAGTATCTTGTCTGCGTCCTCTGTTTTTGCGGAAAGTATTATTATAGGCACGCGGCTTTCTTTTCTGATCTGTAAAGTGGCTCTGATGCCGTCAAGCTTTGGCATCATCACATCTATTATCATGAGATCTATCTTCTTTTCCTTCATGATCTCGACCGCCTGTAAACCGTCAAATGCCTTTTCCACATTATAGCCTTCCTGCATAAGATATATCTCTATCGCTTCAACAATTTCCTTATCATCATCACAAACTAAAATTGTCATATCGTCCTCCTGTTTTCTTATAATCTGATACTTTAAATCTATTGATCACATCGCTCATAAAATTCACGTATTAATATATTAACAGATATTCACGTTCATTTTTCTTAAAATATGCTTAATATTCCCTTTTTTTATACTTCAAAAGGCAGCCGTTCTTAAACTGCTGCCTTTACTTTTGCTATGAGCTTAACGCTTTCCTGTGATGCTCTGCCACATCTTATGTATACCATCCGTAAGATCATTGACTTCTCTTTTTATCTCAGGAATATCATCTTCTGAAGCTTCTTCAGAAGTATTTTCCTCTTTTTTTACGCGTTCAGCCTCCTCATCTGCCTGAAACTCCAGTTCTCTCTCGATTGCCTCAGACTTTACCTCAACTTCAGAAGTATCTCCTTTGACTGTATCTATGGTCTTTTTACTGTTCTCAACGACACCATCTCCAAAATCCTCTTCCTCTGCAAGTCCGAGCTTTCTGAGATAGTCCATATTTACCTTTACCTCAGTCTGTCTGTTTGCATAGATAGACTCTTCGTTGTCGATAACCCGCTCTTCCTTAGGCTTTCCGGCATCCTTCTGACGCTGGATTTCCTTGTTTCTGTCCTCTATTATTCTTAAATACTTTTCTGTATCTGAAAGATCCTGGAGCTGACTCTTTAACTCGAGCTGGTTCGTCTTTACGATATGCTCCTGCTCAGCAATTTTATCCTTCATATTCTTACAAAGGTTTTCTAATGACTCATTTGTCTCGTTTATGATATCTCTTACCCTTGAAAGAGCCTCGTCTGTATACATGACAGATGCCGCATACACATCCTCAGCCTTTCTGCTGGCATCCCATACGATCTGATCTCCCTTCTTGCGGAACTCACGCTCTGCATGGTTACGGCTCTGCTCTGTCAGCTCGTACTCGTCCTGTATCTCATAAATGCATTTATTCAGATTGGCAAGCAGGTCTATCATCTGTTGTTTGTCAACTATAACCTTACTTGACTCCTTGTTATATGGCTCACTCTTTGATAATAAAATGTGTATTTCTCTTAATACTTTTTCTGTCTTGTCATTTGCATTCATCTTTATTTCCTCAGCATCTGTTATATTTACTTGAATGTTACAATAATTCCACCTTTGTATATAGCTTAACAACAATGTGTAAAGCTGCATCTAATATGTCATTCATATATATTTTATACGAAAATTAATTACTCGTAAATATCATTTTGCAAATAACACCGGTTACCGTTTGCAACTTAAAGTACGACCAATACTTAATTATATAAGACCTGCTGCTGCGCTGCGGAGATCATCTGCCGCGCGCTTTATCTCTGCGGCCTGTTCTTCGCTCACATTGCCCGGTTTTGTTCTTGAGATCAGCTTCTTTACATAGGAAAGTGATGATTTTACCTGTTTTTTCTGAGTGCTGTCCATAGCTTTTCTCTTTGCCTTGTCTGCCAGTACGTTTTCCACCTGACGCACAAGAGTATCAGCCTCGCTTCTTGCATCGATATATGCCTTTCGCTGACCATCGGTTGCCTCATACTCTGCCGCCTCGCGTATTGCCTGCTCTATCTCTGAGTCAGACAAATTTGAGCTTGCCGTAATGGTGATCTCCTGATGCTTTCCTGTGCCGAGATCCTTTGCCGATACCTGAACAATACCATTTGCATCGATATCAAATGTAACCTCTATCTGAGGCACACCTGCCGGTGCAGGTTTTATACCGCGCAGACGGAAGTTTCCGATCAGTTTGTTATCCTTTGCAAACTGGCGTTCGCCCTGTAATACCTTGATATCTACAGATGTCTGGAAGCTTCCTGCTGTGGTAAATATCTGGCTGTATCTCGTAGGGATTGTTGTGTTTCTGTCAATGATCTTTGTTGAAACACCTCCTACAGTCTCTATTCCGAGTGAAAGTGGTGTGACATCCATAAGCACGATCTCAGCCGCACTGCTTCCTGCCATGAGTGCTCCACCAAGCTTTCCACCCTGCACCGCTGCTCCAAGAGCCACGCACTCATCAGGGTTTAAATTGTGGGACGGTTCTTTTCCCGTAATCCTTCTTACCTCATCCACAACGGCAGGAATTCGTGTAGATCCGCCTACCAGCAGCACCATTCCAAGCTCTGATGCTGATATTCCCGCATCGGAAAGTGCCTGATTTACCGGAATGGCTGTTCTTTCTACCAGATCCTTTGTGATCTCATTAAAAGTAGCTCTGGTAAGATTCATTTCCATATGAACCGGCTGTCCCTTTACTGTTGTGATAAAAGGCAGATTTATCGTTGTAGAAGAAGATGATGAAAGCACTTTTTTAGCCTTCTCAGCCTCCTCCCTTACTCTCTGCATTGCAGTCTCATCTTTTCTTAAGTCCACATTCTGCTGTCTGTGAAACTCCGTAACGAGATAATTTGTAATCCTCTCATCAAAATCGTCTCCTCCGAGGTGGTTATCTCCTGCCGTAGCAAGCACCTCTATAAGATTATCTCCGATCTCTATGACAGAAACATCAAATGTTCCTCCTCCAAGATCGTATACCAGTATTTTCTGCGGCTGACCGTGGTCAAGACCATACGCCAGTGCAGCCGATGTAGGCTCGTTTATGATACGCAGCACGTTAAGTCCCGCAATCCTTCCTGCATCTTTTGTTGCCTGTCTCTGCGAGTCGGAAAAATATGCCGGAACAGTGATAACAGCATCAGTAACAGTCTCTCCTATATATTCTTCCGCATCTTTTTTGAGCTTTCTTAATATCATAGATGAAATCTCAGGTGCAGAGTACTGTTTTCCGTCCACTTTCGCTCTGTAGCCTGATCCCATCTCTCTTTTTATAGAGAAAAATGTCCTGTCAACGTTCACGGCAGCCTGTCTCTTCGCAGGCTCTCCGACCAGTCGCTCACCATTTTTCGTAAAAGCCACAACCGATGGAGTGGTTCTTTGTCCCTCACTGTTAGTTATGACTACCGGCTGGTCATTTTCCAGAACTGCTACACAACTGTTTGTTGTTCCTAAATCTATTCCTATTACTTTACCCATGAATGTATCTCCTGCTTCCTTACTGTACAAAATATAATTTAAAGCACTGCCACTAACACCAAAATGTCTTTATATCTATACAGTTGTCATATGTTTACTTATACTTTATTCTTCGAAAAATCTTACGTCAAGGCATATGCCTGTTATTTCAGAGAATGTTTATACTTTTAATTTTTCATCAATTTTTATCTTGGAATTTATCACTGCTGTTTCACAGGCATGCAAAAAGGACACTGCCGAAGCAATGTCCTTTTCGCTTAGTTTATAGATTAGAGGTTAAATGATAGTTATTTCACGTTTCTTTTGATGAGTCCGAGTAATACACATGTAATTACTGAACCTATAAGCCATGAAATAATATACATAAGTGGATTTCCAACTGTTGCGAATACGAATATTCCACCGTGTGGTGCCATGAGTGTACATCCAAATACTGCTGATAAAAGTCCTGCAACACCTGCACCGATCATTGTACAAGGGATAACATGTCCCGGATCAGCCGCAGCAAATGGAATAGCACCCTCTGTGATGAATGAACATCCCATTACGATATTTGAAACCCATGAAGATTTCTCAGCTTCTGTAAATTTCTTAGGGAAGAACTTACATGCAAGAGCAATTCCTACAGGTGGAACCATACCACCTACCATAATAGATGCCATTGCGATGTAGCATGCCTGTACCTTTGGATCAGTTGTTGAAGCACCTGCCTCAAGATATCCTGCTGCTGTTGTAAGCATACCTGTACCGAATACATAAGCTGCTTTGTTGATCGGGCCACCCATATCGATAGCCATCATAGCTCCAAGGATAAGTCCGAGTACTGTGATAAATCCTGCATCGGAAATTCCTGTAAGCATATCACCAAGTCCTGTATTTACAAGACCGATAAGTGGGTTAAATATGAAGCACATAAGTACTCCAATGATAAAAATACCACCAAGTGGGTAGATAAGTGTCGGTTTAATACCTTCAAGTGCCTCAGGCAGTTTTCTCGTTATCTTCTTTAAGAAAAGAACTATAGCTCCTGCAAGGAAACCTGCAAGAATTCCACCTAAGAAACCTGATACTGTGTTTCCACCGTTAGCACCCTGAAATGCAAAATTCTCAATGAACTTTGAAAAACCGGAGGTTTCTCCTGCCCATGTATAGCTTGCTGCAAGTGCATTTCCTGATGAAGCTAAAAGTCCACCGGTAAATCCAACTGCAAGACCCGGTCTGTCAGCAATGGAATATGCAATATATCCTGCTAAAACCGGAACCATAAGTCCCATTGAAAGACCTCCTACATACTTAAAGAATGCAGAAAGTGGTGTACATGAACCAAAGTTTCCTCCACCTGTTGCACCATATCCACAGATCGTATCAATGAGGAATGCAAGGGCTGTCATGATACCTCCACCGATAACGAATGGAAGCATATGTGAAACTCCGCTCATCAGATGCTTGTAAAACGCCTGTCCTACACTTCTTTTTCCGGTATTTGAAGAAGCTGTCTCTTTCTTTGCATCCCCTGATGCCTTAAATACAGGAGCATCTCCTGCTGCTGCTCTCTTAACAAGCTGTTCTGCTTTATTAATACCGTCAGCAACCTGACATTCAATAACTTTCTTTCCGTCAAATCTGTCTGTTGGCACTTTAGTATCGCATGCCACGATAACTCCGGCTGCCTTTGCGATCTCTGCATCAGTAAGTACATTCTTTGCACCGCCTGATCCACGTGTCTCAACCTTGATCTGATATCCTAACTCTTTAGCCTTTTTCTCGAGTGCCTCGGCTGCCATATAAGTATGGGCTATACCTGTAGGACACGCTGTGACAGCTACGATAAATACCTCATCCTTTGCTGTCTCGACCGGCTTTGTTGCAGCAACCTCTTTAGCAGCCTCTTTCTCATCTTTTTCTTTCTCTGCATTGTCGATAATTCTCAAAAATTCATCTACAGAGCTCGCGTTGATAAGTGAATTTGTAAACTGCTCGTCCATAAGCATTACAGATAATTTGCTAAGTACCTGAAGATGTACATTGTCCTCAGTATTAGGTGCTGCAATAAGGAAAATAATTTTTGCAGGTGTGCCGTCAAGCGATTCAAAGTCAACCCCATCTTTTACGACCATTGCGGCAAGACCGGCTTTTTTAACTGCATCAGACTTACAATGAGGAATTGCTATACCCATTCCAATTCCTGTTGTGCCTTCTTCCTCTCTTGCAAATACGCCCTTGCGGTACGTCTCAACATCTGCAATTTTTCCACTTTTAGCCATCAAATCAATACACTGATTTAATGCGTCAGTTTTTCCGGCAGGTGCACCATTTAAGTTGATGCTCTCGGCTGCCAACAAATCCCTGATCTTCATACATCATTCCTCCTGTTTTAGAATAAATTTTTACTTCTATCTAATAAAGCGTCCACTTCCGCCTTAGTAGCAAGTTCCTCAGAAAATGCGCTTGCACTTCCTGTACAGACACCATACATAAATGCCTGTTTGTAATCGTTTGTCTGTAAATATCCATAGACAAATCCGGCAACCATCGAATCACCGGCACCTACTGAATTCTTAAGCTCACCCTTTGGAGCCTCAGCCTTAAATTCCTGTCCGTCCTCTGTCACAAGCACAGCTCCGTCACCCGCCATGGAAACAAGTACGTTTCTTGCGCCCTGCTCCTGCAGCTTCTTTGCATATTTGATGACATCGTCCTTATCACTGATCTCAACCCCGAATATCTCACCAAGCTCATGATTGTTTGGCTTGATAAGGAAAGGTCCGTATGGAAGCACATTTGTAAGCAGATTTCTTGTCGCGTCAACCACGATAT
Source organism: Acutalibacteraceae bacterium (assembly GCA_963586665.1). Classification (GTDB taxonomy): domain Bacteria; phylum Bacillota; class Clostridia; order Lachnospirales; family Lachnospiraceae; genus Roseburia. Next base: position 20,441 of record CAVABC010000047.1, read on the forward strand.
TTATTCCTCTGCCCTCGAGGTACTTCATGATATCCATATACATTGATGAAGGCATCACATCGGGAATGCTTCCTGCAAGTACAAGCACATCACCATTTTTAAGCTCCTCAAGTTTCTCGTAAAGAGCCTTGATATTGTCATCTGTGATCGCAGGTCCCTGACCGTTGATCTCTGATTCCTCATTTGAACGAAGCTTTACGTTAATTCGTGAAACCCCTTTTTCCACTTCTATAAAATCTGTTTTTACGCCCTTGTCCCCTAAAAGTCTCTTGATCTCGTTTCCTGTAAATCCGGCAGTAAAACCAAGTGATGTGTTATCAAGTCCCATATTCTTGAGAACCATGGAAACATTGATTCCCTTACCACCCGGAAAAATAGTCTCGTTTGTAGTTCTGTTGACCACCCCTGTCTTAAAATCTTTAACATCAACTACGTAGTCTAATGACGGATTAAAAGTAACTGTGTAGATCATATTAAACCTCCTTGACATTCTTGTATTTTTTATAGTTAGTATTACTTAACCTGTTTGTTATTATCACAGCGTCATCAAAGTCAGCAAACTTGATACTTGATACCTGTGAAAATTTACTGTCATCTGCGAGAATATATTTCTCTTTGCAGTTCTCCATGGATTTTTTCTTGACCATGGCCTCCTTTATCTCAGGAGTTGTAAATCCATTCTTTACATTGATACCATTTGCACCCCAGAAGCCTTTGGTAAAATTGTATTTGTCCAATGCGAATACGGCCTCATCACCAACGATCGCTTCTGTTGTTGACTTGAATTCTCCCCCAAGAATATATACCGTATAGCCTCTGTCCGAAATACGCTTGGCATTCGTCAGTGAATTTGTGACAAAAACAACATTCTTTGCTGAAATGTAATCAATGATAAGAGCTGTTGTCGTACCGGCATCTATATAAACAAAATCGTTATCCACGATAAGTGAAGCCGCATACGCCGCGATTGTTTCTTTCTCATCATGATTGAGCATCTGTCTGTTGATAACTTTCTCATCCTGCGTATGGATGCTCGCATTGTTTGAAATAGCACCTCCATGCACCTTGGTGAGATATCCTTTTTTGTCCATGGTGATCAGATCTCGTCTGATCGTCGACTCCGATGTGCCAAGCTCATCCATAAGCTGCTGGACTGTAACGCTGCCCATCGAGTCTATTATGTTCATAATCTTTGAAAATCTTTCTTCTGCTAACAATTGATCACCTCTGATAATATGATTATATTTTCAAAAACATTCAAAGTCAATCACTTTCCGTCAATCATATTCACAAAATATCACTTGTAAATTTGTTAAAAATATATAAACAGAATATGTATCATGTACTATGTGCTTAATTTTCATTATCTGTTTTTGTATAAAATTGCTAACAATATGCCTCTCATTGATAATTAACTTAAAAATATGAATTTATTCATACATTTTCCAAGTGTATATCATCTGATGATTTCCCCATTACACAATGACGGTTTTTGACGGTTTTTATATATACACTTATATAATTCGCCATACGCACAATCTTGTATGTTCACCACATGGCACACATACAATCTGGTATATGTACAATCATACTCTCACCATCCAACAACATACAATCTGGTATGTATACAAACTAGTACAGCGAAAAATAAGTTTCTGGATCAATGACGTAGAATGATTTCTTCATATGCAAGGCGGAGGAAGAAAGCGTAGCTGTGGCTACGGTGACTGACGACAACGCAGCAGATGAAAAATCAGACAAGTCATTGGACCAGTTATTTATTATTCGCTGTACTAGCATGCGTATAATATGGCACGTATATAACCTTCAATTTAATAAACTCCATATTTTTTATAAAGGACATTATAGGTTGCGGAATAAATAATATCGTGATAGAATGTGCTCGAAATTTATTCCATTACGGAATTTAAAATCATTTTCCACATTAGCTTGAAAAAATATAAAGTAATGTGGATAACTATCCAAATTTTTAACTCAAAGGAGGATTTTCTATGAAACAACTAAACTGGGCAACCTTAGGATGCGGTGTTATTGCAAATGAACTGGCTCAGGCACTTGCAAAAGAAGGACGATGCCTATACTCCGTTGCCAACAGAACACACGAAAAAGCAGTAAATTTTGCACAAAAGTACAATATCTCAAAGGTATATGATCAGATTGATGATGTATTCACTGATCCTGATGTGGACATAATATATATTTCCACACCACACAATACTCACATACAATACCTGCGAAAAGCTCTCGCAAACGGAAAGCACGTACTTTGTGAAAAATCTATTACACTCAATATAGATGAGCTTGAGGAAGCAGTTTCTCTTGCCAAAGAAAACAAGGTCATACTGGCAGAGGCTATGACAATATATCATATGCCAATTTATAAAAAGCTAAGCGAAATAATCTCAAGTGGACAACTCGGCAAACTTAATCTGATACAGGTCAATTTCGGCAGCTACAAAGACTACGATATGACAAACAGGTTCTTCAGCCGAAAACTTGCAGGAGGCGCACTGCTTGATATAGGTGTCTATTCACTCTCGCTTATCCGCTGGTTCTTTAAAGAGGCTCCAGATCAGGTTCTATCTCAGGTAAAATATGCACCAACCGGAGTAGATGAGCAGGCAGGCATACTTCTCATGAATGAAACCGGAGAAATGGCAACAGCCACATTATCTCTACATTCAAAACAGCCAAAACGTGCTACCATATCATTCGATAAAGCCTACGTTGAGATATTCGAATATCCAAGAGGTATGCAGGCAACTATCACATACACTGATGATGGTCACAATGAAGTAATTGATGCTGGTGATACTGCAGATGCACTGTATTACGAAGTAACAGACATGGAAAAGGCAGTAAATTCATCCGATTCTGACGAAATAGAAAACCTCATGCATCGTCAATACACCTATGATGTCATGAAGATCATGTCTGATATAAGGTCATACTGGGGCATGAAGTACCCGGAAGAAGAGTAATCATACGATTAACAAATAAAATCATTACGAAATAAAAAAGAGTAATATGAGTCTTTTTGTGAGACTTATATTACTCTTTTATATAACTCTTTTTTATGTGGATGTATTAAGAATGTTCAGCATCCTTATATATTAAAAAATTTCAACATTCTTTTTTATATTACAGTATAATTTCAAGCACAAAAAAAGATGGTATAAAACCATCTTTAAAATAAAGGTGACAGCCGGATTTGAACCGGCGATGACGGTGTTGCAGACCGGGGCCTTACCACTTGGCTATGTCACCATATAATATTAAAAAACTCCCCGAGTAGGGCTCGAACCTACAACAACTCGGTTAACAGCCGAGTGCTCTACCATTGAGCTATCGAGGATCATTAAGGTTTTTATACCTTCAAAACTTCATACAAATCCGATTTCGTTCTTTCTTTGATTAAGCCCTCGACCTATTAGTAACAGTCAGCTCCACACATTGCTGTGCTTCCA
>CAVABC010000048.1:0-23160 GCA_963586665.1 Acutalibacteraceae bacterium
TTACTGTCCGACCACTAAATGAAAATGGAACATGGCAGTATAAAACAGAAAAAGAATATCTTTGTATAAAGGATGGTAAGGAAAGAGGATTTACTGCCGCAGAATTTAAAGAAGCACAAAAGAAAGGATGGGAGAAACAATACCGCTATCAAGCCGGCAAGAAGAAAATATATCTGACTCCATCTGCAGCACTGGAAAAAGGATATGAGCGTGTGGACAAGCATCCGAAAAGCGCCCGATACGGCAGGCAAAATCCCATTTCCGAGAGGTGGAACAGCGAAGAGCAAATCTGTCTCTGGAGAGAAAATTGGGCAGAGGCTGTAAATAAAATGCTTGCCAAAAATCAGATACACGCATCCATCGATCACCGCAGCTTTGCAGATCAGGGAATCACCGAGCAGCCTACCATTCATGAGGGCTATATCGCACAGAATATGGAAAAGAAAGGTATGATATCCGACCGTTGTGAGATCAACCGCCTGATTCGTGCAGATAATAAAATGCTCCGGGAATTAAAAGCACAGGTTGCGAAGCTGGCACAGGCAGTGGAAAGATCTATTCCTGTCATTGCAGAAACGATGGAAGCCATCCGAAATCATATGATTTTTACTCAATATCATTTGCTTCACAATGAAATGCAAAAAGAAGTGATCCATGACTGGATGGAGCATTTTCATCCTATCCTGAATAAATACAACACAGTTAAGAAAAAACTTAAAGCAAAAATCGCTGAAAAAAAAGAACTGAATCTACAGAAGGGTAAAACCAGTATTCTGAATCCTATCCAGCATATAAAATTAAATCAACAGCTTACCACCATAACAGAAGAAATCGAAGAACTGAAATCCCGCAAAGAGCAACTCATATTTCAAGCAGAATGTTCCTCCGATAAAGACATGACCAATCTTTCTAAGAAATATGAGCAGATGAACAAAAATCTGGATATACTGGATTCTCAGGATACCACCCTCAAAGCAAAGCTCAAAAAAGATGTAGCGGCTTTCCGTGAGGAATCATTTCTTCCGGAACCAGGGCAATATCTTGAATTACTGGACACCCGGATCCGAATCCGTCCAGATTTTCAGGATAAGCTGATTACCCAACTCAAAGCAACTTTTGGTAAATATTATGACTATCACCGCCATGACATTGCAGCCGAAGAGGTAGACTATCTTAATGTGGAAGATTCTAATGTTTTCTCTCATCGGGCATGGGAACTTGAATATCAGCGAAAACAGGAAATGCAAAGAAATCAGCCTGTTCGAGCGAAGAAAAGATCACATGGCATAGAATTGTAATTTAGTGTCTTTTAAACTTTTATAAGGAGGAAAATCTCCTCACCACGAGAATTATCCAGTGATGAGGAGTCTATTTTTTACTGAAAGTATTGAACATTTGAATCAAATTTCTGCAACAACCTAGTCATTTCAGCACAATTCATCGGACAGGTATCCGTAATAAATGTGGCATCACTTTCTAATAATCTTCTCAAGTTACATAGGTTTCGATAATAGAAACATTTTGGATTTTTTCACCGATAATCTGTTTTCTTTCTTTTCCACAGCAAACAGATGTAGATTATGTCAAAAAAGCTACACAAAATACCGGTAATTAATATAAATCCCGCAACGGTGGTTCCGTTGATCTGTCCATAAATAGTCGGTGTCAGAGTTCCCAGCCACTTACAAAATGCAATCCGTAAGGTTTGTGCCTTGGTATCCTCCCTGCGAAAGAGCATCACGATGAATAACACGGACATAACTACATTCTGGAGAAAAGCCGAGTAGATGGAAGCAATTACAACCGTCTCGCAGTTGAAGTAAAAAGCGAACTGTATAGCAAAACCGAAAGCTGTAGCTAAGATCGTAAATGGTACGAAGAACTTCTTTACCCTCTCCGGAAGATACTGCTTTCCATATTTCACCCATGTCATCATCACAAAAATGTCGAATACCGCCCAAATGATATTGGCGATAGACTGCACAGGCATAAACGATTTGCTGATGAGCAAGCCATCAATGCCGTAAATCCACTCCCATGCCAAGTTTAACGTCAAGGCAAAAAGAGGCATACCACATGCCTTGTCCCTATTTCCCTGACGGATCAGTTCAATATAAACAATTGTCCAAGCAAGCCCGCTGATTCCAACGAGAATTGTTCCAAAAAGTTCCATGCATTTTCACTCCCTTATAGCATTCATAATTTGTTTGCAAAGTCTCCCAGAACCTCGACGATCTCTATCGAATCGATGTTCTCGTTCCGGTAATGCCCCGTGACCTTGCATAGAGCCTGGCTGCCTCCCATTGCAAACTTGCCGAAGCCTTTATAGAATTCAGGGTCTTTCTGCAGTACCGAAAAATCCATTTCTGTATCTGCCGTAGGAATGCTTACATGGAATCTTTTCGGATATTTATTTTCGGTCAGCTTACTGTTCCAAAATTCGTTATAGGTGATACTGATCGGGTGCAGAGAATGGATATCATTCTCATCCACAATTGTTGCAAAGCAGCCCCACTTATCCCTGTCCTTTACGACATCCCACGCAGACATAGAAACGGTTTTCTCTTTATTCAAATTCATTCCCAGCCATAGCCAATGCGGGGCATCAACATCTTTAATGGATGCCTTCGTCCATTGCCGATCAAACCATGCTACCGCATTTTTGATATAGTATGTTTTCCCCTTCAGTGACACCGTTCCTTTGATATCGGCATTAGGAAAGGAAAACTGAAAAGAATTGATGCCCGTAAGTGGCAGAAGTCCTGTGCAACCGTTGTGTATAGCTTTTTGGGGAAACACTTCCACATGAATTTCACTGTCCTCGGCTGTCAAATCTAGCGTCAGCTTATGCTCATCCCCCTGAAAGGTTCCGTATTTCGAATTCACACAGCATTTTCCTTTTACGGGCCCGTTCATTGCATTTGCCCTTCCTGAAACATCATGAGAAAGATAGATATCATCCGTTGCGTCCATCACCAGAAAATCCATCACGCTCATAGTAAGCATCGGAAGTGGCCGTACCACCATCTGATGCCATTCAAAACCGATAACATGACCTTCTGCTATGAAGTTTGTCCGAAGGTACCAGGAATCAGTCGTCTCCTCCGGCTTCGTCTTCATGTCCGAATGGATATTTGTAAATGTGGGAAGATTTTGTTTTGTCATGATCGTCACCCCCTAGTTAAACTTTCCGACATATTCGATATAGCAGAATCCACTGCACTTTTTCCCTTTGTACGTGCCCACAATCTCGCTGGCAGCCTCATATTTGCTGATGTGCTCGGACGCGATTTCCTGTTCAATCGGATGAGGTTTGACTTCCAGCGAAGCGTCAATCTCTGGAATGTCCACAACACAATGAACGGGGTAATTCTGTCCGGAGGCAGGGCTCTTCCAGAATTTCCTGCTCTTTTCCATGAAAGGCTCTACCTTCACAACTTTCTGGGTTCCGTCCGCACTCTGCATCGTAGCCCAACTCTTCGAGATGTGCTTAGAAGGCCAGGAAATACTCCACAGGCTGAGTCTGTCACTCCCATCAATGTTAAGATCCATCCAACACCAGTGTAAATCCCCGTCACTCACGGGACCAGGTGTCTGTTGCCACTGACGATCAAACCAGGCATCGCCGGAAATGTCATATACTTTCCCGTTAATCGTAAGCTGTCCACTCGGATGTACCCTGGGCTTTGAATACTGGTGAACCTTGATAATGGCAAGGTTAAACTGACCTGCACCGCCATTGAATATGATGTCATCTTCAAAATCCAGTTCCAGATCCAGCTTTATTCCCTTATTCGCTGCCTTCACTGATAAATGCTTTAAGTTACCTTCCATACTGCCAGTTGGTTCTTTAATAAGAAAATGGTCGTCTGCTATGGTCACCTGATCCATTGGATAGAAATTATCCTCTCCGTAATGGTATCCAGTCGTTTCATCGGTTACGGACAAAACAGAGTTCATCACTTGTCCCTCATGCCCTGGCCAGACCATCTGGTGGAAAAGATAATTTAGCTTGTGTCCTTCTGCCTCAAAGTGTCCAATTACAAACCAAGAGCTTGAATTAAATTTCTTGTCCCACATCAACTCCCTGTTTGGATCATATGCCGGCTTCTTTCCATCAGACAGCCGGATCAGCATATCGCTTAAAATTTTACTCATGAGCTTCACCTCCGCTTATTTTGTATAATCGCCTACCAATTCGATATAGCAATGCCCGTTGGCTTCCTTACCCTTGAATGTTCCCGTCACCTTGCTGGCAGCCTCATACTTGTTTATGAATTTCGATACAATTTCCTGCTCCTTCGGAGAAGCAGAAACTTCAAGCCGGGTATCCAGTTCAGGGAGACTGATCAGCCAATGCGTGGGATATTTCTGCTTTGATATCGGACTCATCCAGTAATCACTGCGATTTTTTGAAAGTGCCTCCATCGCGGCAACTGTCTGGCTCCCATCTGCATGCAGAACCGTCGCCCAGGCATGTTCTTCCCCTGTCTGTAAATCTTCTGTAGACCAGAGACTAATGTAGTCATCACTGTCAAGGTTTATATCCATCCACGCCCAGCGGAAACGTCCGGCTGACGCTGACATCCCTCTCGGTGCCTGCTGCCACTGCCGGTCAAACCAGGACTGCCCACCTTTGATTTCGTATGTTTTCGTCCCGATTGTCATGGTGCCCTCTGTCAACATTTTCGGTATGGAGTACTGGTGAACATGAATGCCGCAAACAGAAAACAGACCTGCGCCACCATTATAGATTACCTCCCCTACGGGATGCATAATGACCTCAACCGAAGCATTTTCCATGTGAGCTTTAAGTTTCATTTCTTTCAGGTCACCGACCATTTCTCCATTAGGTACTTTAATGGAAAAGCTGTCCTCCGACAGTTGCACTTGGTCGAACGGATAAAAATGATCCTCCCCATAATATTCCCCCATTGTTTCATCTGTCACAGAAAAGCATGCATTCATAACAGCACCTGTGGGTAATGGATAAATCATCAAATGGTACATGAAATTGAGCAGATGACCATTAGCTTCAAAGTGACAGATTGCAAACCACGAATTGCTGTTGCAATCCTGTTTCCAATTCAAATCTTCCTGCGGGTTCAGCAAAGGTGCCACACCTTTTGTAACAACACTAAACTTTTCATTATTTACCATAATAATTATTCCTCCTATATAATAGATACATGTTGCATATCAGTATCATGTTGTTTATACTATAAGAGATACACTGTTCCCCTGCAATCATTGATCTTCGTTCAATGTTGCATACACAACACAACTCAAAAAATGTCTATCTGGAGGATTTCGATATGGGTAAAACAGACCGCCGTTACCAGCGAACAAGGCAATTTATTATGGAAGCCTTTACTTGCCTTCTTGAAAAAAAGCCCTTTGATAAAATCAGCATCAATGATATAGCCGATCTTGCAAATATTAACCGCTCCACCTTCTACCTTCACTTTGTTGATAAGTATGCTCTACTGGACGAATACATTGATGAGTTGCTGAAAGATATGTATTCTCAATCAGGAATGCTCTCCCACAACCCAGACTACTCCGATATCGAGCACAGCCTTACGATGGTTCTTTCCTGTCTTTATGAAAAAAAAGAGGTTTTTAAGATTTTTTTCAAAGAAGAAAATTACCCATATTTCCAGCCGCGATTCAAAGCAATCATCGCCGGACTCATTGCACAGGATACAAAGCCACAAGCAGATAATGATACACTTGAAGCCGAGTTCAGAATTCAAATTAAAACATCTGCACTTGCAGGAATTATCGAATGGTGGTTATCAAGTAATGTTACTTTCTCAGTATCTGCTATGGTTAAGAATATAATGAAGGTTCTTGTGAAACTTGAAGATTTAGAGATACATGCGGAATGACGCACTATTTTTTCTTCTGCAAAATAACATAGTAAAAGCTCCTCATCACTGGATTTCCAGTGGTGAGAAGCTTTTTTTATATTTCGCTTTCCTTATTCCTCGATATTCAAACTGATTGAAAAACTGCCCTTCTTTTAAACAGAATTATCAGGTTTATTGCTTTGTGAATATTCCAGAATTAGATGCAATGTTGCAGTTATTTCCAATTCATTAATTCAACATAACAGTGGCCATGAACTTCCTCTCCACGGTAAGTTCCTGATATTTTGCTCGCACCCTCATAGTGAGTCAGGTTGGGAACTTGTTTTGAAAACACCTCCTGATTTTGTGGATCAGAAACAACTTCCAGTTTTGCATTAAGGTCTGGAATGTTAACAATCCACCGAGTCGGATAACTGATTCCAGATAACTCACTTCTCCAATAATCTGAAGCTGTTTTTATCATCGGCTCAACATAAAGGACTGACTGACTGCCGTCAGGATGCACCACCGTGACCCATGCCACTTCGCCTTTTTCATCTGGAAGAAACCAAAGACTTAAGAAATCACCATTGTCAAGATTCAAGTCCATCCAACCCCACATGGGCACACGCGATACTGCCTTCATAGGAGTTGCCATATCCCCACCCCATTGTCGATCTAACCAAGAAAATCCAGATAAAGGATAGTCATGCCCTTTGATAGATAAAGTTCCCTCTGTTTTGAGCTGTGGCACAGAGTATTGAAAAGAAATCATATCACCCACCATAAAATTTCCATCTCCCGCATTGTAAATAGGATACCCTGAAGGAATGAGTTTCACATTGAGCTCTACATTTTCCATAGTTGCGTTCAAAAATAGCTCGTCAAGGTTTCCGTATATCTGTGCATGTGGTGTTTTAATAAGAAAATCATTTTCTCCAACTTCGCACATGGTTAACGGATAAGCCTCGCTGAAGTGATAACATTCTTGCCCTGTTTCATCTGTGACAGACATGTTGTCAACAACAATTTCAGCCTGACCAGGAACGCCACCAAGTAGAACATCGTAAAAATAATGGAGTTTTCGTCCTTCTGCATCAAAATGACCACACACAAACCAAGAATTTGTGATGTAATCTTTCTTAGGGAAAAGATCACGCTCCACATCGACTTTCGGGAAGAGTGTTTTAGGCATCATTTCAATATTTTCCTTTAATGATAATTTCATAGTCACAATCCACCTTTCTAAATTACCTTAGCAATGAGCTAAGGATTGTTTAAATTATAAGGTGGGGACAAGGGTGTTTCAATCATCAAGAAAATACATATGATGGATATACAACAAATGATAAAAAATGTAGTTTAACAATATCAAACGATAAATATAAGTTTTTCTTCGGATATGGAGCTGTGATCCGACGACAACAGGAAAGGAAGTATCCTATTCTTATGCAGCAGCGCCTCATCAAAATGACTATGATGTCGTAGCGGAAGAATTAGTAAGAAAATCGGCTGAACAAATGGAATTTTTTGTCTCACTTGTTCAGCGCTTTGTTTACCTGTAAATCAATTCTTTCAACACAATCTCTTCTGCAGCATTTCGGATATTATTTACAGCCCTAATCCATGCCATCTGGTCAAGAGCTTTCATTTCTTCCGTAATGCCTTGCTTTTCCATCATCTGACGTACCAAAATATCCATTCTCTCCTGTGCTTCATCGTCCACAAGATTCAGATGTTCCACCAGTCTGTCTTCCAACATATACAGTGAATACATTGCCGGACGATGCTCTTTCAGATATGTTTTCCGCATCATTCCATATTTCCCATAACGCGATTCTTCATCTGTACTGACAAGATTCGGATAGTAAATTCCGTCTACGCCAAGTGTGTAGGTTCCACCCATTTTTTCAAATGTGCTTTTCATGTGTTATTCCTCCTTGAAATCAGCGATGTTCTTAGATCATCGCAAAATATTTCAGGGCAACCTTGATAGCTTCTTCCTTCTCTTTCGGGCATTGTGGAACTCTTGCATTTTCTGATTTTGGAAGATTATAGTTTTCTCCCACTTCAATTCCACATTTGCGTTTTACCTGAGAAATATATAAACTTGAAACCTTCAAGCCAAATTCTTTCAGCACATAATCTTTGATTTCCTGATAGGTTGCCTTCAACTCGGCACTGGTGGCATCCAGCTCGTCCAGGTCTAAGTCGATTTCTATCGTGTCATCTGGTTTTTGTTGGGACAAAAGAACAACCGTCTCAACATGCCCCGTATGACTAAACTGGTCAAACGCTTGCCACTTCACCAGCTCATATTTCTCCTCACAAAGGATCTTCAAATCCCTTGCCAAGGTTGCCGAATCGCAGCTTACATAAACAATCCTCTGCGGCTCCATCTTTAACATTGTATCGAGACACTTCTCATCACAGCCTTTTCTCGGAGGATCTACCACGATAACATTCGGTGTCAGCATATCCGCATCATTTTTTCTGGCATTTGCATAGAACTCCGGCAGTACTTCCTCCGCTTTTCCGACGAAAAACTCAGCGTTTGTGATGCCGTTTATCTTTGCATTGTTCTTTGCATCATCTATAGCCTGTGGCACTATCTCCACACCGTAGACCTTTTTAGCCCTCTGTGAGAGGAAAAGTGATATTGTTCCGATGCCGCAGTAGAGATCCCACACACTTTCCTTTCCGGTCAGTCCTGCAAACTCCAATGCTGTGCTGTAGAGCTTTTCTGTCTGCTTAGGGTTTACCTGATAGAATGACTGTGGCGAAATCTGATATGTGATGCCTGTACCCTGTGGTGTAAAATCTGGATAAGAAAGCAGATGTATCGTATCCTCGATATACGGTTTACCCCATATGCATACAGTCTTTTTGCCGAGGATCACATTTGTATTTTCCTTGTTGATATTGTAGGAAATCGATGTCATCCCTTCTATTTTTGATAATCTATCACAAAGTGTATCTGTTGCATTACCTTTACTATCACTTGCCATGATATCACATTCCTTGTTATCACTTGCTTTATCACGATCACGCTTGTCAGCAATTTTCCCACTGTCTGCGCCTGCCACACTCTCAGCCCCACGCTTTGAACCCAACCCATCTGCGTTTATCACGAGGCACACCATGATCTGCTTTGACGTAAATCCATAACGGATCAGTACATGGCGCACCAGCCCGGTGCGGCTTACCTCATCATACGGCTCTATACCGCACTCGTTCATCCATGCCTTTATGATGTCGAGTATCTCTTTATTTACAGGTACTCCGAGCATACAGTCATCTACAGGGATGATATTGTGGCTTCGTGATGCATAAAAGCCGGTTATGATATTGCCGTCCTTATCGCGTCCTACCGGAAACTGTGCTTTGTTTCGGTATCTGTACGGATCATCTATGCCGACCGGTGGTGCCATTTTGGCAGAAATCTCCTCCTCTGAAAAGCCTCCTATGCGCATGAGATTATTGCGCACCTTGTCATTTTTAAATTCAAGCTGCTTTTCGTATGAAAGTGCCTGTATCTGACAGCCTCCGCACCTCTTGTGCAGCGCACATTTCGGCTCAACGCGAAAAGTGGAAGGGGTCTTAATCTCTTCCACTCTTGCATAGCCATAGTTTTTCTTTAATTTTGTCGCGCGGGCAGTTATGACATCACCGATAAGTGCATCCTTTACGAAAAAGGTCATGCCATCGTAATGTCCGATACCCTCGCCATCTGTTCCCATATCTGTTATTTCCAGTTCAAATATGTCATTCTTTTTCATGTTTTTCTCTTCTTTATTATTTTTATGTATACAATTATTCTTCTTATTTCCCAGTACAATGTTCGTACACGGCACACACTTTCACTCCAAAAAGTATAGCTATATATCCAATATTGCCCGCCTCTTTACACACTCGTCCTACGGAAATTTGTCTCCATAAATCTATTGTATCCCTGCCAGTCGAGATCATTCTCAGGCACATTTACTAAAAGCTCCCTGAAAGTCTCCATCTTTGCATCGATATTGTCTGCAAAACTGAGAGCCAGTGCCTCAACAAGAGCCGGTTTCTTCGGTGAACCAAACTCCAGCTCGCCATGATGGGCAAGTATACAGTGCTTTAACTCGTTTGCCAGAACAACCGGGAAACCGTCGATCGTCTTGATTGCATCACCTACCCACTCAGCACCTATCATGATATGACCGAGGAGCTGACCAGCGTCTGTATAGTCATTCTCCGGAAAAGTTGAAAGCTCTTTTAATTTTCCGATATCGTGGAAAATGGCGGCTGTCACAAGCAGATCTCTGTTTAAAACAGGATACATTTTTGAAAAATAATCACAGTTTTTTGTCACACCAAGTGTGTGTTCCAACAATCCGCCTACGAAACCGTGATGCACGCTTTTTGCTGCTGAGTGGAACTTAAATCTGCGCTCAAACTCCTTATTGTCAAAAAAGCTGTGAAGAAGCTTTGAAAGATACTGGTTTTTAACTGAACCTATGTATCCCATCAGCTCATCATACATCGCATCGATATCCTTGTCGCTGACAGGCAGATAATCAGCAGGATCGTATTCGCCCTCGCTGACCTTTCGCGCACGTTTTATGGAGCACTGAAGATTGCCCTGAAAACTTGTGATATCTCCTGTGATTGCTATATAATCCATAGCCTCAAACTCTTCGATACCGACCGATCCGACATCCCAGATCTTTGCATCGAGTGTACCTGTTTTGTCCTGTAAAATGACATTGTCATATGGCTTACCGTTTTTTGTCATGGCAGCCTGTTTGCTCTTGCATAAAAAAATCTCATTGATCCTCTCTCCTTCACGGAGAGTCGAAATATATTTCATATATCCTCCTAATCCATAACACCGATCTTTACCTGACAGGTGATCTCGGTATATCCGTTGCTTCCTTTTCTTTTAATTTTCACATTGCATGTATCCTCAGGTTTTAGTCCCATAAGGCATGTATTGTAATTTGATACCGATGAAACCTCATTGCCGTTTATCGAAACTATGACGTCTCCACTCTGGAGTCCCGCCACAAATGCAGGTGAATCCATAGTTACCTGTTTTATATAAACACCCTTTGGAATGTTGTATCTGTTTGCTATCTTTTCCGTGACTGTTGTACAGTTGATCCCCATGTACGGCACATCCTCACCGTTTTCGATCTTCTGTATGACAGGCGAGATATCGCTTATTCCCACTGCCGTAAGTGTATTGCTCTCCTCCGCAGAATTAAAGCCCTGCAGAACAAGTCCTATCACCTGACCTGAGGTATTTATGAGTATTCCGCTCTGTGTCTTGTTGCTGGCAATATCGGTTGTCAGCACCGAAAAATTATTATCCTGCGCAGAAACCTGATTGATAGTGGATGTGATAGAGCCTGTGAGAATGGCATAGTTTGCCTCAAGCGCGATAACCGTAGCTCCGCGCGACATGATATTGGAATTGCCAAACTCCGCCACTGAGATTGCCGCTGTCGTTGCATCATCGAGTAGTGATTTGTCCACTGAAATGATCGCCATGCCTGTATTACTGTCATATTTGACCGCTGCCGCATCAGCCACCATGTCATTTACAAATGTCACGCTCAGCTTATCCGCACCGTCAACTAAATTTTTCTCGGTAAGTATGATGAGCTGTTTGCCGTTATCCTTGATGATAACGCCCACTCCCTTACCTTCCGTTTCATACATATTGTTGAAGATATCCGTGGCATCCGTCACTCCTGTGACACCCACGATAAATTTATTCGCAGATGCACCTATACGATAAAGCTCATTCTGTATCGCCTGATAATCTTCTAGAGTTACTTTATAATCCTGCGTCGAAGACTCCTGATATGTGCTGTCCTCCGTTGTGGCAGTATCATAAATATCCTCAGAATCAGGCTGCTGGCTGCCGTCATTCTTTCCCGTCTGCGTCTTGTGGGATGACTTGTTTATGACCGGCAGGGCTATCGCAAAAATAATGCTTGCCGCAACAGCAAAAACAACACCGCAGAGTGCGGCTGCTCCCACTTTTCTTGCAAGCTTTTTCTTATTGACCGGCTTATCCTTGATCTGCTCCCTGATAAATTGTTCCATACTTCATACCCTGATAATCAAATGTAAATATATCTACATAATTATAATATCTAACGCACACCCTTGCAACCACATTTTATTTTAGAGAATAATTATGGTTTTTTGCGCGTTATTCCGTTATAATGTGATTAAAGGGTCAAAAGGTCAAATAGAAGGAACAACCATGAACAAGAAAGTTTACAAAACATTAGAATACAATAAAATACTCCAGATGCTCGCAGGCTACGCTGCCTGTGACGAGACAAAAGAACGCTGTCTGGCACTTGATCCGATCACGGATATCTATGAAATCAGACATTTGCAGACTACCACCGCTGACGCTTTAAGCCGCCTATACAAGGACAGCGGTATTTCGTTTGTTGGTGTACACAATGTACACGCATCCCTCAAGCGTCTCGATATCGGAGGTTCTCTTAATACAACGGAGCTGCTGCGCATATGCAGTCTGCTCGAAGTTGCCAAGCGCACCAAAGCATACGGCAGGACAGGCATGGACAATGAAAAACAGGATTCCCTGTCAGGTCTTTTTTCAAGGATCGAGCCAATTTCGGCACTCTGTGATGAGATTAAGAGGTGCATCATTTCTGAAGAAGAGATCGCAGATGACGCAAGTCCTGAGCTTTTCAAGATCAGAAAATCCATCCGCGGTATGAATGACAGGATACACGCGCAGCTTACAAAGCTCATGAACAATAGCACTACGAGGACTTACCTGCAGGATGCAGTTGTCACAATGCGTGACGGCAGATACTGTCTGCCTGTAAAGGCCGAGGCAAAGAGCAATGTTCCCGGCATGATGCACGATCAGTCTTCCAGCGGTTCTACTCTTTTCATCGAGCCTATGGCTGTTGTTAACTTAAACAATGAGCTTAAAGAGCTGTTTATAAAAGAACAGGAAGAAATCGAAAAGATACTTGCCGCTCTCAGCGACAAGGTTGCCATGAATGCAGCCGCACTTGAGGAAGATTATGCCGTATTATCAGAGCTTGACTTTATATTTGCCAAGGCAAATCTGGCAAAATCCTACAACGGTGTAGCCCCTGAATTCAATACAGAGGGACATATCAATATCCGAAAAGGCCGTCATCCGCTTCTCGATCCAAAGAAGGTAGTACCAATCGATGTGCGCCTCGGAGAAGAATACAAGCAGCTTATCATCACAGGCCCTAACACCGGTGGTAAGACAGTCTCCCTCAAGACAGTCGGACTTCTCACCATCATGGGACAGGCAGGTCTTCATATTCCTGCCGGTGACAGATCAAAGCTTGCCATATTCGAGGATGTTTTTGCAGATATCGGAGACGAGCAGAGTATCGAGCAAAGCCTCAGTACTTTCTCATCTCACATGACCAATATCGTTAAGATACTCAAAAAAGCTGATGACAGAAGTCTCTGCCTGTTCGATGAGCTTTGTTCAGGAACCGATCCGACAGAGGGTGCCGCACTTGCGATCTCCATCCTTAACAAACTGCATCAGTACGGTGCCACTACCATGGCTACCACTCACTACAGTGAGCTTAAGGTCTATGCCCTTTCCACCGATAGTGTTGAAAATGCCTGCTGTGAGTTCAATGTTGAGACATTAAGCCCGACCTACCGCCTGCTTATCGGTATTCCGGGAAAAAGTAATGCTTTTGCAATCTCTTCAAAGCTCGGACTCGCAGAAAATATCATAGAGGACGCACGCACACGTATCAGCGACAAGGATCTTGATTTCGAGGATCTGATCGCAAATCTCGAGTCACAGCGTCAGACCATTGAAAAAGAACAGATTGAGATCAACAGCTACAAGGCAGAGATTGAAAAACTCAAAAAACAGCTCGAGGAAAAGAATAAGCGGATCGATCAGAGCAAGGATAAAATACTCCGCGAGGCAAATGAGGAAGCCTACAAGATACTTCAGGAGGCAAAAGAGCTTGCCGACAAAACCATCCGCAATTTTAACAAATACGGACAGGGTCAGGCTCCTATGAGCCAGATGGAAAAAGAGCGTTCTGCCCTGCGCAGTAAGATGTCCGACAAAGAAAAGAAAATGTCCGACATCAAGAAAAATCAGGCAAAGCAGAACCATAAAGCTCCTAAGAAGCTCCGTATCGGTGACTCTGTGCTCGTGCTTTCCCTCAATCTAAAGGGAACTGTTCACACACTGCCAAATGCCAAGGGTGATCTGTATGTGCAGATGGGTATCCTGAGATCTCTTGTAAATATAAACGATCTCGTGCTCATCAATGATGACATCTCACCTGCCAAGAAATACGGTGGCAGCGGCAGCAAGATAAAGATGAGCAAATCGCTTTCGGTTTCTTCCGAGATCAATTTGATTGGAAAAACTACCGATGAAGCTATCGCACTTTTGGATAAATACCTTGACGATGCCTATATCGCGCATCTTTCATC
Source organism: Acutalibacteraceae bacterium (assembly GCA_963586665.1). GTDB lineage: Bacteria > Bacillota > Clostridia > Lachnospirales > Lachnospiraceae > Roseburia. The sequence continues at coordinate 14,343 of CAVABC010000048.1, forward strand.
GGTACGCATCGTACATGGTAAAGGAACAGGCGCACTGCGAAAAGCCGTACACAATCACTTAAAACGCAACAAGACAATAGCCGAGTTCCATCTTGGCGAGTTCGGTGAAGGTGATGCCGGTGTTACGATCGCAACTTTTAAATAAAACGGGAATATAAATAAAGGAGACAAAAATGGCTGTTAAACAGAAAATACTAATCGTAGACGATGACAACAATATTGCTGAGCTTATTTCGCTCTATCTGACCAAAGAATGTTATGATACCAAAATAGTAAATGACGGTGAGGAGGCACTTATAGCATTCGAGCACTATCATCCAAACATGATCCTGCTCGATCTCATGCTTCCGGGCATAGACGGATATCAGGTGTGCCGTGAGATCCGTGCCAAATCAAACGTACCGATCATCATGCTCTCCGCAAAAGGCGAGATCTTCGACAAGGTACTCGGTCTCGAGCTTGGCGCAGATGATTACATCATGAAGCCTTTCGATTCAAAGGAGCTTGTAGCCCGTGTAAAGGCAGTCTTAAGACGTTTTCAGCCTTCAAAGCAGGAAACCTATGCATCAGTCGAGATAAAGTGCGTGGAATATCCGGGACTTACCGTAAATCTTTCAAACTACTCTGTCACATATGACGGACATCAGGTAGACATGCCTCCAAAGGAGCTTGAGCTTTTGTATTTCCTTGCATCATCTCCTAATCAGGTATTCACACGTGAGCAGCTTCTCGACAATATCTGGGGATATGAATACATCGGAGATACACGTACCGTTGACGTACACGTAAAGCGTCTGCGTGAAAAAATAAAGGACAAACCGAGCTGGAGCATTGCAACCGTATGGGGCATCGGATACAAATTCGAGGTGTCATAACCTAAATCATAAAGAAAGTCTGTAACAAAAAAATGAAACACACAATATATACCAAGCTGCTGATCAGCTATCTGATCTACGGTGTGGTCGCATTTCTTATCATATGCACCTTTACCCAGCGGCTTATAACAAATCATATGGAAAAACAGGAGGCCTCCAATCTTTACCGTGAGGCTTCCGTCATAGCGTCAGACTATGCCTCTGAATACTTTAATTCCTCCATGTCGCTTAATGATTTTCAAAATCACATGAAGATCATATCCGGCTATATGGATGCTAAGGTATGGGTTGTAAGTCCGTCCGGTGAAGTGCTCATGGACTCAGATGATCCGTCCATAGGCAGAAATATGTCTGAGAATGATTCCGATCCTTTTATCATCGATGACTTTGATGTGGCAGATTTCGGCAGCTCCTACTATATGATAGGTGATTTTTACGGCTCATTCGATCACGATATGCTCTCTGTATTTTCTTCGGTAAATGTATCATATCAGAACATCGGATACATAGTGATACACAAAAGCCTGAGCAGCGTCCACGAGGGTGTAAACGGTTTTATGAACATATCTTTTTACACCGTAGCTCTTATCTTTATGTTTGCACTGCTCGTGTTTATCATGATGAGTCGTTCCATATACAGACCTCTTGTAAAGATCACAAAAGCCGCCAAACAGTATGCAAAAGGCGACTTTACCACCAAGATAGAGGTTTCTTCCAATGACGAGATCGGCTATCTGGCAAACACGTTAAATTACATGGCAACAGAGCTTGATACCCTTGAAGAGGATCAGCGGAAATTCGTCTCAAACGTATCACACGATTTCCGTTCACCACTTACGTCCATCAAGGGCTATGTCGAAGCCATGTTAGACGGCACTATCCCTGTTGAAATGCAGGGAAAATACTTAAATATCATACTTTTTGAAACAGAACGCCTGAACAAGCTCACCAAGAGCCTTATCGACCTAAACCAGTTCGGTCATCACGGCATACGGCTCGATATCGCGGATTTCGATATCAATACTATGATCCGCACCACAATCCTCACTTTCGAGGGAAAATGCACCGAAAAGGGTGTATCCTTTGATCTGGTGCTGACCGGCACAGAACTTTTCGTAAGAGGTGATATGACAAAGATACAGCAGGTCATTTACAACCTCATTGACAATGCTGTTAAGTTTTCAAACAATGATTCACGCATCAAGATTGAGACAAGTATCCGAAATGAAAAGGTATTCGTCTCTGTAAAGGATTCCGGAATAGGTATTCCAAAAGACAGTATACAAAAGATCTGGGAGAGATTTTACAAGAGTGACCTGTCACGAGGCAAGGATAAACGCGGCACAGGACTTGGTCTTTCCATCGTAAAAGAAATAATTCAGGCTCATGGCGAAAATATCAATGTCATAAGCACAGAAGGGGTGGGAACAGAATTTATATTTACCCTGCCCCTCAGCAAAAAAGAAGCGTAATGCTTCATCAAAAAAAGTCAGACATAACAGCGATCGCTGTATGCCTGACCTTTTTTAGTTCTGATATATCCATATTATAATTTATACTTACTTCCAGCAGTATCTATAACCGTGTAATCTCCACCGGATATATCAACCGTAGAATCAAAATCACTTACATCCTGATTTACGACTCCCTCAAACAGATCATAGGTAAATGCAAAGCCCTGTGTAGAAACGGCTCTGATAAACACTTTCACATCACTTCCGGCTGTAACCGGTATGAGATCTTCTATCTTTACAGTTCCTTCTATTCCGTGGTCTTTGCCATCGTCTGTCTCGGTATCGACTTCTGTTCCGTCCTCAGTATTATCTTTTTTCTCAGACGAAGCATCCTGTCCTTCTCCATCCTCTGTATCATCGGCAGACATAAGAGCCTTAAGATCATACGTCTTTAACTCGGTATCTCCCGAAGCTACCACAAGCTCATATTTACTGAAATCGAAATAGTCATTTCCAACCACAGCCACATCCACATCTGAGCTTATCTTCAGATTTGCATTATCAAATGAAGGCTTATCCACCAATATGCCCGATGCTACATTTTTAAATACTGAGGTAACACCTTCGAAATCATCAAGCACCTCAGTGCTTCTCTTATTTCCGTCAACAAAAAGGAATGTCACATTGCCGGCATAATCTTGATTCAGCGGCAGTGTTGCCTCTCCTGTGAACTTGATACCATCAAGTTCAAGCGGCACCTCTTTTGTACCGAAAAATACGCTCGTAGTCGTGCTGTCAGTATACTCCTTTGGCACTACCTCCACCGATACGGTATATGTCATATCCTTGAAATCAGCGGTCTTAAGGGTGATATTCCAATCCGATATGAGACTGGCTTCTTCCTCAAGTGTTGACTGTATATCCGCCTGCATGGTCTGCACATCTGACAGTATGACAGAGGTATTATCTGTAGTATATGATAGCTGCGTTTCCAGTTTTCGTATTCTGTTATTAAGCAATACTGCCCCCGCAATTAAAGCGGCGAGCAGTATTATTATGATCGCATTGAAAATATTCTTTTTCAAATTCATATTGTATTTTATTCCTCAGTTTCCTCTGCAACGATTGCTATTCCAAGCTCCTCAAGCTGCTTTGGATCTACTGTTCCAGGTGCCTCTGACATAAGATCTGAAGCATCTTTTACTTTAGGGAATGCGATAACCTCCTTGATGTTGTCTGTATGTAACATATGCATACAGATACGGTCAACACCGAAAGCAAGTCCTGCGTGTGGTGGTACACCATATGAGAATGCGTCGAGAAGGAATCCGAACTGCTCATGAGCACGCTCTTTTGTAAACCCAAGAACCTCGAACATTTTCTCCTGAATATCATCCTGATGGATACGGACTGATCCTCCACCAAGTTCTGTACCGTTTAATACGATATCGTATGCCTTTGCACGGACTGCACCCGGATCAGAATCGATCTTGTCCCAATCCTCTTCCATAGGCATTGTAAATGGATGATGCATTGCCATAAATCTGTTTTCCTCGTCAGACCACTCAAGGAGTGGGAACTCTGTTACCCAAAGGAAATTGTATTTATTCTCATCGATAAGACCAAGCTCTGCGCCAAGCATGAGACGGAGTGCTCCGAGCACGTTCCATACGATCTTGTTCTTGTCTGCTGCGAAAAGGAGGAGATCTCCCGGCTTTCCGTTCATTTTTTCAACGAGTGCGTTAAGCTCATCCTCTGTCATAAACTTTGCAAATGATGATTTGTATGTGCCATCCTCGTTTATGCACAGGTATGCAAGCCCCTTTGCTCCGCAGCCCTTTGCGTGCTCAACGAGCTTGTCTATCTTCTTACGAGGCATCTTAGCCTGTCCCTCTACATTGATACCACGTACTGATCCGCCATTCTCAAGTGCGCCTGTAAACACACCGAAACCACAATCTTTTACTACATCAGATACATCGCAAAGCTCCATGCCGAAACGTGTATCCGGCTTATCAGAACCGAATCTGTCCATAGCCTCCTGCCATGGCATACGCTGGAATGGGATCTGCACATCCACATTGATTACTTCTTTGAATAAGTGCTTTAAGAGACGCTCATTGATCTCGATAACATCATCGATATCTACAAATGAAAGCTCCATATCTGCCTGTGTAAACTCAGGCTGTCTGTCTGCACGGAGATCCTCATCACGGAAGCATCGTGCGATCTGGAAATATCTGTCATATCCTGAAGCCATAAGAAGCTGTTTGAAAAGCTGTGGTGACTGTGGAAGAGCATAGAAATGTCCGTTGTGGATACGGCTAGGTACCAGATAATCTCTTGCTCCCTCAGGTGTTGATTTGCAAAGGATAGGTGTCTCGATCTCTAAAAATCCCTCGTTTGCCATGAAATCACGCATTACACGAAGCACGTTGCTTCTTAACATGAGATTTCTCTGGATGTCAGGACGGCGAAGATCAAGATAACGGTATTTAAGTCTGATATCCTCGCTTGTCTTTGAGTTCTCCTCGATCTGGAATGGAGGTGTCTGAGCCTCTGAAAGAATTCTTAAAGATGTAGCGATAACCTCGATATCACCTGTCTTTAAGTTCTCGTTTACTGCTGCCGAACGCTTCTGTACTGTTCCTTCAACAGCTACTACGAACTCACTTCTTAATGTGCCTGCTTTTGCAAACCCTTCTGCTCCTACACTGTTCTCATCAAATACGATCTGTAAGATACCGCTTCTGTCTCTTAAATCTATGAAGATAAGACTTCCTAAATTTCTTCTCTTCTGTACCCATCCCATAACAGTGACTTTTTCACCGATATTGGCACTTGATACCTCTGTACATCTATGGCTTCTATGTAAGCCCTGCATTGATTCTGCCATTTTATGCTCCTTATTGAATATAAATATTAATATTAGATATCTATTTGTTGAAAAACTCCACAAACTCCTCGTAGCCTTCTTTTGTGAGCTGCTCCTTCTGGAATTTTTTGTTCTTGTTCATACGGACAACAAGCACCTGCTGACCGTTTGCTCTTGCCTCTTTTGCCTGATTCATGACATCCACAAGCTTATCTGCCGGATATTTTTTCTCTACAAGGTAAGCTACCTTCTTAGGACTCTCAGGAATTTTGAAACCGCTCTCCATGAGAAGCAGGATGATTCTCTCAAATCCGATTGAGAAACCACATGCCGGTACATCGTTTCCTGTGAATTTTCCGATCATCTTGTCGTAACGTCCACCGCCACCGCAGGCAGCACCAAGCTCAGGCATTGAGATCTCAAAAATAGTGCCTGTATAATAGCTCATTCCACGGACTAAAGTAGGATCAAATACAAGTTCGAACTTAGCTCCCTTTGTGGCATTTACAGCTGTAGCTATCTCAGTCATATTTGTAACCACTTCTTCGTCCAAATATTCGCCTAATTTGTCAGTAAGTATCTTAACTCCCTCTGTAACATCTCTTATCTGCTCTAAAAGCTTGAACAGATCAAGGTATTTATCTATATTCTCCTGTGGATATCCGTCCTTTGCAAGCTCCTCTGCCACACCGTCAACACCGATCTTGTCCATCTTGTCGAGAGTGATGAATACGCTGTCGTAATCCTCCTCTGCAAAACCGCTGTAAGCAGCCATAGCCTTTAAAATTCTTCTCTCATTGATACGGATCTCAAAATTCTCAAATCCAAGTCTGCCGATCGTTGTAGTAGTAGCTGTGATAAGCTCTATCTCAGCAAGGTTGCTTGGCTCTCCGAGTATATCTATATCACACTGTGTGAACTGTCTGTAACGTCCACGCTGTGGTCTGTCTGCTCTCCACACACTTCCCATCTGAAGTGCCTTAAAAGGTGAAGGCAGATTGTTTGCATTGTTTGAGTAATAACGTGAAAGTGGCACTGTAAGATCATAACGCATACCAAAATCCACTACATCCGACTCGTCCTTTGCAGTCTCGAGATTTAACTTCTCCCCTCTCTTCATTACCTTGAAGATAAGCTTCTCGTTCTCTCCGCCCTGCTTGCTTGTGAGATTTGCGATATTTTCCATGCAAGGTGTCTCAATTGGTGTAAATCCAAAACTGCGATATGTATCCTTGATCACACTTGTAACATAATCACGGATTTCCATCTCAGCAGGTAATATATCTTTCATGCCGTTTACCGGCTTCTTGCTAAGTGCCATTTTATTTCCTCCATCTATCTTAACTTATATGCAACAGTTCACTATTTCACAGTTGCGATATAGTTACAATAATACAGAGTTTATTATACTTTTCGTATATGAAATCGTCAAGGATTGTAATTAATCATTTCATAAAAACAACAGCCTCTATCTCATATTTGTTATCTGTATGTGAAAAAAAGCCAACGTACTTATTAACTACAGTTTAAATCTTCCAACCTCTCTTGAAAGCATATCCGCCACATCATTATTTCCATCCGCTTCAGTCTGGATATCTCCGACGCTGCCCGTCAACTCTGCAGATCTTTCTGCTACATTAACTATTGCCTTAGTGCATTCTTCAACAGCAATATTTACATTCTCTATGCTTTCCTTAAAACCATCCATTGTCTGCTGTAGGCCTGATGAAGTCTGTGTAAATTCATTCATCATGACCTTCATGTGCTCTGAATCCTGATGATATATTTCACTTAAATCAACCAGACCATCATAGCCATCTATAGCAGTACCTGATGCAAACTCAATCATCTGCTCTGATTCTTTTGCCAATGCATCCACTGATTTTATAACTTCCTCACTGACTGTTCTGATTCTCTCAGCTGCTGCAGCAGAATCATTTGCCAGTTGTCCTATTTCTCCTGCCACCACAGCAAATCCCCTTCCTGCCTCGCCAGCCCGTGCTGCTTCAATGCTTGCATTAAGCGCAAGGAGATTTGTCTGATCAGTAATACTTATTATGTTGTCTGTTAAAACAGCAATTTCTTCAACTGCCTTTGATTCTGCTATTCTCTGCTTTAAGATCTCTGACATCTGTCTGGTCTCTTCAATTGCATTCTTCTGTCTAGTCTGTGCTTCAATTTTTGACTGTGATGCACGCTGATCCATATCACTTGCATAAGCATCTCCATCTTTCGCATGACCAGCCATCTCCTCTACTGACAGATATACATCTGATATAGCTGCTGATATCTGATTAAGTGAAGCTGTTGTCTCCTCCATAGATGCACTCATTTCTTCCATAGTTGCAGATATATCTACTATATTTCCATCTGCCAGATGGATGCTGTCCACCATCTTTTTAGACGACTCACTTAATGTTGTAGAATTGTTTGAAATCTGAATCATAATATTACGGATATACTTAAGCAGGGCATTAACATTATCTGCGATAAGCTCCATCTCATCACCTGTAGTAATATCCAGAGTCTGCGTCAGATCTCCCTCATTATTAACCAGATCATATATCTTTTCATCAATTACGCGAAGCTTCTTTGTCAGATTTCTCATGACAATTCCAAGCGCTGCAATTGCTGCCAGCAGACAGATAATACCAATAAATATTGTACGCTCCACTGACACCTTTTCCCTTGAAATAATACTTGATGCGTCATAATCACAGCCCAAAACAGCCACTACCTGACCATCAGTGTTTTTTATAGGCTTATACACTGTGATCAAATCATCCTCTGTAGTTGAATCTATGAAATCCTGCACAAATGTTTCACCATCAAATACTGTTTTCATTGTATCATAGGCCTCTACAAACTCTGTCCCCGGGCTCTCCGGGTTATTTTCATCGCAATCTACTCCATAGTATACTGTAGAACCATCTGTATACAAAGTATAGAGATACTTTATATCTGTCTGATTAATTTTATTGGTCAAAATCCTCAGAATTGAATTATATTCTTCTGTATCTTTTGAGCCTTCCCTGATTTGCTCAAGCATATCACCATCCAGATCATCAGCTACAAGCCCTGCTACGGCATCAGCTTCCTCTGCACCCATCTCCACCAGACTGCCTTTCATCAGCTGAAAAGAACTGATTCCCATCAGAACACATATAATGATGACTATGAGACTTGACGGTAACAATATTTTTGCACTTATACTTAGCTTTCTTGTCTTTCGCTTCATTCAACTACCTCCAAAATTACATTTTGTTTTAGTTTTCTAACTAAATATGTGTCATATGTTACCATCCACAATGAGCAATTTCAACTTTAAAAAATAAGTATTTTTTCCTATAGCTGATTTATTACCTATAATCTAATTTCATTTCTGAGCCATAATAGAGATTCGCAATCCGCTTTGCTACTTGCTCATAACACTATCTGTTGCTGCCGCACCATATAGTGTTAAGTGATTGACTATAACAGAAAATGACGAACTCATCTTCTATATTCTTCTGCAAAAAGTTTCTGCTTCCGCTCAATCATCTCATCAATTCTCTCTATGTACTGCGCTACATCCTTGACATTCTCGCATCTTTCGATACGATGTGTGCCATCTG
>CAVABC010000049.1:0-22795 GCA_963586665.1 Acutalibacteraceae bacterium
GTTTTACACATCGTCATTATAGCACGCCATTTTGCACAAAAGCAATATTTTATCTTTTTTCTTCTATGGTAAATTATGTCAAGATCTCGCAAAGACATTTCTTATGGATTCCTGTAATGTTTGTGACGAATCACTCCATGTTAATTCCACTTCATAATCATCTATTTTATATTTGTTAAAACATTGTATATTCGGTACAAGCTGTCTTATTCTCTGTTGAGGTGGAGAATTAAAATCTATATCAGCAGACGTACCATATACTTTCGCAAGTACACTTTCATTTATTGAGCCGTCATTTACAACCACTTATGTCACTTCCTCTCATTCCTATTATTTCCAATTTCATTTTTCTTATTCATGTATATCTGCTGATAAAAAAACACTTTATTCAAAAATATTCCTTTATCAACAGATATAAGAACATAAACAGGCAGTAGTTCAGTAGTCTACTCTCATCGGGTTTGCACCGTCATTCTTGTGACCGGATTATTCGGAAGTATCATTATCAAAGATACAGGTCTCCGCCTTTATGTTCTGCAACACATTTCATACAAAGTGTTTCTCGCTCCTTTCCTTACCTTCATTATTTGTTCCATCGGATTGATTCTGAAAATTCAAAACAGAAAAATCATGGCGCACTTGCATTGTGGCTCTCCATATCCCACACGTTCCCGTCTATGTAAGATATTCAGTTATCAAAGAGCGAATTGGTCAGACACCGTCTGACCTTTTGGATAAAATACATGACCTCATCAGCCATAAAAGCACACAAGGTAAACTGTTACTTTTAACTCCTTGTGTGCTTTCTGTGAATGACGAAATCACATCATAGAGTGCCAAAAGTCTTGCAAAATCTTTTCATCATCTCCATCATTCTTTCCTTTTTCAATTCCATTGGAAGATTTTCAATATAAATTGATATTTCTTCCATGTACATCCTAAATTCCACTTCTGTCATTGGCTTGGCTATAATAAGTGCATTTCTATCTGTCATCTTTCCTGAAAGCAAGTAATCAACGCTTATATTCATTTCCTGTCTCAATGTGATAAATTTATCTTCCGTGATCATGGAATGTCCTCGGAGCAACTTGGAATATTGTATTTTTGATATTCCAAGCATGATTGCCATTTTATCATCTGAGTATCCTATCATTTCCTGCACCTGCTTCAATCTATCAGTAATTACAAGCAAGTCATTTCTTGTTATCTGGTGAATCATTAAGACCTCCCTTTTGTCTCTGTGTTCATTCTAACAAATGCTTCATAACATTTCGCCGTCCTTTTTTGGTTTCGCCTGTCCTTTTACGGACAGAGAAAAAAAGAGCTGTGCAATTTCTGCACAGCCTGTCCCTATCTAAGTCGTGGAAATTTGTGCAACCAAATCACATCCTTTCTTGGATAACAAAAAACCACGATTTAATCTCTCAACCATCATCCTATTACCCTATTGGGGAGTAAGAAAAAAGCACCTGGCTTCATGCCAGATGCTTGATACTTAATATCTTCCGATTGTGTAACGCCACCGCTATCATCCATTATCCTCCATATCTAAAAATGCCTTGAATAAAGTGTCTCTACTCCCATTATCATTCTACTATATTAGCTGTCCTATAAATTCCTCTCGCAATGTGGTTGACCTGCTAAAATTCTGCTGATACAATAAATTTGGATAAAATACATTACATCTTTTGAAAATACAAAACTGTTACCGAGTATCTTTATGCCCTGTGGCAGTTTTTTCTTTTTCCCGCTCTCCTCATCATCCTGTATTTTTGTGACAGAAATGCCACTATGAGTTTTAGACAGGCTGCCTATGCAGCCAAAACTCGCAAATCTCCTACGGGGATTTGCACAAGAACAGCAAGCATTGGATGTGTCCGTACACATCCCCCATTTCTGCAGTTTATCCTCCCGGATAAACCGTCAGAAATTTGCTTGTAAGGGGATGCTCCCCCTAACCCCCTTTGAAACAATAATCGCCAGATATGGCATAACAAAGTCAGGAAAGGAATGACTATGGCAAATCGTAACCGCAAGCATAAAATCACGCTCTACCTGAGTGATGATGAAATGTATATTTTGAAAAATAAATCAAAGCTCTCTAATCTTGGTAGTATGTCAGCGTACCTCAGAAATCTGATTATCTATGGATATGTTTATGATGTAGATTACAAATTTCTACATGACTACTCCGTTGAGCTATCTCGAATCAGCAATCTTCTAAACCAGATTGCTAAGAGAGCAAATACAACCGGGAATTTATATTCTGAAGATATAAAAGAAGCAAAGGAGCTAATGCAAAAGGTATGGCATACACACGAATCCATGCTATCAAAGCAACCGTTGATAAGTCGATAACATACATCTGCAATCCAGATAAAACTGATGGAGAATTATATGTCTCCTCTTTCGGTTGTTCTGCTCAGACTGCATATCTGGAATTTGCTTTTGCCAATGGAAAAAATATTAAAAATGGAGATAATTTGGCTCACCATTTAATACAGTCATTCGCTCCCGGAGAAGTATCTTTTGAGGAAGCTCATCAGATTGGAAAAGAACTTGCAGACAAACTTCTCGGTGGTAAATACTCCTATGTTATTGCAACTCACATTGAAAAAGGTCATGTGCATAATCACATCATTTTCTGTGCAACCGATAATATTGATCACAAAAAATATAATACATGTAAAAAGAATTACTATCGCATACGAAAATTAAGTGATGAGCTTTGCAGTGAGCATAAGCTTTCTACCATTGTTCCGGGACAACAACGTGGCAAAAAGCACTCTGAATGGGAAGCCGAAAGGAATGGGAAATCATGGAAAGACAAGCTCCGTCGTGATATTGACGCAACTATCAAATTATCTAATTCCTACGAAGATTTTATATGTTTAATGAAACTAAAAGGATATGAAATTAAAGGAGAAGAACCTGAAGGTACTCTCTCATACATTTCCTTCCGCCCTGCCGGTGCTGAAAGATTTGTCCGTGGCAGTAACCGTTCTTTGGGTAATACTTATACAAGAGAAAGCATCAAAGAACGTATTGAAACACGAGACAAAAAACGTACTGAATATAAGCAGAGAGATTATGCAAAACGCAAACTTATAAATACTTCATCTGAGCATTTTGCTAAAAGTCCGGGATTGAAACACTGGGCAGAAATTGAGAATCTAAAAATCGCCGCAAGTACATACGCCAATACCAAATCAATTCCTGCATTGGAACAGCAAATTGCAGAAAAGAGAACGATTTCTACTGCCGCCCGGTCAGAACTTGTCACATTAGAGCACGACATGAAAACTTTTGCGGAAATCCTCAAATATGCAGAACAATTTGAAGCAAATAAGCCTTACCATCTGCGCTCCAAAAAATCAAAAAATCCGGACGAATATTTCCAAAGGCATGAAAGTGAACTACTACTGTATGACGGTGCAAAAAATGTACTTCAAAAAGCCGGAATAGACACGAAAAACTTACGTCTTGATCAAATGCGTGCCAATTATCACGCTATGGAAAAGAAGAAGGCAGAACTGCAAAAATCTTACAGAACTGCCGAAAAAGATATTTCTGAAATGGAACAAAAATTACAAACTCTTAATCAATACCTCAACAGACAACCTTCTCAAAAACAACCGGAGGAAGAAAAAACACTTCCTCGTCCTTCTCTTTAAGAATAAAAAAATCCGGTGCTATCTGCTTATGATAACATCGGATTTTATTCATTCTGCTGCATATCTTGTAATGCCTGCATATACGACAATGCCCTATCTCTGCTATTTGCATTTAGGTTTCTGGAAATATGTAAAAATAAAAGATCATCCTTTGATAATTCTTCATACTCAGCATCATTATCTGCAAAAAATTTCGCCAATGTGATATTAAAACCATCGCAAATGCGCTGAATCATATCTAGCTGTGGAATTGAACGCCTGTCCATCATATTATAAAAAAGAACTTTGCGGTATTCCACTTTCATGAATCAGCTTATACTGGCTCCAGCCTCTCTCCTCGCACAACGAATTGATTCTATCATAGATCTGGTCGTACCTCATGATATACACCTCCCTTCTGGGGGAACTTTTGTATATCACTATTGTAGACAAGCTGCCATATTTTGGAAATTTCTTATTAAGGGAGTATGATTATTCCCCTATTGTAGAGCTGTGTTTTCATCATACAGTTGGATTCATACATTTCTCCTATAGTAATATTCTTATTATCTTCCACATAAATGTCCTGTTATCCATCATCAAAACAAACATAGATTTTCTCTCGTCCCCGTATGACGTACACTCAAAGAAAAGATTTTCTGTATTCCCAGTCTGTTTCACTTCATCTATGTTAATTTTAATCAACTCTCCCTGCTCAGTCTGATAGCGGCACCACAATGGTCTTATTTCCCCTTTTGTGGAAGTTATCGAACATACCTGACAGGAGATGTCCACTCTCTGATCCATCATATCAATCCTTATCCACTTCTGGACGTTGTGACCAGAAGTTAATCTACTATCTCATAATCTTCGCTATCATCGGCTTCTAGTGTCATGCAGGTAAAACACATATAAGAACCAGTCACGCCACTTCCAGCCGCCCATATTGGCTGTCCACACTGACAACACTTTGCTCCATTCTTTTTAGCTACTAATGCTTCCTTCAAAGATTTTGTCAGCTCTTTCTCGTTAATATCCTTACTCTGTTTTGCAGTTTTCTTTGCAAATTCTTTAATTGAAATCGGTATCATATTCATCCTTTCCACTTCTGGACGCTGTGACCAGAAGTTCTATTCTACACCCAATGCCTTAAATACCGCATCTTCCGCACTGGAATACGGTATAATCTGAAATGAACTCATAAGCTCCGGTGGTACAGTTGCCATATCTGCAAATGATGTAGCAGGAAGCAGCACTTTCTTTGCACCACTATCCAAGCACACCTGCAGGGTGTTTGCCAGTTCTTCCACCTTGAGCATTGTTCCGCTGATACTGATTTCTCCAAGTACCACAAGACTGCTGAGAACAGGTTTTCCAAGGGCGATTGAGCATAATGCCACTAGTGTCGGTAATGCCAGCTTTCCGGTCATGCCAATGCCCTGTAAATCCTGATAATTGATGATGTAATCTTTATTATCAACGCTGATTGTTCCACTGATACGTTTTCCATTTGCTTTCAGATAACTGAATGCAGTGTTGGACGCTTCTTTTGCCTCCCTGTCAGTTCCGATACCAGTTCTCTCAAACTTACCACTGCCCTGCAACATCTGTGATTCCAGTCGGAATACACCGATCATGCCGGATTTTCCATTAGAAACTGTATATACCTGCCCCGGATTGCACATTCCTTCCGGAATGAGTTTGCCACCACTCTGCTCCGGTACCGATACATAATGCTCCTCGAAGGTTTCATTATCTATGTAAGAGAAATTTACATCATAGAACTCCATGCCGCCCAGCTTTTTGAGCTGTTCCTTTACCCTGCGACGCATTTCAAGAGCAATCTGTAAAATTTCTTCGATTTCTTCCTTTGTATATTCTCCATCGGGATATAACAGTTTGATATATCCGCCTACCATTTTACGGACTGCAATCGTATCTCTCTGATTCAGGTTCTTGCCCAAGCGGAAATATTTATCAAGTGCATCACCAAACTGTTCCTTGCGAAGTTCACGAATAAACTCTGCCAGATAATCTGTAATAAAACCATAATCATCTGTAAAATGTTCCGGTCTGAATTTTGGAACTTCCCATCCCGGCAGATAGCAATGAATACGATCAAGAAAAGCAGTATCCGTTCCCATTTCAGCAGGAAATGGATCAAATAAACTTGATGTTTTCAGAAGTGAATCCACGCTTTGATTGATATTTCCGACAAATACCATGGACGCAGATGCAGCCTTTTCCTCCTTGCCGCGGGCAAACGAACCGGACGCCATGTAATCCTTCATAATCTGGATGCCATCTTTGTCCTTAAAATTGATACCTGCAACCTCATCAAATGCCACACAATCCCACAATCCGACAAGTCCAACTGTCTTTCTGCCCATGTTATAGAAAAGATTAGCCACCGTAGTCTGTCCTCCAGATACCAGAATGGAATTAGGCGAGATTTCCTTGTATAAATGGCTTTTTCCGGTGCTCCTCGGTCCTAATTCGCAGAGATTGAAGTTGTTCTCTACCAGCGGAAGCATACGGGTAAGAAGCAGCCACTTTTCACGAGTATCCAGCATATCAGGCTCCATTCCAATAGAACGGAGCAGTACGTCCATCCATTCCTCTTTGGTGAACTGTTTTCTGCCCTCTTTCAGTTCATTGATGTCTACATGGGGCATCTGTATCGGGTTCAGATTGATAATTTTGATTGGCGTATCGTTCTGATTTTTCTTTTTAGAGCGTAAGCGATCACCATCTGCTGATACAATCCCACTATCATAGTCTGAATTACTGTCATATTCCAGACGGATAATGCACCAGATGCCGCCACACAAAAGTCTGTCGAATTTTGTCGGGTATTCTTCATCAATCGGCACACCACTCAAGCCAAGGTTAGAGAACTCTGCTTCATATCTGTCTCTCTTGATATTAAGGGATACGGTTATCTTATCAATAACCGTATGGCTTCCCTTCTGTCTGAGCAGAGAGAGTATCTTCTGTGCTTCATCCGGACGTACAAAATTGTCTGCAAGTATCTTCTTTACGCTTTCTACACCCTGCCCGATAATCTCAGGATCATCCGAACTGCAATACTGTCCTAGAAGAAACTCCAATACATATACAGGCACATTTGCGCCCTCTTTTATCTTCTTTGTCAAATCTTTCCGGACAATCTTTCCATCAAAATACTGACGCAATTTCTGTTTAATGACTGTCCGCCTATCCTCTGCTTCTATATCAAAAGGCATCGTTCTCTACCTCATTTCCACATAATCTTATAAATCAAATCCAAAGTTATCCGAGAAAGCCAAGTCCATGATCACCTCATGCCGGATTACTTCTACATCATTGCTCTCGTCATAGGCTACCAGATAATATTTCCTGTCCTTATCATATTTTTTGTTCTTAAATGTGAAGCGCATACGGAACAGACGCTTCTGCACATCTTCATCACGCTTGTCTGCAATGTAGATATTCTCGTTAGAAATCTTCTCATTATTATCCGAGATAAAGTACAGCTTATAATCAGCTTTCTTTACCACATCACTGACCGGATCAGACTGGATGAAATCAAGGCTTGTAATCAGATTGGTAATCTTCTGAACCAAGCTCACAAGCATAATCTGTGCAGGTCTTGTCTCTACCGCACCCTTGTCCATCTTAATATCCAGTACTGGAACAAGCATTTCCTGTGGCGAAGAACCGCCATGCACATAGTTCAGACCTGCTCCACCCGGAACTGAGAAAACATTAGTGCTGCAGGAATAAGAAATAATCCTATCATCATCACTGCCAAGCATATATCCCAGACCGATATTGCAGACACCCTGCTCATTGATTGGCTCTTTCGATACAATATATCTTCTTTTCACAAGTCGGCTTGCATCACTCATGCCGCCAATCTTGTCACTGGCTGTCACTTTATCCCTCTTGTAGATAAATCCATGGTCTGCGGTCACGATAAAACGGTATGTATTCGCACTGCCAGAAATCTTCTGAATCAGCTTTGCAATCTCATCAACCGCTTTCTCACAGGCTGTAAATACTTCATCTTCTTCATGTTCTCCGGTATTATCAATCTGATCATGATACACATAAATGACAGACTGTGCGGTGAATACATCACGAAGTTCCAGACCTTTTAAGTTCTTTATATCATCAAACTGTACGCATTTGCTCTCTGGTTCATAGGATTGCAATACTGCCTGTCTGGCAGCCAGATCAATCGCATATTTGCCATCTACTACCTCTCTGAAATCATCAGTCAGCTCCAGTGTCTTGTGCGGAAGCAGCGCTTCCATTCCAAGCCTTGTGTAAGAAGGTAATACACTGAGCATAGGCTGCAATGTGGCACTACACTTCGGATTGTCCATCATTCTTTCATATAGCTGTCTGCCTACCTCATATCGCATCGCATCAGATATGATGACAACCGTTCTCACATTGGTACTCCTTACAAATTTGCTGAAGAAATTACGCTGTAACGGTATCTGCTTCAGTGCATCGTCCTCTAACAGTCCCTCATTCCACTTCGGAAGCAGTTTTCCAAGGTATTCATTCGTGTAAATATTCTCTACAAGGTCACGAAGTTCCTCAAATTCTGAGGTATTCTCCAATTTATCATAATTCAGATAGAACACTCTGTAATGGTTGTCTATCAGACAATCACTTGACACATACGCATCAATAATCTTCTGAAATCCATTCGGTGCTTCATATCTTGCATTGTTTACAAGCCAGTATGCACTATCCAGCATTTCATAAATAAAAGAAAACTTACTGCCAAAGTGCATTTTGGCACGGATACCACACAAATCATAGATACTGTGTCCGTCCAGTTTTGCCAGACAGTCCTCTGCACGAAGCCTGCCGACAATCCAGCGTATCAGAAGTACATCTACGCAGGCAAAAGAATCACAGTCTACCAGTGTTTCTACTTCATACTTACTCAATTCTTCCGACGCATTCAAGCATTCTGCGACATATTGCGACAGCTCATCATATTTCTCACGATACAAAATATTGTTCATGAGGTTGTCAAGAAATGCGATAATGTTTCCGGATTTATAGGAAATAAATTTCTTCCAGCTTTTTGGCATTTCCGCATCTATATAGCGGTCTGCATAGGTCACAAACATGGTAATGACCAGTTTCTCCAAGTTTGGTGCGTCCATAGAAAAGCCAAATTGCTGCTCACACAGCTTCCAGAAATCGCCCTCTATATCATACTTTGCAAATTCTGCCAGATATTTGTTGTCTGTCAGGCTGTCCTCTGTAATCAATACACGTATCACTTCATCAAAAGAATTAGTTCTCGTCCTGCATACTGCACTCATAATACCTGTCAGAATATTTTCTTCATTAAAATTCTCTATCTCAAGGTCATAGAAACGCTTCAATCGGTCTTTGTGACCAAAGAACTTGATGTGCTTTTCAATCATCGGCTTGTATTTCTCGTCAATACCTAAATCCACAGATAAAAGTGATGCCCTATCCGCATAAAAACGCTTGGAATAAAGCATTGTGTCCTCCAGATGATTTTCTGTGACCGGAGGTTTTGGAAACGGAGCATAAATCAGATAATTGGTTGCCGTATCCTCTTTTTCCAGAAAATATTTTGTGTAAAACTGGTTATCCTTCGTCAGCTTGTAGACCTTGGCATTTTCCAGTTCCATGCTGTCAATATCCTCAGCAAAATCTGCCGCATCGTCATACCAGAATACCAGTTTTCGATGTTCGCCGGTAAATTCCGTATTCAGTTTATCTACAATCTGCTTTAAGTTTAATTCTGCCATTGATTCACCTCTGCCAACACTTCCCAATGACCGCTGTGGCTGTTACCCACACGCTTAATCAGTTCTTGTGTCTTCATTTTTCTTAAATAATACTTCACACGATCTAAATTCCATCCCAGTTCATTTGCATACTCTCTTTGAGACATGGACGGATAATTATGGACTAATTCCAATATCTTTTTATCATCATCTGATAGCATCGGTTCCTTGCTTTGGGTAGTTTGGTGTGTTTGGGTAGTTTGGGTGGTTTGGGTAGTCACACCATTGACACCAAACTCACCTTTTACCTTACGGTACATATTTACTCTGAAATCACCATCAAAATCAATCAGCTCCGGCTTTGGTAATCCGTACTCCTCACAGGCTTCAAATAATCTCGGTATTCCGGTTCCCCACTTTTCAATAATTTTCATGTATGCAAATGCACTTGCGATTGCAGGATTTCTCGGTCTTGAATATCCTTCCATCATTTTTGCAATCGTAACATTATTCAGAAGCATTCCCGGAGAAGTAATCTCTAATCTATCATCAAACAATGCCACCTGTATATTTCCCGGCTCAAGATAGCTGCGGTGTGCCACGGCATTTGCGATCAGCTCACGGATACTGTCCGTAGGCAGTTCATACACATCCTGCCTGTACATTCCCTTTATCGTCATTCCCATGTTGATTTTTTCAAGGACATACTGATATGCCGCTTCCATCTGTTCCTGAATGGAGCCTTCAAATTCCCTACGGTCAACAAAGTGAGCACGATTCGTTCCCTTGAATACGCCACACTGAATAACAGGCTGCTGAAACATTCGTCCGGTCAGAAGTGCATACGCATTAGTCGGATATACTTCGCCGCCTTCTTCTTTCAGAATGCCCCATGAAATCAGCACATTCTTGGTGACATCCTTAATCTTTGCCTTTTCACTGTCCTGCCATGTATTTCGTAGGGCAGTTTCCTTCATACTTTTGCAAAGTTCCTCAATCTCATCATCTGTTATTTTCATATTCTGGCATATTTCACTGTCATAATACCTGTTCTTGCCTTCCAGCATCAGCTCTCTTAGCATGTAATCTTCTACATGTCGGGTTGTGCCTGCTGCACGCACATAAGTACCCTCAAACATGCCCTGTGATTTGATATAATACGGACGTTCCGCACCCGGAAATACCTCAACTACAATCACAGTCTTATCCTTGACCGTCTGCATTGCTACGTCCGGTCTGATTGCAGGCTCACAGGAATCAGAGATTGCATTGGTAATGGCATCCATCGTCTTATAGATGTTATCTACATCCATTCCCACAATCTCCAATGTCTTATCATCTATTCCGAAAACAATCCTGCCACCTCTGCCATTGGCAAAAGCTACCACTGTTTTCATATATTTTTCGCTTTTTTCTGGTACAGTCACTTTGTACTCAACATTCTTTGATTCGCCGGAAAACAGCGTATCTTCTGCCATATTGCTACCTCCTAATCAAAATATAAATGTCATTCTTTACTACTCATATCAACCTTAATAATATCCTTACTATTTTTCTTTACAATTCTTAATATTAAAACATGAAATACTTCTGCATTCTTTTTAATACCACCGGTCAATTTTTGCTCTTCAATATTCGCAAACACCCAAAATCCAGCTTCCTCTAATTTTTTTATCTCTTCTGAAAGATTAAAAGTTGCCATAATTTTGTCACTAGGTTCATCTAACAGATCATAATCCATTAGTTCTTTAATATACTGAACAAATTCACTAATAATTTCTACTTCCTCTATAGTTTCAGCTTCCTGTGAAAATGTAATTCCTTGAGCTATAGCCACACTATCAATAAGTTCATTTCCACTATTCATCTTCATTAACATAATATTCTGATAATCTTTTTGATGGTGAAATTTAAGAGGTTCTGGTTCTGATTCTTTTTCTTCTGGTCGATTCATTTTCTGATACCATGCATCCCTGTGCATTTTAAGCTCAGTTTCAGTAAACCTAGTCCCCTTAGGATGTTTAGGATCATATTGCCTTACAATTGCATGGCAGTCAAAGCAAAGTGGAATGGCATTTTCAAACGTATCCTCCCCACCATCACCTTTTGCCTTTATATGGTGAATTTCCATATTGTTTCCGCAAAATTTATGACAGATACAACATTTTCGACCACACGAAACCATTGCTTTATTTTTTATTTTTTCACTAAAAGCCATTCGCATTCTCCCTAAAACTATTTTTCCTTCACCATGATATTCTTAGAATCTGCCAGTATCTCATAGAATTTTCCATCCGATGCCGTCTGAACCTTACGGTAATTAACCTTGACCCCATCATCCAGATCCAGTTCTATCCTTGAAAGCGCCAGATGTCCGATTTTTTCATCATATTCCCGGCACTCTTTAAGCTGTTTCTGTAATTTTTCCTTTCGCTTTGTGGCAAGGGATACTTCCCTGCTGTTCTTGCTGTTATCAATCGTATCCTGCATACGCCCAATCTCTGATTCATAGACACGCTGCATACGATACAGATAGTCTACACGAACATTCCCGATTGTATCCGCATTGTAACGGTGCAAATATACCAGCGCCTTGAAACCATTCTGCTTACCACTGTCAAAAAGCCAGTAAATCGGACGCTTGCCGGAGCCTGTGACAGAATAGGTATTGCAATGGTCTTTGAAAAAATCATTTAGGAAATAATTTCGTATAATCTCCCTGCTTGTATCTCCCTTATTTCCAAGTGTCTTTGCAATGAAATCCAAATTTGTCTCTAAGGACTTTGCACCAAATGCAGTCTTTAACCATGTACAGAAGCGTGATACAATATCATCCTCTAAGTATTCCTCATCTGTAATTGGAATAATATTGTCATCATCCGGTATGAATGTGGTATACTTACTCTCGTCCCACTCTCCGCCTGCATATACCAATCCTTCCTCATTCAAGGAATAACGACCAAACATACAGCCAACTGCATAGGAAATCAGGCTCTTAATGTCTCTCTGCAAATCTGCCTTGCGAACAGTCACATCCTTGTCCTCTACTTCCGGTGTCAATTCTTCCTGCAATCCATAAATGTCTATGAAAATGCGGTTCAATTCTTCCTCATTGGCTTTGAGCTGATTAAAACGCTCGTTGCACTCATTCTCCCAGCATGAGTAACATTCTGCTAAATCAATGGCTGTTGTGTCATCAAAAAGTGCTCTATTCTGCGAAATAACAGATATTAATGGATGGCGTTTAAAATCCCATGAGTTTTCAAATGAATCCCAATCTGTGTTTGAAATTTTTATGTTTTCATCTACATAATTTATTATTTTATTTTTATCTATTTCTCCCTGTAAATAAGGAATTTGAGGAATTTGACCAGTACTATAATGTAACCCTTGACAAATCAAATCACAAAACATTTGAAATACAGGTGTATTCATATATCCTAATTTAACATAAGGCTCATGTTGAACAAACAACATTGGACCTGCATCTGCAAAAATAAAGCCATTGTTAACCCATCTCGCACTGAATTTTCCTGTTGCCACATCACTCCATGTAATTCCTGCTTTGAAATATGACGATGTATTCTTCACAACAAAATCTGGGTTATTAAGATATGGATATTTTTTCATGACTGCATTCTTTATTTCAACACCATTATTTTGATAATTTACAACATATTCCTTATTTGGATACCATCTTCTAAAAGAACCACCTTTTATATATGGAAACCACTTAGTTTTACAATCTATTGTTTCTTCGCAGTTGAAAATGTTAAACCCTATATTATTGTAGTCGATTTCTGACCAAAGCCTTAAAAACTTGTTATTATCAGATGTTGCCAATCCTTGTTTTGCTACTCCAATATCCCCAATATACTGATTTTCACAAAAAATAGAATATACTTCTGATTTCAGTTGATAACTAATTGGTGTAGCTGGTACATACTGATAATTTTCCTGTTTAGCAATATATTCATTATTATGTTTCAAAAAAAACTTTTCTTTTTCTTCATGGTTTAAATAATCTACAAGTCTGTAATACTTACCTTTATAGTTGTTAACTTTACTCTTTAAAAATACAAAACTTGTAGTTTGTACAACTTCTCCGCTAATTTCTTCAAATGCCCTTGCCCCTAGATGAGCCATATTTATGATTGTATTTTTTAGAATTTTCACTCGTAAATTAGCTAATTTAGACAAAAACATCCATGAATGCTGCGTAATCATTGCCTGATACCCATTTCTCTTTAGCATCTCCCCACAACGCTCAATAAACACAGCAAATAAATCCGCCTTACTATCCAGATAATTCTTCTTCACAAAATTGTTGACTTTTGCACTAAGATTACTTGTTCCAGCATATGGTGGATTCGTAGCAACTACCTCATACTTCTGTGCCATCACCCTGCCAATTCTAATAAATCGTTTCAACTGCTCTGCTGTCTCATCCAATCCATATGTATCAAAAGAAATCTGGCTTTCTGTGTTCGTATTCTCTACAAACTTCTCCAACAGCTCCCAATTATAGTTTTCCACATTAAGCAAAGAACCATATTCCTTAGCATCATTCAATGTATGTAGAAGTCCTTCCATCTGCATTAAAGCTGTTTTTTTCTCTTCTTCTGCCAATCCTGCTCCAAAATATTTAAGCTGATCACGATTAATGCCATTGCTCTCCTGCACAGCATATACATTCGGTTCTATCCCTCTTGTCAGGATTCTTCTGTCATACTGTCTTGCTTTCATCATAACCGCAAAATAACTAAGCTGTGCCGCCCGGTCATCTATATCCAGTCCATAGATGTTATGCTCCACAATGCTCTGTGCAGCTTCTCTTGCTGACCAGCCTGCATTTTCATAAATCTGCATGAATACATCAAAAGCATACACAAGGATATGACCAGAACCCATGCACGGATCAATGAGCTTTATATCTTCCGGTTTCAGTTTTGCATACTCTTCACGAATCTTAGCAAGCTCTGCCTGTACTTCCGGCTCCTGCTCTGCTTCTTCCAGATAATACTTCCACCTGCCCTGCAGATCAGCATCCGGGTGTCCCTCTACCCACAGTCTGCCTAAGCTGTTTTCTACCATATACCGCACAATCCAGTCTGGTGTGAAAAGCTGTGTGACAGCAGGTACTTCCTCTTTTGTAATCTTTCCCTTTTTCGCAAAGGCATCATTTTTCGGCTCGGTATTGTAATACTGATACATCCAGCCGATAATCTCTACCTGTCCGCCTTCGCTGACATTGAAGTCCTCCTCCGGAATATCATGTACCAGATGATAGACTACGCCGTCCTGATCAATCACAGACAGATTAAGCAAAAGCTCTGTATAGTCACTGGTCTTTTCAAACAAGGCAGGGAGTATCTCGTTTAAGGCATTGCACTGTTTGATAAAAAGCATACGGAATGCTTCATCCAGCTTATTATCTCTTTTCAATGCGATAATCTTTTCTTCCTCTGCACTGGTCAAATTTAGTTCTGCATCGAAAGGATTGGTTACGATGTCCGGCTCTGTCTTGCCACTCTCGGATGACAATGCTCTCATGTGGGAAGGAAGATAATCATTTACCTCCATGAAACGCACTGCAATCAAGCGGTTGAACCATGTATAGGCAACTTCCTCGATGATATATTTGTATGCTACCGCATAATCGGAATCCTTCTCTTTTGCCCGGATCACATCTACCAACGCCCTGCGCTGTTTGATTTCCTCACCGTTTATCGCATAAGGCTCTGCGGTTCCTATATCATAAAACTCGGTTGCAGCATTAGACTGTGGCAGTGCATTTGCAATGCCATTTTCGGTAATGCCCATCAGTCCGGCACGATATTTTATATCTGCAATGAGCCTGTTTCTTGCCCATATCGCAAAATTCTTGATTGCAGTCTTATTCATAAGTTCTCTCCATTCCTAAAATTCAATGTTGACAATCGTATCGGTATCCAATTGGCTCACCAGTTTCAACCGAAGCTCATTCAGATATTTATCAACATCCTCTGTATTTTCCAGTCTCCATGAAGCAGTTTTCGTGATACTCTTGATAGATACATTCTTGGTCTTTTTCACTTTTTCGACCTTTTTCTGTACCTCTGCTTCAATCTGTGCCTGATCCACATTTCCGACTTCTTTTGCCTGTGCTTCCAGTCTCTTACGGACTTCTTCCGCTTTCTTCACTGCGATTGCCTGATCCATCTGTGTCATTTCATTTAACAGACGAATTTTTAATGCTTCTGCCCTGTCAGCATAGCTTCTAAGAACAGATACATTCGTACAGCCTTTCGCCGCATTCGTGATTTCATCAAACATGGCGGCATACTTGCTTCTCTTTTCTTCTGCGTATTCTTTGGTATTCAGTACCTCATATACTCTGCTCTGGGAATCCAAAACGGAATCCAGTACCGGCTTTAACTGCTCGTCCAATATATCGGAGTATACATCACTGAACTGTTTCAGAAGCTCTGGCAGTTTCGGAATATCACTGTACGGAGACTGTTTTTTCACAATTGTACTAATTTCAGCAACTATATTCTCCAGATTTTCGTCCACGATATATGTTTTACTGTCATCATATTTGCTCAGGTACAGCACAGCCTTATCAAAGATCGTTCTCTGCTCACTGCTGAAAAATGCTTTGATTGGCTCATAATCCTCTGCAAATTCATATAAATCATCCTGCTTTTTACTAACAGTCTGGAAAAATTCTGTCGGTGTCTGAATCTGCGTCAGTCCAAAAAGAAGTTTCTTGCCATACTCTACTACCCGTTTGCCCGGATACTTTGTTGTCTCATACCGTACTTCCAGTTTTCCAAGTGTGGAAGTCAGCTTCGTTGCATAAGTTACAAAGGTGTTCATCATCGTATCTTCATCATCTGAATTTCCGGTTGCACCGAACAATTCCTTCATGACATCTTTTGTAACTTTTTTCTCTTTTTCTGACACACGAATTTTCTGCTCCATCATCAGCTTATCGACATAGCTCTTTTTCGTGATGTAATTGATGATTTCCTCTGCATCCTTATTGTGCGTGGATACGGAAGAACCATTCACATAAAAGGCTAAATCGCCACGACGAAACAGCTTTGCAACGAGCCAATGCACATCATCTTCTACAAAACCATAAGGAGCTTTCATAAATCTGTCCTTAATGCTTTTCATGGATGTTTTTGCGTGCATACGGGTATTGTCTGCCACGTAGCTCAGCACATCATCCAGTGCATGTACGTTTGGCTCAGTACCGCCCTCCAGATTAAGAGAAATCTGATTTGTGGTCTTGAACAGCTTTCTTATATCATCCTCGCCATAGGCAGCATCAATATAGGACAGCTTATGATAAACTGTAGATACCAGTCTGCCCAGTGCTTCATTGATGCGAGTGGATACCTCTTTGGCATTGATCTGTGCCTTATCGCCATTGACATATATATCAGCTTCTTTTAAGCTCTCTGATAAATATAATCTGGCATTCGCATTGCGCTCACGCATCTCCAGACGCTTACCTTCTTTGATTGTCTCATACTGCGGCAATGCAGAAGATGTGTTTAAGCGCAGAAATTTTTCTATCTTCAAATATCTCTGTATCTCGTCCATAAATGCCCTATCATCCGGCAGAACCACAAGTACCTCTCTACCCTGTCCGGATACCATGCGAAGGGTAGTTTCATCTGTTCCCATATCTGCCGCAGGTGTTAAGATATGTACACCAATATCGTAGTTCTGATTTGCCTTATATGGTCTGTCATCCACAGTAGAATTAAAAGAAAACGCATATCTGCCATTAAATGCCGGATAGCGGTACTTCTTATCTGTGAAAATATCCTCAAAAATCATCTCAGAAGCCTTGTTGATTACTTCTGCCATTTCCACATTCTGGCTCTCGATTTCACGATTGATCTCCTGCTCCTCGTCGGTCAGGAATACATAGATTTCTCCGTTTCTCTGTACAAGCATCTGACGCATCAACACTTTCAGAGCATCCTCTACTTTTGCTTTCAGCTCAATACGATCATCTTCAATATCAGAAATCATAAGACTCGTGATGTTATCAATGTTTGCTTCCACATCATTAACATATTTGATCATGAACAAGGTCTTTAATACATTGATTGCAAATACATCTTTTGTCTTATGATCCGGATTGATAAAGCTGTTGTCATAAGCCTTAATGATAACTCCTCTGTGGCTGTGGTCTAAGAAATTCTCCAGTGCATCATAGAACGCATGGAACGGAATAAGTGTGCCTTCCTCATGCTCCTTATAATCCATTGCAGACTCTTTGAACATGGCAAGCATGGAACGCTCACCCTCTGACAAATGCTTTCCGGATGCACCGTGGGTACGGATGGAGGTCAATACACTTGCAAGGAGATTGAACTGATATGGCACAAACGGATAAACCAGTGCAAAGTCATTTTCATCTGCATATAATTTTTTCTCTACGCCATCATTGAACACAATCTTATTCTTGATTGTGGTTGCTTTCTGCCCATAGAGCAGACGCAGCATCTGTGCCGCAGTGCCCTTTTTATCCAGAATACGCTTTTTGATAACTTCATCTACGTTTGCGGAAGAAAGGGAAATTCTTGTATCAAATCGTCCCTGAATCTTAGAGAAATCATTGCCTTTTACCCTGGTAATGGAATCAATATCCTGCTGGCTTGTTACAATCACCCATGCTTTACCGTTGCACTCTTTTCCCAGTTCCTCACGAACGGTCTGGAGATTCAGCATAAGGTTGGAATCATCACCGATATACTGTCCCACTTCATCAACAAGAAATGCCACATGATGATTGTTGCCCTTGCGATCAATATATGCTTTTACACGCTTTGCAAAATCCTCAATACTAATCCTGTATGGCTCGGCAGCTTTCTCGCACCAGTTTCTTGCGGCAGCTTCACTCATAAAATCCATATCTATCAAAGTATCTACAATATCATCCTGTATGAAATCGAAGTCCTGTCTGGAATCTACCCACGCATCTCCATAGTTTTCTTCAAACTTCTGCTTGAATTCCTCATACTTGCCTTCTTCGTTTAATCTTCGCTCCAAATCAGCAAGAAATGGCATTGCGCCACAATATCCCTGCATCTCGTTGAATACTTTCAGGAATACGTTTACAATGGCATCTTTATTCTGTTTACTATTGGAATCGCTCTTAGAATCAATGTTGAAAAGAACAACATCGGTCGGTGTGTTTGCGGCAAGCTGCATATCCGCAAGTACCATCGGATCAGCTATTTTATTATCGTCCACAAAATAGTCGATTGCTTTCTTGCCTGCAATCTCTTTATTCTCCAGAAGGTAAGATAGGATTTTTAAGAAATGAGATTTACCACTTCCAAAGAAACCGGAAATCCATACACCTGTTTTTGATGTATTCCCTGTGATTCCGGTCTTATATGCCGCAAAGAAATCTGCAAAATGCTTCTGTAATTCCCTTGTAACAACGTATTCTTCTAATTCCTGCCTGACATTGGCAGTCTCGTCCTGCCCTACAATGATAACCCCCTGTAAATCACGGTCTATCGGTTTTGCAAACATTTCTCTTATCTGCATTTATCGTACCTCCTATCGTACCAGCCGGAATGCCCGGTAATAATTATCTTCGTGAACTTCGTTGAATATGATGAGTTCCTGTTCGGTATAGGTTCCCGGATAGAACAGCACCATAGGCACCTTTGCAAAATGCTGTGGCATATTGTAAAGAATTTTGTTGAATACCTCCGGTGATTGCAGCAACGGATAGCATTTTCCCACTCCTGTCAGAAACACTACGGAATTTTCCGGTGTATGCTCTGCAATATATTCCACAATCATGTTATCCTTATCGGTGATTTTAAGAGAACGCTGTATTGCGGATGCAACCTTTACAATCCCCCTCTTTTCTTCCATCTGATAACATTTTTCCATGAAATTTTTATCCTGCAAATGTGCTATGAGCAGATCATATAAATCATATACAACCAGTTCAAAGCCATCGGTTCCTCTGGAATTTTTATTTTTCAAGTATTCTATTCTGTCACGGACAATCAGCTCATGCTCCGGAGCATAATCAAATACCCAGTAATTGACCTCATTTGCCTTTCCTGTGGTATCACGGAACTTTGGTTCCTTGATTTTTGCTTCCATTATGTCCAGTCTTTCTTCTATGCCTGCCATTATCGTACCCCCGTAAGTGCTTTTGCGATTGGTTCCATGTCGTGATCAAAAAGCCAGTGTTCCATAACCGGATCAAGGATTGGCTTTAAGATAATACGGGGAATTCCCTTATCTGTCATACCGGATTCAAAAAGCATGGTCTTATATGTTTTTCCCAGACGATTCAATGTCGCATCCGTCCACTTTGCAACCTTTTCGTCCTGCAACTGTTTATTCTTAAAAAATATGCTTATATCACTGTCAGAAAACTCATTGTTTCCAATGATCATTTTCTCTCTTACGACCTCATACACAAAATCAAAGAAAAGTGTGTCATGAGCCATTGCACCTGCTAATGCAAACAACTTCTGTGTCGCTAAGTCACTTTCCATAAATACCGGATAAAAAGACGCATCAAGTGCCTTTATTCTTGCCGATACTGTAGAAAATATCTGACCTGCACGAAGTGTAGTCGGTGCGCCAAAGAGATTTTCATTCTGGTTCTTTTCCTTAATTTCATCCAGCGTCATGCCCTCTGACAAAAGCTTAACCACTGTCTTAAATTCCATGAACCAAAACGAAAACTTCACTGCTCCTGCGCTATATTCTCGTCTATTCATTTTTTCGCACCTTTCCAATATTATTTCTCGTTCTCTGCCGGGAGTACATCCAAGATGTCATCCATCGTACAATCAAGTACCCGACATATTCTGACCAGAACATCCAAGGATACGTTTTCATCCTTTGCCATTTTTGCCATAGTACTTGTTCCAATCCCTGCCAGCTCGCAAATGTCTTTTTTCTTCATTTTGCGGTCAATCAGTATCTTAAAAAACTTGTTATATGATACGTCCATCTATTTCTCCTTTGCGAATCCTACAATAAATCCACATAACAGAAATATTATACCATAGCCGTCTTTCAATTACTATGAGAACTCGTAATTTTTTTTGGAAAGTAGCAAATATTATATCTTCATGCAATTACCACTAAAAATGCTCTGTATTGAACAAATCAAGGGACTATCCCTATCATGGTTCCTATTATAAACTCTATGGTGTCCTATAAACACCCCTTGCAGATTATTCAGACTGTTCGATGTTACAGCTCACACTAATCCAAATCTGTATATTTTGTATCTTTAATACCTTTTTCATGAAGCTTATCAACCATAAAATCTAAGAATCTTCGCCATATTCTACGGAACCAGTTTGCAGAACCATATTTCTCTACAAGTCTGGGACTGATACAGTAATATGCTCTCACAAACATCCGTCCCCATAAATGATGCCTTAATACATCGTCTCTGAATCTGCGAAGTGTCCATACCTCCGGACAATCATAGCTACCATATACACAAGTAGCAATATAACAGCCATTCTTTTTTCCGCTGTTAAGGCTTTCCTCATATTTATTCGCAGTGTCAAATGCGATTAAATCATCTATAAATTCCCCATCATCTTCATATAATCCCATATTGCAACTCCCTTCATTATTTGTTATAAAAATCATGCAATGCATCTATTTCCTGTTTCATACGCTCTACCACATTTTCAGGTGCTAATATCTTTACACCAGTTCCGAGTGCAAACACCCAGCCGAAAAACTGACTGCTGATTGCAACATTCACATTTACTATGAAATGTTCTTCATCCGCCGGAGATATAATAATATCTTTTCCAAATCGGTCTATCACAACACCTACCAGATCATTAGAGAACTGCATACGAACATTTACTTCTTCCCCTCCAAACATCCCAAAGTTCTTTTTTGCATAGGAAGCAAGATTAAACTGTTTGAAATGCTCTCTGCCCTCTCTTTTTTCTTCCATTATCGACAATTTCCGCATTTTATCGACACGATAATGCTTGATTTTCTCTGCCTGTGCATCATATCCGACCAGATAATAATTTTCATCATCCCATGTCAATGCCCATGGACTGATTTTATAAAACTGTCCGTCATGACGCATTTCCATTTTCTTCGTGATATTCCATTGGAAATATTGAAACTGTATCATCCGATTGTTGGCGATTGCTGAATGTATCGCATCCACATTGTAGTAAATACACTCATTCATAGTCTTGATACGTCCGGCAACCACCACTTGTCGCTGAAGCTGCGACGCTTCATATCTGCTTGCAAAGCTCTCTAATTTCCGAATCAGTTCATGTGATTTTTTCACTGTAATAAACTTAGATGATTGGATTGCATCTACCAACAATTTCAGTTCAGCCAGTTCAAATTTTTTCTTTCCTACATGATAATAATAGCTCCTGCCACGCTGTTCTCCGAGAATGTCTATCCCCATATCACGCAGCACATTGAAATCATCATACAGACTTTTCCTGTCTGCGGTAATCTCATACTGCTCCAGTGCATTTTTTATATCCTGCAAAGTCATTGCGTGTTCATCATCGGTATTGTTTACCATGATTTTTGCAAGATAATACAGCTTTAACTTCTGATTAGTCCCCTTTGGCATATATCTCGCCCCTTATGATAAAAACTTGACTAAATTTTACCACATTTGTATTATATAGGGAATATTATAGGACAGGTTTATCTTTTACGAACAATCCCCATCCTGCCTGCAAACTTCATAGAATTTGCAGAATAGGCAACAATGCCTGCAAAACTTTTTATCTCCAATCGACTTCCACATCCAATAATATAATCTATGCATCATAATCTAGTCCTTTCCTCTTTCTGATTTCATTATAGATTTCATGGTGTCCAATAAAAACACCTACAAAAAGCTTACAGAAAGGCGGACAATCCACCTCCCTGCAAGCCTGCTTTTATTCTGCCGTTTCCAGTACCAATCCGGCATATTCCTATATTTCCTCCCTGTTCGTCTTTTTAGTTTTATCCTGCTCTTTGGAATCTTTATTTTTCCCCTGTGCCACTTCCTTCTGTTTTGCTGCAAGTCGCTCCTTTAAGGAAGAACGAGCCTGCGGATTTTCCTGCTGTTCTTTTTTTTCTTCCTCACGATTGAATTTCTCCACGCCATTGTTGAGCCTGTCATCAATCATGTTGTAATTCTGTTCCTCCATCTCCTCGATTTTGGCAAGTGGCTTATACCTGAATCCGTGAAGTTCATTACCTATGAATCTAATATTTCCTTATAAATACTGGTGTTTCTCATACTTTTATCAATATATTTTTTGCACCTATTGGGTGTAGAAAAATCATGGTATAATATCCTTGAAATAATCTGATTAG
>CAVABC010000050.1:0-22616 GCA_963586665.1 Acutalibacteraceae bacterium
GGTGCCATGGCTGCGCCCATGTTCATAGCATCTTTTATGCCATAATCTACAACAACACCGGTTGTTATACCCTCAATACGTACTTTCCGTGGATTGTTACTTTCGTTCTTACAGGTTTCCTTGGATGATATGCAGCTTTTTTCCCAAACATTATCATTATTATTCACACTTGCTATCGCGTTACTATCGCCATTAATATTCACGCTATCATCATGTCCGATTACGAATGCGGCACTTCCGGTCACTGTCCATGTAGCGCACATCGGACGCTGATTGGCATACTGGTTTGGAAAACGGAACTGCTTTTCCGCACTGCCGAAATGGCTTGAGGTGACTGCCGCTGCATATCTTGCATACCCAGCCGCAACAAATGCCGCAGCCAGTGAGATTGCCTCACCGCAGGTGGAGCAAGCACCGTAAATACCAAACCATGGTATGCGAAAGCTCTCCACACCAAAGGTCGTTGCCATGGACTGTCCGAGCAGATCCCCGGCAAATACGTAGTCCATATCAGATGCACCTAAGTTTGCCTTTCCGAGTGCCGTGGTCAGCGCATCCGTCTGCATGGAGCTTTCCGCCTTTTCCCAGGTATCCTGTCCGAATTTATCATCATCACCGACCAGATCAAAAAGTCCTCCGAGCGGTCCCTCGCCCTCCTTGGTTCCTACAACCGATCCGCTTTCCAATATAAAAGGAGCCTCCGAAAATCGGAGACTCCACTTTCCTTGTTTCTGATACATACTGACTCTCCTTTTTCACAGGTAAGCAGTGCTTACCGTTCATTTAATTAAAATCAGTATGTGCCAAAATTATGAAATTATTCGCAACTGTTACTTACCATCATATGATACAACTGCGTCAATATCATAGTCTGAAAGGAATTCTCTTCCCTTAAGACCGGCAAGCTCGATAAGGAAAAGCATCTTTACAACTTCTCCGCCAAGCTCCTCAACAAGCTCTGCTGCTGCTTTCATAGTGCCGCCTGTAGCGATAAGGTCATCAATGAGGACTACCTTCTGTCCCGGCTTGATTGAATCCTTGTGCATCTCGATAGTAGCTGTGCCGTACTCGAGATCATATGTCTTTGAAACAGTCTCGCATGGCAGTTTTCCTGCTTTTCTGATCATTACAAACGGTTTATGTAAAATATATGCGATAGGCATACCAAATACAAAGCCTCTTGACTCCGCACCTGCGATAACATCACAATCTACACCTTCAAGCTTTTTTACCATCTCATCAATGGCAAGCTTAAGTCCGTCTGCATCCTGAATAACACTTGTCACATCACGGAACATGATGCCTTTTTCCGGAAAATCCGGGATAGTTCTGATATAATCCTTTACTGTTTTCATTGTGTATACCTTCCTTATTCGTAATTGTAATTATAAATTAATATCCATGAAAACAATACCATCTGCGTTTTCACGAAATAATTATCATATATATTATTGTACACCTATACAATATCGTTTGCAATTCCCGACATATGCATATATTAAATATATACCACTGCCTGCACATTACAGTATGCTCGTTATCTGCGTTATCAATTATTTAACATTTTGATAATCTGCTCCGCACGGCACAATATCAACAATCTCGATCTTTTTTGCATCGGCATCAGCGACAAAACGCACATCAAAATCTTCATATCTCATGCCATAGATATAATCTTTTTCCTTATTGTAGGCTGCCCGGGGGTCCTGTGCAAGTATATGCTCTACCGCAATGCTCTGCTCCTCGGTAAGGCGCGATCTAACCTGATCATCCTGCCAGCTTACTGATACCGTATCCCATCTGTGCTCTCCTGCAAAACCGTCCACCGCATCCGCATGCGAATCGGCATATGCCAGATACGGCTTTATATCGTACACAGGCGTGCCGTCAAGCATATCCACACCGGATACATATATCACAGGACCTTTCGGGGTATGCCAGTCTACTTTTTCAAGCTTTACCGATGAAAGCCCCATGCCGTTTGGGCGGAATGGTGATCTCGTGGCAAATACACCTCGTTTTTCCTTTCTGCCAAGCCGCGGTGGCGATACAAGAGGAGTAAACTTCTCCACTTTGTTTTTGGAAAAGCCCCATATTATCCACAAATGTGAGAACTCTTCTATACCGCGCAGTGCGTCAGGATTTCTGTATTTTGGTTCTAATATGATACGTCCTGCCGCCTCAGGAACAAGTCCGCTCTGTCTTGGAATACCGAACTTTTCACCAAAACCCGTGTGCATGATGGCAACCGGCTCTATATTTTTCTCGTACATTACTGATATTCCTCAATACCAAGCTCTGCCGGTAAAAATCTAGGACAGACATTCTCTGATAATGTGATGACAGATGCGGCTAGCTTTGTACCTATCTCAACAGCCTCTGCCAGAGTCTTTCCGTATGTAAGTCCACATGCCACACCGGCACAGAACGAATCGCCCGCGCCTGTTGTGTCCTTTACCTGAACCTTGAAGGCAGGGCAGAAGCCCTTGTCACCGCTTAGGCTTGCATATACTGAGCCTTCGCCTCCCATCGTCACAACAACTGATGGAATATTGGCAGCTTTAAGCTTTTCTGTGATGATGTCCTGCAATTCATCTGCTGTTTTTTCAGAGAAATCATCGAGGAAAAATATGCCCGCCTCCTGCTTGTTGCAGACAACACAGTCAAACTTCTGTAATAGATCACGTCTCTCCACAGCTATGCTCATGTTGCTTACCACACCAAAGAGCTTTTTGTTATATTTTTCACAAAGTTTGATGACAAGCTTTACGATATCCTTGTCCATGTCCACCTCGATAACTACCGAGTCGGCATTGGAGATGATCTCATCTCCCTTTTCCTCGAGCATGGTCTGTATCGCAGACAGATCAGGTCTCTGCGAGATTGATCCTGCCACATCACCTCTCTCGTCAAATACCGCAAGCCAGGTTCCCATACCGTTTGGAATGACCTGCATGTACTCTGTATTTACCTTGTGATTTTCGAGCTTTTTGATGACATCGCTTCCTAAAGCTGTATCGTCAACTATTCCAAGAAATGTAGGACGAAGCTCAATATTTGCGATATCCTCTACCACGTTACGGCTCACGCCTCCGTGGATGTATTTTATTGAGCCGGCATTTCTGCCATCAGGGATATATGCCCCATCAGGGTATCCCTTGATGTCCACAAATACAGCTCCGAGAACTACTATACCGTTTTTATTTATTGCCATTTATACTCTACCTCTTTACATTTTTACAGTCTGATTTTACTTCAGTATCCTTCCAAGGATCTCATCCTCCATGACCAGTTTCTTTGCTGCGTCACGATACTGCTGCTCATGAAGATATGTGTGTCTGAAAGGTTTTACAGACGGTGCCATGTCTATAGCATCACAGAAATCCTGCTTTTTCATGCCAAGTGTGGCAACATAGTCGAAAAAGCCTGTTTCCTCAAGTACTGCACGTATCCTTACATATCTGTGATCCTGCACCACGCTCATGATGTAGGTTGCCACTCCGACCTGTATGCCGTGAAGCTGCGGATGTTCTAAAAGCTTATCAAGTGCATGCGATATCAGATGCTCGCTTCCGCTGGTCGGAGCACTGCTGCCGGCTATCTCGTTTGCGATACCGCTCATGGCAAGTGAATCCACCAGTTCCTTTAAGAAAAGCTCATCCTTTATGGTCTCATAAGGAGTGCGGACAAAGCTGTTTACCGCCTTTTTTGCTATCATCACCGCAAAATCATTTACCACGCCACAGCCGCATTTTTCCTCGTAGATCCAGTCGTAAAGTGCCGTGATCTTTGAGACCATATCGCCTATTCCCGAGTATATGAACTTCTCAGGAGCTGTGCGGATGACCTGCGTATCCACTATGATACCGTGCGCCAACTTTGCCGGAACAGAGGTGCGCTTGCCATGCACCAGAAGTGATGCACTCGCACTCGAAAATCCGTCACTCGAGCTGGAGGTCGGCACACTGATAAACGGAAGGTTTCTGAGAAATGCCGCATATTTTCCGGCATCTATGACCTTTCCGCCACCTATCGAGATGACCGCCTTTGCCTTGTTAGGGATTGCAAAAGCAAGTGTGATTATATCATCTATCTCAACTGTGTCAAGCTCGCTGTATTCAAGCACCTTTATATCAGCCGCCTTAAGCGACTCCATCACGGTCTCACCGAACATATCGATAAGTCCGTTTCCGAGGAACATGACCACCTGTGTCAGTCCCTCAGCCTGTAAATATTCTCCTATTTTGCCAAGTGTTCCATTGCCCACCTTAAGAATTGATGGGATGGATATTGCTTTTCCTGTCTGCATTTTCATTCTCCTCTTTATTACAAATTCGATACGCCCATTATATCAGAGCGCAACACAAAAATCAGTATTTTTATGGAATTTTGACTATCATTTTCCTGCCGTCTTTTTCTATCATCGTAAGTACCGGAACATGCTTTTTGCGAAGTGCGCGAACAAACGGATATGTTGAAAATACATCTCCGTCAACATACACCGCCTCTGGCTTATACTTAAGGATTTCCTTTACGTGATCCTTGACATAGGATTTCCACTGTGATTTTTCCATTGATACCTCAGCGTAAACTGTATCATCATCCTTCGTCACTTCAAGCTCCGGGATCGGCATTGCATCCACATGGCAGATGCGCACTCCCTTTATGCCGCGCAGCTTTGCCGTATGTAAGAGCATTTCATCTATAGTATCTGCATTTGATATATTATTATCTGTATTATTTTCTGGAGCGTTTTCTGCGATATGTCCGTAGTGAACTATCACGGAATTTTCCTCATAAATATCAAGTGCCCTCTCGCATACCTTTATTGCCTCGTCCTGCTCTCCAACAGTCATGATAAAGCCGCCTTTATGACAGAATATCGCACTCGAAAGTCCGGTCGCATTTACCAGCTCTTCTCCCTCAAGTCCGAGCCACTCTGCCGGAAACGAACATTTGTAATTCATCGAATACTCTCTTTCCTGAGGCTGTATACAATAACCGCCCCTGTTCGATGGGAAAATGACAAATGCTATATCAGTCTCGCTCAAAGCTTTCTGACATGGGATAAACTCAGGAAGTACGAGTATCCTGCTTGAAGGATCATGCTTTTCAAGTAATTCTTCCACTCTCTTATCAGCTCTCTCATTGCCGCGATATCGCTCAAATTTGTTCTCGAGTATCATTCCAGCCACGCTTACCGCCTGAAAAAATGCCTCGTCACTGCCGCCCTTTGCATCCCATGCAGGGTTGAAATTGCCAATCAGAGTGGCAAGCTCGTTTTTCTCGCCTGTATTGTCGTTATTATCAAGCAGCTGGACAAACGCCTCATCAAATTTTGCCGCCAGCTCCTCACCAAGTATCTGATCTCCCAAAGCTTCCCACAGCAGACCAAATGCTGCGTATGGCACTCCGTTTTCCCTGATGCGGCTGTCCTTCTGATGGTGGTCGAATTCACCTCTTCCTATATCAAACACTATGCCTGTAAAATCATCCGGCACTTTGTTGCCTCTTGAAATGCTTATCTCCGGGTTTATATACAGCAAAAGCGCGGAAGAAAATACATCATCCGCGTGGAATTTGCCGCCATGTGTGAATGCGCAGGCATCCTTTTGTTTTATCTGTTCATATAAATTCATAATATCTCCAATCAGATGTTTATTTGATTTTTATCGTAACATTATATAACCATTTGCGGATTGTGGCAAATCAACGGATTCTCTCCTATTCTTATGATAAAAACGGATGATACACTTGTGTTTGTTAATTCTAAGGAAGATGGGGAGATTGAGGAGTTGTATGGGGAATTAAGTCAATAAATTTGTCATTTCAGAATTGAACATTTGTTCTTTCTATGCTATAATTTAAATGTATAATTGAACTGAAGGCAGGGGAATTGTTTTTGCGGCTCTATCTTACATAGATAACCACAACGACAAAAAGAAATAGCATCCCACTCTACCAAAGTCTGATGCTATTTCATAGTCTCAACTGAGGGCAATCAGATAACACATCCGATAACCTTTCTTAGTAGATTATACACCAGGGCATTTGTATTTTCAAGTGCCCTGCGTCTATTTTATTTCTTATGAAAGCAGACTAAATCTATGAATACAAGACAAGAAGCATTAGAATACGGATTATCATTTCCGGACACCTATCAGGAAGCTCCCTTCCACGATCCAAACTGGCAGCTTGTCAGGGTAAAAGGTTCAAAAAAAGCCTTTTTGTGGACATATGAGCGTGATGGATTTATCAACTTAAATGTCAAGGTAAGTCCCGCATGGCGTGATTTCTGGCGTGATGCATTTGCGTCCGTGATCCCCGGCTGGCATCTGAATAAGGACAACTGGAATACCATAATTCTCGATGGTACTGTGCCTGATGACGCTATCAGAAATATGATCGCAGACAGCTATGCCATAGTGACCGACAGCCCGACTAAACGCATTTACGAAGCTGTCAAAAAAATTCCAAAAGGAAAAGTTGCCACATACGCCCAGGTTGCTGAGCTTGCAGGCAACAGGAAAATGTGCCGCGCGGTAGGAAATGCCCTGCACAAAAATCCAGATTCTTCGACTATCCCCTGCTACAGAGTGGTAAATGCAAAGGGCGAGCTGTCAGGTGCATTTGCTTTTGGTGGTCCGGATGAACAGGCTGACCGTCTCATGGCAGATGGAATCGAGGTCGTAGCCGGAAAAGTTGATCTGGAGAAATATGCAATAAAAATAATTGATGGAGAAATAACAAATGAATAATGAACTTTTTGAAAAAGCACCTGTTCACAAAGCCTATTTCACGATGGCTTTACCGGTTGTTTTCAGTATGGTGATCTCACTTGTATACAATATGGTAGATACCTACTTTATTGCCGGAACAGGAAACACTGATCTAGTGGCAGGTGTATCACTTGGATCACCTATATTTACACTTATGATCGCCCTCGGAGATATTTTCGGACTCGGTGGAAGCTCCGTCATCTCACGTATGTTTGGTAAAAAACAGGATGACGATGCAAAACGAATGAGCGTTTTCTGCTTTTACGGAGCGATACTCTGCGGAATACTTGTAATAATCGTTATGATGCTTTTCAGACCACAGATACTTAAGGTGCTTGGTGCTGATGCATCAACCTATAAATACGCGAGCCAGTATTACACCGGAATAGTTTTAGGTTCACCTTTTATCATACTTTCGTTTACACCGTCTAATCAGCTCCGCACGGAGGGCTTTGCCAATCCTGCCATGATAGGTTCAGTACTCGGTGCTATCGTAAATATCATCCTCGATCCGATATTTATCTCGGTTCTTGGTCTTGGAGCAGGCGGTGCAGCCACAGCATCTGTTATCGGATATATTTTTACGGATGCTTATTTCACATGGTTTTTACTTAAGAAAAGTAAAAAGCTTTCCGTAAATCCAAAGGGCTTTTATATTAAGGCTGACGAGCTTAAGCCTATATTTGCAATAGGTATTCCGGCATCTATCACTAATCTGATGCAGAGCCTTGGTATCATGATGACCAACAGATTTCTGCTGCCATACGGCAATGAAAAGGTTGCTGCTATGGGTATTGTCATGAAAGTAAATATGATAGCGGTGCTCGTACTCGTAGGCTTTGCCTTTGGCGGTCAGCCTCTTATCGGCTACAATTACGGTGCTGACAACCAAAAACGTCTTAAGGATATTCTTGCGTTTTGTTACAAATTCGAATGTGGACTGGCAGCCGTACTTGCAGTCATACTCTGCGTTGCCGCAAAGCCTCTCATTCAGATATTCATGGATCAGCCCGGGATCGTATCTGCCGGTGTTTCGATGCTGCGTTTTCAACAGCTCGGAATAATATTTATAGCGGTTGTCCTCGTAACAACCTGTACTTTCCAGTCTGCCGGAAAAGCGTCCGGTGCTTTCTGGCTGTCTGTTTCAAGACAGGGACTCATTTTTGCGATAGTCATTTTTGCTGCCTCAAAGGCAATCGGCTATACCGGAGTCATAGCGGCACAGCCTGTTTCCGATTTTCTTACCGCGTTGCTTGCTGTAGTGCTGTTTAAAAAGCAGTTGGGGGGATTTTTTAAATAGAATTTACACCAGAACTATTATTTAATCTAAAAAACGGTTGCAAGCCTTCATTTATTAAACTTGCAACCGTTTTTTATCTTTAAGTATCAAATATTAGATATCAGATATGAAATTATAACTCTTCCTGAAGTATCTTAACATCCCATTTCTTCATGACTTCATTTTCCTTTGAAATCTCTCCCGTTATGAGATCAGCCTTTCCGGCAAGACTTGCTGGGAGAACCTGTTCCTCATCAGTGAAATTCATCACAAAGTAGAAGCGTGTTGTATTACTCTCGCGGCATGTAATCTCGAGTCCTGTCTTTTCAGCAATGACACCTGATACGGCACTTTCTTTTGTCACTTCGTCAAGAACTTTCGCAAGACCAGCAGCCTCAAACTGTGTGGCAACATAGTATACCTCGCCTTTTCCATAGCTGTTTTTTGTAACAGCAGGCATTCCGGCATAAAAATCACTTTCATAAGAAGCCAATACCTCTGCGCCTTCTGTGTGCATAAGATCGCAGAGAAGATTGCATTTGTACTCTGTTCCGTCAGCAAATTTTACAGTGTTGAACTGTTCAGGTGCGAGTGCATCGATTTCCTCAACCCATACGCCTGCCATTTCGCGGAGTGGTCCCGGATAGCCACCGAGATATACGTTATCTGACTGGTTTACGATACCACTCATAAATGTTGTGATGAGAGTTCCACCATTATTAACGAATTCCTCAAGTTTTTCTTTCATGCCGACTTTTATCATGTAAAGCACGGGTGCGGCAATTACTTTATATTTTGAAAAATCAGCGTCAACAGGTATCATGTCAACAGAGATATTGTTGTTGTAAAAATACTCATAGTACTGATGTATCTGATCGACATATTTTAAATCCTGTGTAGGACCGCTTGTGTACTCGAGTGCCCAGTAGTTATCCCAATCAAAGATGATACCAACCTGGGAATTATTGCGTGAGCCGAGTGTCTTTGTTCCAAAGCTCTCAAGCTCTCTTCCAAGCTGTGCAGTCTCTCTGAATACCCTTGTGTTGTTTGCTCCGGCATGTGCAATAACTGCTCCGTGGAATTTCTCGCATCCGCCAACACTTCTTCTGAGCTGAAAAAACTGGATAGTATCCGCGCCATGGGCTACAGTCTGATAGCTCTGCGCGCGCATCTGTCCCGGACGCTTGAGTGAGTTGTATTTCTGCCAGTTCTGCTGGCTTGGAGTCTGCTCCATGAGCATGAAAGGCTCATCCTTTAATCCGCGCATGAGATCGTGTGTCATGGCAACCATGCTCCACGGTGTATCGTATGCAGGATAGTTGTCCCATGAAACGATATCCATTTCCTTTGCCCATTTGAAATAATCGAGTCCCTTGAAAGTACCCATGAGATTTGTTGTGATAAATACATCAGGGCAGATCTCTTTTATCGCATCGCGTTCCATCTTGTAGCAGTTTAACATGCTGTCTGAGTAGAAACGTCTGTAGTCGATTGAAATTCCTGCAAACATAGTCATGTCCGGTAAAAATTCCTCGCTGAGCTGGTTTGGAACAACTATCTCATCCCAATCATAAAAAGTATGTCCCCAGAATTCTGTGTTCCATGCCTCATTTACTGCCTCGATTGTCTTGTATTTGTCCTTGAGCCACACTCTGAACTGTTTCTGGCAGTTATCGCAGTAGCAATATCCACCGTACTCATTATTAATATGCCATACTGAGATATTTTTGTTACTGCCATAGCGTTTTGCAAGCTCTGTTGCAAGTGCTTTTGCATATTTCTGATATACCAAAGAGTTTGGACAGAAATTGTGTCTGCCGCCAAACTTATGATGGCGTCCCTCGAAATCTGTACTCATTGTCTCAGGATATTTCTTTACCATCCATGCAGGAAGTGCTGCTGTAGATGTTGCCATAACAATATCGTAATCTTCAACTGAAAGCATATCCACGATCTTATCAAGCTGTGAAAAATCGTATACGTTCTCTGATGGCTGTATTTTAGCCCATGAGAAAACATTTATTGTAGCACTGTTTATATGTGCATCCTTGAAGTAGGTCATATCTTCTTTCCATACCTCTTCCGGCCACTGGTTAGGGTTGTAATCTCCTCCGAAGAGAATTCTCTTAAATTTTGACTGCATTTTTTACCTCCATTATAGAAAAGTTTTCCGTCTTGTGATATGGTTATCATATAACATTTCATGGGGAAATGGTATAACATCATAAACCATTTTATATAACATTTTGAAACTAAGGGAGAAAAGATGCCGATATATTTTGGAAGCAATTTTGCAAAAGAACCGTTTCAATTCGACTCGGTTGGCAATGATTGGGAACAGGAAAGCGTGAACCGTCCTAATGGATTTCCGCTGTACCATTATTTACAGACGCAGGAGGGCGTCGGGGTGGTGACGATATATGACAAAAAAGTATCGGATCATAGTTCGCATGATGGCAGTTCACATGGCAATAATTCATATGATGGTAATTTGAATGATAATAGCTTACATGATAATAATTTATATGCTAGTAGTTCAAATGACATCAGCTCACTTGATCACAGCTCTCAGATTGGACATACAGTAGAACTTCAAAAAGGTCAGGGAATTCTTATCGCACCATATGTGGCACATTCCTATCACAATAAATCTGATTCTATCAATAACCATTTACACTGGAAAACAGAATTTGCCACTTTTACCGGCACAATGGAGCCTGCGTTTAAAGATATGTTTAATAAGGACGGATATTGGCTGATCGAGGAGAATAAAGGGAAAGAGCTTTCTGCTGCAATCTCAAGGGCTGTGCAGCATTTTAAAGAGCGAGGCAATGATACACGGACACTATCGCTTGACTGTTACGGCATCATGCTTTTACTTTCGGATCAGACTAATTACGTGCATGGAAAGGATGATCCTAATTTTGCAAGATTTATAAAGCCTGTTGTAGA
The DNA here is from genome assembly GCA_963586665.1 of Acutalibacteraceae bacterium. Lineage (GTDB taxonomy): Bacteria > Bacillota > Clostridia > Lachnospirales > Lachnospiraceae > Roseburia. The sequence continues at coordinate 11,011 of CAVABC010000050.1, forward strand.
TGCCATTGAAGAACATTATATGGATGACATCAGTGCAAAAGAGCTGGCTGACAGTGTATTTGTGTCGCAGCAATATCTTTCACGCATTTTTACTGAGTTCATGAACTGTTCGGTCTATGAATATCTGACGAACTATCGTATCAATAAGGCGAAAGAATTGCTGCTGATAAACAGCAAGCGGAAAATACAGGATATTGCTGCTGATGTGGGGTATTCCGATGCCAGTCATTTTATTGTGATGTTTAAAAAACTTTCAGGCATGACGCCAGCGCAGTTTAGGAAGCTTCACATATAATAAGAAAGCCACTGCTCTACGTAGCGGCTTTCTCAATATAATATGTAAAGAATGCACTTTTTTACATAAAACAACTTATTTTATTTGTAGAAAATGTTTCCAAGCATAAGGTCTTTCTTGAAGTTTCTGATTGTTGTATCGTTGTCGATAAATACAGCCTCGATACCCATTGCAGCAGCCCAGTCACCCATCTGCTCTGCAGTAAGATCATATGTGAATGCTGTATGATGTGCTCCTCCTGCGAGTATCCAAGCCTCTGCTCCTGTGTAAAGATCTGGCTGTGGTGTCCAGAAGTTTGTAGCTACAGGAAGTTTTGGCATAGGCTTCTCTGTCTTTTTGCAGTCAACTGTGTTGATGATGAGACGGAAACGATCGCCAAGGTCAACAAGTGATGTTGCGATACCTGTACCCTCTTTTGATGTAAATACAAGTCTTGCAGGATCTTCTCTGTCACCCATTGAAAGAGGATTGCACTTGATGCTGATAGGACCGTCTGCGATTGTAGGGCAGATCTCAAGCATATGAGCCTCGAGAATTCCCTCTTTGCCCTTCATGAGGTTGTATGTGTAGTCCTCGAGCATTGATGTACCCTTTGCATCCTTCATGCCTGTTGTCATGATCTTCATGAGACGTACCATTGCAGCAACTTTCCAGTCTCCCTCTGCTCCAAAGCCGTAGCCTTTTTCCATAAGACGCTGGATAGCAAGTCCCGGAAGCTGTTTTAATGCGCCAAGGTCACCAAAGTGTGTAACGATTGCCTGATAGTTCTTCTCCTCAAGAAATCTCTCGAAACCAAGCTCAATCTGTGCCTGTACAGCAACATGCTTTTTGAACTCCTCAGGATCTCTGCCCTCGAGTAAGATATTGTATTTGTCATAGTATTCGTCAACGAGTGCATTTGTATCTGACTCTGATACTGCTGCAACAGCCTCTGCGATCTCGTTTACAGGGTAAGCGTCTACTTCCCAGCCAAACTTGATCTGAGCCTCTACCTTGTCACCCTCTGTAACTGCAACGTTTCTCATGTTGTCAGCTACACGCATTACACGGATGTGGCTGCTCTCTACAACACCGACTGCTACACGCTGCCATGATGCGATCTTGCCCTGCACAACAGGATCAGACCAGTGTCCGACAACAACTTTTCTCTCGATACCCATACGTGTAACGATGTGTCCCCACTCACGATCTCCGTGAGCTGCCTGGTTTTCATTCATGAAATCCATATCGATAGTATCATATGGGATTTCTTCATTGTACTGTGTATGTAAATGAAGTAATGGTTTTCTTAATTCTTTGAGACCTAAGATCCATGACTTTGCAGGTGAAAATGTGTGGCACCATACGATAACACCGGCACACTCGTCATCTGTGTTCGCCTCATTAAAAGTCTTTCTGATAAGCTCGTTTGTGATAAGTGTAGGCTTCCATACTACTTCAAATGGAAGTACTCCTGACTCATTTAACTTTGCAACGATCTCTTTTGAGTGAGCTGCTACATTTGCCAGACACTCATCTCCGTACAGATCCTGTGATCCTGTACAAAACCAGAATTTGTAATTTTTAACTGCTAACATAATCCCTCTCCTTTATGTTATATGATTATTAATTAATAGGTTACTTTAGTTGGTTATTGGATTAAGTTATTTGTTTTAACTTTTGTTTGGTTGTTTTTATTTGTTTATTCAATTCTAACCATCCAACAAAAATATAATAACACAAATCCGCGTAAATTTAAACAAGTTTTTCATCTTTTTACGATGAAATTTTACCATTTTATATAAAAGAGCATTTACACGTACTATTATAGCAATATTGCCCATATCACACCATATGCATCCACACGCGCATCTGATTAAGTCCTCGATTGCCCCACATATAATACGGAATGGCTCTTGCCTTTACACTCTTTCTTGCAGGCGGCTGTTCAGAGTACAGATCATCCGTGCTTTGAAGCCTTACTGCCGAAACCTCAAGCACCGTTGCTCCCTGTAATATGCCATCCTGCACTTTTGTTACGGATGCCTCGGATATCTTTGCGGTATCGATCAGGAGACTTTGCACATCACCTTCATTGTCCACGCCCTCGAAACAGTACACCACCGGGCCTCTCATGAGAGCCACGCAGCCTATGTCCTCGCGCACGTTTGTGTTTGCATATATCGTGCGGATATCCATATCAAATGTCAGCTCTATGCAGTCACCATTGTGCCATTTTCTTTCTATATAAAGGTATCCGTCTTTTACAAGATCCTTTGTGTTAAAGCTCTTGCCGTTTAATGTAGTCTTGAATTTCTTCAAATATCCCGGTATATGGATGGCAAGTGTAAACTCATCATCGGTCTTTGGGCTTACCGTGTAGGATACATTTCCGCCCCACGGATAAATGCCTGATACCCTGATGTCAGCTTTTTCAAGCTTTGCTTCCTGACCTATGAAAAGATGTGAGTAGATCGTATCAGCCTCTTCATCCCACGCATACTTGCCGAGCGATGTAACCATACGCACGAGGTTTGGTGGACAGCATGCACAGGCATACCATCCCGGACGCTCTGGTATCACATGCTTGTAGCCGAATATCTCTCCGGACACTCCCGGATTTACCTCGAGTGGATTGACATAGAAAAATCTCTTTCCGTCAAGCTGCATGCCGCTTATGATACCATTGTAAAGCTCACGCTCCATAGCATCTGCGTATTTGCCGTTTTTACTCATGCGAAGCATCTGTTTTGCGAAAAAAACGAGTCCGATCGACGCACATGTCTCTGCATATGCCATATCATTTGGAAGCTCATACTCCTTTGTAAATGCCTCGCCCTCGACTGTAGAGCCAATACCGCCTGTCACATACATTTTCTTCTGTGTCATATTGTTCCACAGACGTTCGCAGGCTGCAAAAAGCTTATCGTCATGCTCGGTCGCTGCCAGATCTGCCATGGCTGTATACATATAGACCGCGCGCACGCTGTGTCCTACTGCCTCATCCTGCTCATAGATAGTCGCATGACTTTGATTATACTTTGTATCCTCAGGTATCATGCCAAAATGCTTCCAGTCACGCTTTGCCGCCTCTTCCACGAAAAAGTCAGGATTTTTGCCTCTCTCCTCAAGGAAATAACGTGCCTGCTTCTTGTAAGCCTCATTGCCTGTCACATGGTACATGCGCATCAGACCGATCTCGACCTCCTGATGTCCCGGTATGCCAGTGATTTTATCAGGTCCGAATCTGTCTATGATATGACCTGCCATACCCTCCATGACTTTAAGCAGCTTATCCTTGCCGGTAGCCTGATAATACGCAACCGCAGCCTCCATCATATGTCCTGCACAGTAAAGCTCATGGCACTCAAGCAGGTTCTGCCAACGATGCTCAGGCTCTTTTATCGTAAAATAAGTATTGAGATATCCGTCAGGCTGCTGCGCCTTTGCCACGATATCTATGATTTCATCAGCTCTCTTTTCCAGATCAGCATCCGGCTTTATGACAAGGGAATACGCTACACCCTCGAGCCATTTTGCCACATCACTGTCCTGAAAGACCATGCCGTAGAACTCGCCCTCGGAAAGTCCTGCCGCGATCTTGAAATTCTCGATCGCGTGGCTCTTTTCCACATCAGGCTGCTCGTCATGCAGTACGCTCTCCTGAAACGGAATGACAACATCCGTCACAAGCTGCTGCATATGTCCCCAAAACGGATCTTCTATTTTGATATTTTTCAAATCCATGTCTCTTCTCCTATATAGATTTTATACACAAAAAGGTGGGTATTCCCCACCTTTTTGCACTAGCTTGCGTATGTACGGTTTTCCTCAAGCTCCTTCGCAATATCTTCCGGGGTTCTGTACTTTTTAAATACTTTCTCCAGAATGTAGTTTTTCACTGCTCCAAAGCCTCCCGGGAACAGTACAAACAAGCTCATTAAATCTCTGCACCAAAACAGTATGAACAGAAATACGGCTACAAGCACGATTGACCAGCCAAGGTTAGCTATCATCATAAACAATGATTTTTTCAGTGCCTCCTTTACCGTACACTCGAACCTTGATATATAAGGAAACAGATAAAATGCCCACGCGAGTGCAGCTCCTGCCAGAACTAAAAAGAAGTAATACATTGCTCCTAGAGGTGCGCCTGCCTTAAGCTGCTGCTTCATAAGAATACAATCCGTAACAAGAAATGCTGCCGGTATCAGCCATATGAGCCACGCAAGTGTAGACTGTTTGAAATTGCTCTTAAAAGCCTTCCAGTATTCCATATAAGCATAGCTTTTTCTGTTTCTTATGCACTTATTTATCGTGTAGTAAACAGCCGATGTCGATGCTCCAATGGTAAAGATCGGAATGCTTGTTACAAACCAGAAAATTCCAAGAATTATAATATCCACTACTGCGTTTACTATGGCTAATATTTTGTTGTCGTAATTTAATCCACGTGACATATGCTATCTGTCCTTCCTTTTTAGTCCCTACCTTATGTCCACCTGTTCGTAACTATTTCATTACAAATTCCCTTATATCGCAGATTATTTTGCGAGTCGTAGTGTTACAACACTACATGCAGGAAGTGTAACCTTTACACCGGCTGCTGTTTTCTCATATGTTGTAAAATCTTTCTCGTCAACTACCTCAGGTGCCTCAAATGTGTTGTATGCATCCATAGCTCCTGTGATGTATCTTGCCTCTGTCACACTGTATTTGTCTCCCTCATTTGTAAGCTGGATCTCGATATCCTCTGCTGCCTCAAGTGAGTTGTTTGTAAGTGTAACTGTGATCACTCCGTCTGCATCCTCAGAAACTGACTCGATGACCTTTGGAAGCTCATTCTTTCCTGCACCTACTGTGCCACCGCCTACAAGCTGGCTGTCAAGGAGGGAAGCTCCCTGATGATGACGCATCATGTGGAATACATAGTATGTAGGTGTCTTTATCATCTTCTCACCGTCTGTGAGCATTACTGATTGGAGTACATTGATAAGCTGTGCGATACAAGCCATCTTTACACGATCAGAATGTTTGTTGAAAATGTTGAGAGTCATACCGGCAACAAGTGCATCACGCATTGTGTTCTGCTGGTATAAGAAACCTGGGTTTGTACCCGGCTCTACATCTGACCAGATACCCCACTCATCAACGATAAGCCCTATGTTTTTATCAGGATCATACTCGTCCATGATCGCTCCATGGCGGTTGATGAGCTCATCCATAAAATATCCCCTCTTAAGTGTCTGATAGAAAATGTCCTCTGTAAAATCTGTAGCACTTCCCTTTATATTCCAATCATCCTCAGTCTCAGGAAGAGTGTAATAATGAAGTGAAAGACCATCCATAAGACCATGGAATTTTGGCTCGCAGTGATCAAAACATGTAGCCATGACCTTTTTTGTCCACTCATAGTCATCTACGTTTGGTCCGCAGCAAACTTTCTGGATAGGCTGATTGCCTGCATAGTTTCTGACATAAGTCTGATATCTGCGGTACTCGTCGGCATAATGCTCCGGGCGCATATTTCCGCCACAACCCCAGTTCTCGTTACCTACACCGAAATAGTCGATAGTCCAAGGTTCCTCATGTCCGTTTGCCTTACGAAGATCAGCCATAGGTGATACCCCGTTGAAAGTAATGTACTCAACCCACTCACTCATCTCACGGACTGTTCCGCTTCCTAAATTACCATTTACATATGTCTTGCAGCCCAACTGACGACAAAGTTCAAAAAACTCGTGAGTTCCGAAGCTGTTATCCTCGACAACACCGCCCCAGTGGGTATTGATCATTTTCTTTCTGTTTTCTTTTGGTCCGATTCCATCCATCCAATGATACTCGTCTGCAAAGCAGCCGCCCGGCCAGCGTAGTACAGGTATCTTCATCTCCTTTAAAGCCTCGACAACATCTGTACGCATACCGTTTACGTTTGGAATGTCTGAATTTTCACCAACATACAGACCTTCATATATACATCTTCCGAGATGCTCAGAAAAATGTCCGTAGATTTCAGGAGCAATTGTGCTCTTTTTTGCCTCGTTATTTACTATAAGTTTTGACATAATCTCTCCTTTCGGGTTACTGTCGGTACAAGTTACACTGGCAGTAACTTTTTGTGCTACATTAAAATAATCAGTTGTACTATTCTATTTCTATTACTATTCTAACCTTTAACCGCTCCGGCTGTCATTCCATCAATGATATACTTCTGGAAGATGAGGAAAATTATAAATATAGGTAAAATTCCGAACATCGATCCTGCAATAAGCATATCATAGTTATTTCCATATGGTGTAAGAAGTGTGTTAAGTCCAATTGGAAGTGTAAACTTCTCAGCTCCCTTTAATACAAGTAATGGCCAAAGTATTGCATTCCATACACCCATCGCACTAAGGATACCCATAGATGCGAATGCCGGTTTTGTGAGCGGAAGAATAATCTTTGTTGCAATACCATATTCTGTAGCCCCATCAATTCTTGCTGCATCGAGTAACTCTTTTGGAAGACCCATCAGATACTGTCTGAAAAAGAATATCGTTGATGCTGAACAAAGTCCGGTTATAATAACACCTACATACGTATCAATCAATTTCAACGCAATAATCTCTTTGTAAAGAGGAAGCATAAGTATCTCAAAAGGTACCATCATTGTAGCAATAACAAGGAAGAACAGAAAATTCTTGAGCTTATAATTGTACATTGTAAGACCATATGCAACAAAATAACAAATGATAAGTGTAAGGGCAACAGTAACAATAGTGATGATAAGTGAATTCTTATACCACATAAAATATTTAAGACTGTCTGCATTTCCCGAAAACAGGTATGTGTAGTTGTCAAGACTCATTGTTGAAATATCCAGATCAAGTGAAAGTCCTTTTCTGATAAGTACTTTACCAGGTCTAAATGATGCAAGTAAGCCTGCAAATACCGGGAAAATAATAATTAAACATAATATAACGAAGAATCCTGTGCCTAATATAACACCAATTTTGTGTCTTGGTGTATCAGAGACAGAACGTACTTTATTCTTTTTATCTGCCATCTTTTTAGTCCTCCTCGTTCTTAAATGTACCATTTAATATAAGCTGAGCGACATTGATTACAAGTGCAATAACTAAAAGTACCATACCTACAGCACATGCATAACCCATATCGTTTTTCTCAATACCACGTTTGTACAGATAACCTACGATAGTCAATCCAATATTATGAGGTGAGTTGTTACCAGCCCATAACATATATGACTCAAGGAACATTGCAAGTCCTGCGTAGATTGAAATTGTAAGAACGTAGATCGTTGTAGGTTTCAGTAATGGTAATGTCACATAGCGGAATTTCTGCCATCCTGATGCTCCATCAATGTCTGCTGCTTCATATAATGATGCATCAATAGATTTAAGTCCTGACAGGAAATACAGCATATTTACGCCTGTCCATCGCCAGCATGCTACTACTAAAAGTGCAGCCATTCCAGTCCAGCCTACCTTAAGCCATTTGAACGGCTCCATTCCAAAGAATGCGAGTATCTTATTCATCTGTCCTGTGCTGTACTCTGTAAACATAAGACGGAATAATGTACCTGAAATAACTACTGATGTAAGAGCAGGCATATAAAGGATTGCTTTCCATACTCCTTTTGCCTTAACAAGTTTGCTATCCATAAGTACTGCGAAAAGCATTGGAAATGGAATAAGCAGTACTAATGTCCAAAACATATATGTTGCGCTATTCTTAATTGCCGTAAGGAAAACTTTATCTCCCAGCAGCTTTTTATAGTTTTCTATTCCAACAAACTTTGTCTCTAACGGTGTGATATCCTGAAAACTCATCGTAACAGATGAAATAAGAGGATATACCCAAAAAAATGCAAAACTCAGAATAAATGGAATTACGAAAATATACGGCGCAACTTTTTGTGAATATAAGAATTTTTTGATCTTCAATTTACGCACCTCTTTCTAATAATAAAGGGGAGGCATGGAGGACGAGCCTCCGAAAACCTCCCCTTATAAATTCATAAAACAGTTGGATTATTCTATTACTGTTCCATATCTACAGCATCCTGAAGTTCCTGCAATGCGTCTTCTACGCTATAATCCGGATCCTCAAGTACCTCATTAAGAGTTGTATTGCATACATACTCATTAATTGTTGGGCTGATAGCTACTACAGAAATCTTTCCAATGTTGTCCATTCCGATAGAGTTAAGAACATCGTATGGAGCGTTGATGAAGAACTGGTTGTACTGGTTGTTCTCATCATGTGCAAATGCATCATCTGTCCAGCAAGCTGTATTACATACGTCAAATCCAAGTGTATCCCAGATATTCTGCTCACCTTCCTCAGACATCTTAGCCCAGCAAAGGAATTCTGCTGCAAGCTCCTGAGCCTCTGACTGCTGTGTAACAACTGTACCTGTACCACCGATACCTACAGAACACTTCTGTCCCTCTTCGAATACAGGACACTGTGCAATATACCAGTTACCTTTTTCCTCTGACATGTAGTTTGTGAAACGGCTCATATACCACATTGCCTTAGGGAATGAAACGATGTTGTGATCAAGAATATTCTGGAAACCAGCCTCAAGATCAACATGTCCGTCAGGTGAAACCTCTGCAAGGTCACTCTTTAACCATTTCTGCTGCATTGTGAGCATCTTGCTAACTGACTCAAGCTGTACATTTGCATCATCATCAAATCCACCTGTCCAGTCATCTCCATACTCAGCCATTGCAAGCCATAACCAGTCTGTTCCACCTGTATCAACAGATGTCCAGTATTTTGTTCCTTTCTCTCCTGCTGCTTCAACGTACTCTGTTCCAAGTGCCTCATAATCATCCCAAGTCTTAACTGCATCGATCTTTGCGATAACATCGTCCTGAGAAAGTCCCATAGCTTCTGACATTGCAGCTACGTTGTAATACATTACTGTAGCACCTACATGATAAGGAGCTCCATAATAATGTCCATCAGATCCCTGATATGTCTCCATTCTGGCTGGAACCATTGTATCCATATACTCTGAAGCATAATCATCAAGTGGTACTAACCATTTGTCAAGACCTGCTACTACGTTAGGGAACTGTCCCACCTCAACATCACAGATATCAGGAGCACCTGTGCCTGCCTCTAAAGATGTAAGAAGCTTTGTATGCATATCACTGTATGGATATGTAGTACATGTGATCTCAATTGTCTGATCAGGATGTTCTTTGTTCCACTGCTCAACCATTGTTCCATAATGCTGAGCGTGAAGTTCAACGAATGTCCACATCTCAAGATGTGTTCCGTTCGAATCTCCGTAAGTATTTGATACTACTTCTGACTCTGCTGATTCTGTACCCCCGTCAGCTGCGTCTGTACCATCTGTGCTGCCACTGCCAGAACCACATCCGGCAAGCATAGCTGAAACCATTGTCGCACACATAAGTGCACTTACTAATTTCTTTTTCATTTCCTTCCTCCTTTAAAATGAAAATTGATAAGTTGTACTAACAACTGCCCTCAGTCTCATGCTGGGCTCTTAGCTATTTGACTAAAAGCAAGTTGTTAATATGTTTTGCTTATGTACATAATATACATTCCCTTACCCTAAATGTCAATATTTATTTTAGATATTTTTAAACTAATTTATGTTTACGTTAAATTTATCTAATTTTTTCTTCTTTTTTCGTTTACAAATCCACATCAACTATACAAATTGCACAATACGTTTTAGGTATTTTAAAATAAGTTAAAGGATTTAGGGTTTTTAGTTGACATAAATAGCTCTATTTCCTATAATTGAACTATAAATAATATCGAGATACATATAATAAAAATATAAAATATTTTAGGAGAATCAGTTTATGATACATATTACATCTTTAACTGAAGGTCTCGAACTATTCAAAGCACTTGGTTCTGATATCCGTGTCCATATTCTCAATATATTATTAGAAAATGACCAGATGAGCATGAACCAGCTCGCCAGTGAGCTGAATATCAGCAATGGAGCTTTAACCGGACATATAAAGAAGCTTGAGGAATGCGGTCTTATTACCACAGCCAGCGATTCATCCGGACACGGCAACCAGAAAATGTGTTCCCTGATACAGGACCGTATAATAGTAGATATTGAAAAACCTATCGATCTGACAAATGTATTTAATACCTCTATAAAGGTAGGACAGTTCTCATCTCATGACATCTGTCCTACATGTGGTATGGCTACTTCGTCATTTGTGATCGGTGAGCTTGATGATGTGCGCTACTTCGATCATCCTGACCGCTTCAACGCAGACATCATGTGGTTTACAAAGGGATATGTGGAGTATGTGGTTCCAAACCTCATCCCACGCAACCAGAAGATCACGCAGCTTTCCCTCTCCGCAGAGATAAGCTCCGAGGCTCCCGGCATAGACAACAACTGGCCGAGCGACATAAGCTTCTATATAAATGACACAAGAGTAGGTACCTGGACCTCCCCTGGCGATTATGGTGACGTCCGCGGCATGTTCACACCTGAGTGGTGGCCACCAAACTGGAACCAGTACGGACTGCTTAAGCTTCTCGTGATCAATCATAAGGGTACATTCATCGACGGTCTTAAGATCTCGGATGTTACTACCTCACAGCTTAATCTTGATTACAAGAGCAACATACGCTTCCGTATCGCTGTTGAAGAGAGCTCTGCGCATGTCGGTGGTCTTACCATCTTTGGTAAGAACTTCGGAAACTACGATCAGGACATAGATGTCGCTATCAACTATGCTCCTATCGAGCAATAAGTGTTGCACTGAACGCTTTACCGATTTTAATATCACAAGGGCTTCACATCTTATGATGTGGAGTCTTTTTTTACACAAGGAGATAATACTATGGAACTTATATGTAAAAAATGCCTGCTCCGCGAGATGGCTGAGGCGGATCAGGCTATGATAAAGAAATATATTGATGCCATAAAAGGTGAGGATCGTGTCGCATCTGATGAATACGAGCGCAGACTTTCGATCTGTAAAGCCTGTGAGAAGCTCAACGCAGGAACATGCAATGCATGCGGCTGCTATGTGGAGCTTCGGGCACTGACTGGTGTATCGCACTGCCCTCACAAGAAGTGGTGATGCACTTCCTACTTGCTAAATATTTGAAGAGCCGCCGGGTGTGTGGGTGTGTGCGACTGCCGGTAGCGGAACATTTAGTTGGAATTGCGTAAATTTATTAGGTGTAGATTTTAGGCTCGAAGTTTGTGTACATTCGCCAGATGAACACTTTCGCCGCGGCGTACGTCTGTGGCATACGCTTTCACGATTCCTTAGTCTAGTGGGAGTAAATGCCGTCTCCA
>CAVABC010000051.1:0-22500 GCA_963586665.1 Acutalibacteraceae bacterium
GCTTTCATATGCCAAAAGTAATTTTTCAGCTCCATCATCTCGATTAATAATTTCAGATAAAATATTACTTTCTGAAATCATTACCTCAATACCAGTTCCAATATCATCATACAAAAACAAATCTCCAAGCAAAGGATAGTCAAGCATTAATCCTACAAGTGTATCTGTAGAAGAAGAATCCATCAGTACATTTGGCAAATTACAAGCCTTAATCATATCATCATGAGTTTGGAATTCTTTCCAGCTAGCATCATCACTTGTTACAGGATAATATATTTGATTTCCACTCTCCCATTCCTGCACAGTATAACTAGCTTGATATGTGCCATCCAAATTTTCATTGTCCATACCATATACAGGAACATTCCCAAGTAATAATCCCCCTGCTAAAATTAAATTTAAAAGTTGTTTTTTCATGTATTGTCCTCCTTAAATTTATTATAAATTGTTAATTATAACGATTTTCACATATTAAATCACTCACAGCCATATCCATCGTTTTCTTTGCAGCTTCTGTATCCCCATCCTCATTTATAACATTAATGGCATATGTTACATGTCCCTTTGAAAAATATGTTTCTACATTTGATCCTGACATAATAATTGGTATAAGCGTTCCATCCTCCAATGTTTTGTCCTCAATTTTATAATCTGCTTTACCATTTACAACAGTTTCAAATATACTGTCACTATCTTCTTTTTCAGAAAAAATGTAATACCAGAGCTGCACATTATCTCCATTTATTGTATAGTCAGTCTCTACCCGGATACTTAAAATATCTCCGTTTTTATCACATTGTGCATTCAATGTTGCAGGGGTAGTATTCTCAATAACATAATATTCCTCGTTTAAACCAATATATTTCATACACTCCTCTATTGAATCAAAATACTTCATATACTGGCATGGATCTTCGTCTGAAAAACTCTTATGATTTTGTATCTGCTTTTTTACAGCATCCTCTATTTCACTAATCTCCCCATTCAAATCATTCATATCAATCCTATCTGTATCTATTTTTATCTGATATCCAGACTCTTCCTTCTGCGAAAAAACACTAAGAAACGAAAAGTGACTCATTGCTGCCTCTATCCCTGTCGCAGTACCAACTATTATCAGCGTTATGATTGCTGCTACCCAGCCATTTTTTATTCTTTTATGCGCAAATTTTCTGTCACGAACTCTTTTTTCCAGATCTGTTGCCGGATTTATTTCATCAAAAGTATCTTTATAAATTTCTTTGTACTCTTTCATCATTTCCAGCCTTCTTTCTCCAACTCGATTTTTAACTTCATTCTCGCTCTATATAGCCGCGTTTGTATTGCAGTTTCTGACATATGCATAATATCTGCTATTTCACTGACCTTATAATCCTCATAATAATATAAATGAACAATTTCTCTCTCTTTCTGTGTGAGGTTGTCTAATGCATAATAGAGATCTGATTTTTCCGGTGTGGAAAATGACAGTTTTTCCAACTCGCTCTCTGCTGCCCGTTTCTTTATCCATGGAGTTCTGAATAAAGAATTACATTCATTTATAGATACTCGTATGAGCCATTTTTTCATATGCTCCAAATCTGTAAATGTTTTGTTACATTTCCACAATTTTTCATATGTAGTTTGTACTATATCCTCTGCATCCGCTGTATTTCTGCATGCGTTCAATGCCACTTTATATATGCTTGACATATAAAGTGTTACAGCTTTTTCGTATTCTATGTTGTTCACTATGATCCCCTGTTATTTCCGCTTCAAATTTTTCTGTTCTAATATATAAACGCTTTACATATACCAATTATCACATAAAATACAAATTTTCTAAATATTTTTTATAAAATATAACAAAAAAGAAGCCCCGACCGAAATCGAAGCTCCTTATGCCTTAGTTTATTATATATGAGTTAATTCATTAACTATTTCGCCTGAAATTTATTTGCGAGTACCTTTGTCAATATGTTGATGAGGAATACGATCACAAGCAGTACTACCGCTATTCCGAATGCGACATCAAATTTTCCCTCACTTGTTGCTGAAAGGTAAAGCTTGATGGTAAGTGTTCCACCTGACTGCATGATCTTTGAGAAAAATCCGCTTGCTGTCTTTGGGAGCATTCCTGCACTTCCTGCCGTGAAAATGAGTGCTGCTGACTCTCCTACGATTCGTCCTATCGCAAGGATCACACCAGTGATGATTCCCGGCATGGCTGACGGAAGCAGAATGGTACGGATCGTATGCCATTTTCCGGCACCGAGTCCGACTGCTCCATGTCTGTAGCTGTCAGGTACGGTCTTTAATGCCTCCTGTGTGTTTCTCGTGATGAGAGGAAGAACCATGAGCGTAAGTGTCAGCGAACCTGTGAGGATGCTGTATCCAAAGCCCAGTGTCTGTCCGAAAAACATCATTCCAAAAAGACCGAATATGATAGATGGGATGCCTGAAAGTGTCTCTGTCGCAAATTCTATTCCCGATACAAGTTTTCCCGGTTTTGCGTACTCGTTGAGATACACTGCCGCGCCCACACCGATAGGAGTGGCGATGAGCATAGTGATCAGGATGATATAGAGTGTATTTAGCAGATTTCCCGCTATTCCAAGTGTTCCGCGCAGTACGGATGTCTCACAGGTGAGAAATTCCCAGTTTATCTGTCCTATTCCTCTGGCAAAAACATACACGATAATGCCTGCAAGAAGCAGAACTGAAATTGCTGCGCACAGATAGATGAAAAAATATACGATATTATCGCCTATACGATGGCGTTTTCCATTTATACTAGTCATTTTCCACAGCTCCTCTCTTTTTGAGTTTCATAAGGGTGAGATTGATTATCATAATAAACACAAAAAGTACAAGACCTACTGAGAAAAGTACCTGTCTGTGAAGTCCGCTGGCATAACTCATCTCGCTGACGAGCTGTGTGGTCAGGAAACGCACTGAGTTGAACGGAAGTGGAAAACTTACCGTTCCACCGGCTACCATGTTGATAGCCATGGCTTCTCCGAGCGCACGTCCTATTCCGAGGACGATTCCTGTCATGATACCGGATTTTGCTGCCGGAACTGTCACCTTGAAAATTGTCTGTATCTTTGTAGCACCGAGTGCAAGCGAAGCTGCTCTCATCTGCTGCGGTACTGCCTTTATTGATGAAACACTCATGTTTATTACTGTCGGCAGGATCATTATTGCAAGTACGATTATGGCTGCAAGAAGGTTTGATCCACCTGTAAACTGATGTGTCTGTGAGCCTGCGAAAAAGTGTTTTTCCAGTTTGTACATCAGTGGATTTAATATCATAAGTCCCAAAAGTCCATAGATTACTGATGGAATGGCTGCAAGAAGCTCTACCGCCGGCTGTACTATAGCTGCAAGCTTTTTGTTCGATACCTCCGTAAGAAATACTGCCGTAAGCAGTGCGATCGGCACTCCGATAAGTATTGATACGGCTGTTCCTATGATCGACGTAAGGATTATGTACAATATTCCGTAGCTTGGGCTGTCCGCTGTAGGTGCCCACTGTGTTCCGAATAAAAGATGTGTCACCCCGACTTTTGCAAATGCCGGTGTACCTTTCAGGAACATATATAATGTAATTGATAATACTGCGAATATTGCCACTACAGCACACACCGTGAATATAATCTTGGCAACATTCTCTACCATGGATTTTTTTCTCATTTAATACTCCTTCTTTTACATATTTTTTGTTCCTGCAAAATTTCCTCAGAAAATTCTCATTTCCTGAGGAAACTATTTTTTGCATTTAAATATGTATTTCAGTTGCCATTTTTATTACTGTGGGAGGATAAGTCCTACAGACTTGATTACTTCCTGACCTGCATCAGAATTGATGTAATCAAACCATGCTTTAACTGTGTCATTCTGTTCATCGATCTTGCCCTTTGTAGCCATAACAAATGGTCGTGAAAGAAGGTATTTTCCTGCTACAATGTTCTCCTCTGTTGGCTCAACCTTGTCAATGTTCATTGCAGTTACTGTGTCATCAAGTACATCAAGTGAAACATATCCGATTGCTCCAGGTGTAGAACCAACCTTTGCAAGGACTGCCCCTGTTGAGTCAAGTTCCTGTGCGTATTTGCACTGATCTTCGATATCAAGAAGCTCCTCGAATGCTCCTCTTGTTCCTGATGCTGCCTCACGGCCGATGACTACGATTGCCTCATCATTTCCACCAAGTTCATTCCAATTTGTAATCTCACCTGTATAGATTTTCTTAAGGTCATCTGATGTAAGCTCTGTTACAGAGTTATCTTTGTCAGTGATAACTGCGATTCCGTCGATAGCTACGATATTCTCTTCGATTCCGTTTGCTTTCTCATCATCTGTAAGAGATCTTGATGAATCTCCGATGTCACAGCTTCCAGCTGTTACAGACTCGATTCCTGCACCTGATCCTGTGTACTCAACTGTTACTGTTACGTTTGGGTTCTGCTCCATGAATGACTCTTTAAGTGCCTCACAAAGCTTCTCCATTGATGTACTTCCTGCAAGTGAGATTGATCCGCTTACGTCACTGCTTGATGATCCGTTGTCTGAAGCATCTGAAGTTGTGTTTGTGTCTGCATTTGTTGAATTGTCAGATCCGCAACCTGTGAATGCTGTTGTCATAAGTGTAGCTGCTGTTGCCAGTACTAAAAGTTTTCTCATACGATTTTTCATTTTGATTTCCTCGATTCATTACTTTCTTTTCATTTCTTGTTTGTTACAAGTGATATAGTAATGCAGAAATGTAAAATGCAAAATCATCAGTTTGTAAAGTTGACGTAAAAAATTCAAGCTTCGCGCACTTAATTTTTCTATGTGCCGGCATAGTACACAGTATATTCCTCAGAAAAATATGAAATCAACCACGGTATCAATTCAAAATAGTGATACTAAACTTTAATATTCCTACCATATCTTTAATATATGATTCCCGTGGCAGTTCATATTTTTCTTCTGAACACACTGTATACTCTCCGGCATTTACACTATGAGTGCGAAGCTTGAATTTCTACAATATTACCATAAATTCAATGGATCTGCCGTCTTCACTTCTGGCAGTTATTTTTCCTTTATGTGCCTTTACTATAACATATGCCGCTGAAAGACCTATTCCAAAGCCTCCTGTTTTTGAATTGTGCGATGCATCAGCCCTGTAAAATCTCTCAAAAAGCATATCCTGTCTGCCCTTTTGGATATTCGCGCTATCATCTAGCGTATTCCACACTGTGATGATGCGGTTTTTGCCGGATGGTTTCATAGATAGTTTTATCTGCGGTTTCTGATTTGTAATGATTGACTCATTTTTCGTTCGTGTTTGTTCTATTAAATCAGGTTTACTGCGACTATCGTTTTCATGGCTTACATCACTGTATCCCGAGTATTTCATGGCGTTGTCCAGAAGAAGTGATACGAGCTGTCTGATCGTCTTTTCATCTCCTATGTAAGATATGCCCTCTGCCACGTCTATATTAAGCTGCTTCTGTTTGGTCTGTGCTACCGCCTTAAACGGCTCAGCTGTATCAAGTATTGCATCTGACAACGAGAACTCCAGCATTTCCAGCTTCGTGGCTTCCTCATCCATACGTGACAGAAATACAAGTTTTTCGGTAAGGGATGTCAGGCGGGCAACTTGCTTTCTCGTGCTCTGTGTCCACTCATTTTCGCCCTCCATCATCTCAATGACCTCTGTGTTTGCGTCTATTATTGTAAGTGGAGTCTTGATCTCATGGCTGGCATCAGTTATAAAGCGTTTCTGCTTTTCATAACTTTCAGAAACAGGTTTTAATATTTTCCCTGAAAAGAAATATATCATTACAAACACTACAACAAGTCCCAGTGCACTTGTTCCTGCACTCGCCCATATATATGTCTTTATAGTTGACAGCTCTCTCTGGCAATTTAAAAATATATACATGGTTGAGCCATCTTTGTCCACGGTAATGTACTTATAATTATCCATATATCCACTTTTTCCATCACCTGTCCTGCCGGATGTCCATAATGTCTTGGCATACTCTGCCGCTGTCTCAGATGATATGGATGCTATCTTTCCTGTGTCAATCTTTTCCACATCACCGCTGTCGCTTATCGTAACGGTAAAATATCTCGTGTCAAACTGGCTCTCCGATGAAATTCCATGACGCTTCAGATCATCCTGTTCCATGCCCTCCGGCGGCTGCATATCACCTATATCTGATGGTGGTTCTTTCATGTCGGTTTCCGATGAGACTTCTGTGTCAATTTCATCACTTCCTGCATTGGCATTATCCGCATTGGTATCACTGGCAGCACCTCCGCTGTTCTCCGGTTTTTGTGGCGTCGGTGAAGACAAATCGGGGAAGGTTCCACCATTTCCGGCTATAAGTTCAAGCCTTGCGTCCAGCGAATCATTTGTACTTATATAGTTTGCAATGTTTATTGTTCCTACGATAGCAATGAGCACGATTGAGACTGAGATCATCGCTATCGCTATGAATTTTCTTCTGAGTTTTTTTAACATATCCTGTATTTACATCCATTATTTATTTTTGGAATTATTCTACTATCGTAACTGTTCAGTACCTTCACAGTTGCTTATTTTTGTACTGAATACTTCCCTATTATCAATGATCAAGCTTGCGTCTGAACAGTAATCGAATATCCCACACCGCGTGTCGCTTTGATCTGCGCCACAGATCCTACGGATGTGAGTTTTTTGCGCAGATATGATATGTATACCCACACAACATTCTGTTCTGCATCCGAGTCATACCCCCAGATCTTATCCATGAACTGATCTGCTGATATGATCTGTCCCGGATTAGTCATGAGCATCTCGAGCATCTGATATTCCTTATTTGCAAGACGCATGCCGTCCTTATTTTTAGGTCCTGTAAGGATATATGTGGATCTATCAAGCGTGATATCTGCAAATGAAAGCACTGAATCTGTCGTATCTGCCTGTCTTCTGGTCATTGCACGTATACGCGCAAGCAGTTCCTTCATAGAAAAGGGCTTGGTCAAATAATCATCTGCCCCACTATCTAGTCCTTCCACACGGTCATCTATCTCTGCCTTTGCGGTAAGTATGAGTACCGGAACGGAATTGCCATGGCTTCTTATCGTCTTAAGCACTGTGATACCGTCCATCTTTGGCATCATTATATCGAGTATCACTCCATCATAGTTATCTCCGTTTTCTATGTAGTCAAGTGCCTCAGCACCATCATAGACCGCATCCACCGAATAATTATTGTGTTTTAGCACCGCAACCAATGCACGGCTTAAATCTTCCTCGTCCTCGGCAAGTAATAATCTCATACTCTCCTCCTGTTAAACTTCTTAATACCTTTTGACCCTCTAATCATTATAATTTGATTGAATTCCTGTTACAAGAACTTGTTAGTAAAAAATCATCTTTTTACAAGGACACCTCCGTCTCTGTTCCCGATGTAGTAAGCGTGTAAGTCTGTCCTTCGGTAAGATCCTTTGTACTTATTATCACACAGTCATAGGCTTTGAGTGCGGTGTAGGAAACTATCACGTTTCCATCGCTGTCTGTGAGTGTCACATCTCCTGCCTGCATCTGTGAGTCAAGCTTCACAAAAGCCACCTGCTGGTCTGACTCATCACTTATCTCCTCAGCCATTCCACTACTTCCTATTGCCACAACCGTTCCACCGTTTATGTAGCAGGATGCTCTGTCACCATAGTCAATGGCACTGTTTCCGTTATCTGATGGACCATCTATGTATACTTCACCGCCATTTATCGTCAGATTTCCATTTGAGTCGAGTCCGTCACCGCCTGCAAGCACATGTATGCTGCCTCCGTTTATCTCCATCCACATCTCATCTGTTGATGTGTCATTCTGTACGTTGTCCTCATCTGCTGAATCGGTGTCTCCCGGAGCTTTCATTCCCATAAAGCCGTCATCACCCATGCCGCCAAAACCGCTTGCGTCATTTCCTCCGGCTGCATTTATTCCGTCATCACTGGCTGCGATGTCGATATCACCATCATTTATCGTAACTGTCAGTCCCTCGAGTCCTTCATAGCTTTCAGATATTGTGATAGTTCCACCATTTACGAGAAGTGCTGTATCTGAGTGTACTCCGTCATCTCCTGTGGAAAGTGTGTAAGTTCCCGCATTGAGAGTCACATCCGAATTGCTGTGTACGGAATCGTCTGCTGAATCTATATTGAATGTACCTCCGTTTACATATATCGCTCCGTCAGCCTTGATACCCTTGGTGCTTGCGGTATCTTCTGTTGTACTGTCACTTGTAGCACCATCAGCTGTATTGTCTGTAGTTGTGCTATCCGCAGCAGCCGCGCTATCCTGACCTGTGCTTTCTGTAGAGACTGTTGTGGTATCAGGTGCCTGCTGTGTATCTTCACCATTTGATGTATCCCCGCTTGGTTTTTCCGGTGGTGTCTGCTTATCTGTGCTGTCTGTACTTCCTGCGTTTTCTCCTCGTTCACCATCCGGCATCTCCGGTGGTGTCTGTCCGTTTCCGTTACTGCTGTCAGATGTATCATCGCCAGTCTTATCAGGTGGTGTAGGCCTGTCTGTACTGCTGTCGGATGAGTCACTGTTTGGTGTTTCTCCCATCTGAGGTGCATTTCCGTCACCTCCCGGACCTCCGTTTCCACCGTCAGACGCGCCTCCCGGGCCTCCACCCATCATATCATTGTGGGTTTTCGTAGAATTTTCTGCTCCACCACCGGCTGTTATGTCAAAGGTTCCATCATCAATCTGTACCACATAGGATGCGTCAATTCCATCGCCTGTGCTCTCGATCGAGAAGTCACCACCGGCTATGTATACAAAGCCTTTTTCCTCATCATCCGTGTTCTCTGAATGTATGCCATCCTTGCCAGATACGAGATTGAACGTACCTCCTGCTATGCGGACACTGTCCTTACCGGATAAAGCATGGCTTGCCGCTGTGATATTGTAAGTGCCACTCGTAAGCTTCAGATCATCCTTGGAAACAATGCCATGACCATACTCGGAATTGATGGTAAGTGTACCATTTCCGTTAAGTGTCAGGTCATCTTTTGAGAAAATGACTGCATCTATATTGTTGTCATCAATCGCTTCATACTCGGCAGTGTTCATAAGGATATTCTCTGAACCCTCTGCAAGTGTAATAAAGGTCTTGTCAGCACTCTTTACATATATAGCTGCGCTTGAGGCACAGGTGATGTCGGCATTATCCAGCACAAGCTGTACCTTGGCCTCATCCGCATCCACGATGACCTGTCCCTCTGTCAGAGTTCCCGACAGGATATACGTGCCTTCCTCAGTGATCGTAATGACATTCCCATCAACTGTCACACCACTTACAGAAGTTTCTTCTTCATCATCTCCCATGGTAAGTGTAGTGGAATCATCTGCCAGATTGATGTGTACCGCCTCACTCTCCTCATAGCCTACATCCAGATCTCTATTTGTGAACATATCATCATATGAATAAATGCCGTTTGCACTTGCTGTCGCGTCCGCAGTTTGAGCATTTTCAGTATTTGATGCTGCATTTGCTGCTGAGCACGCTGTTACCGACATTGCCATAATAATTGCCGCGCCTATCACTCCGTATAATTTTATATTCTGAAAGTATTTTTTTGCTTTTCTATAACTCATTGACGTTTACCTCCTGTTGCATAATTGCTATCTCAAGGTTTCCATTTCTGCAGCGAAGCTCATCTATAAACTGCTTCTCTGCCGCCAGATCCTTTAATGTTACATGATATGTAAGCTTGTAAAGGCTTCCCATATTTGATGTTTTTACAGATACAACCTCACAATTTGTAAGGTATTTTTCAAAAAGATCGTTAAATGCCTCTCCATAGTTTAGGTCCTCTGGTATTGTGATCTTTAATGTTTTGTCATTTGTTGCTTTTTTATGTGTTCCAAAACCTGTTATATTGAGCATAAGCATTACCATACCCATGATAAATGCAAAAAGTACTGCAAATGCAAGATATCCCATTCCTGCGATAAGTCCTGCTGCCATAGCAAGGAAAATAGTGCCTATTTCTTTGGCTGTTCCCGGTACTGAACGAAACCTTACAAGTGAAAAAGCTCCTGCGACTGCGACTCCCGCTCCTACATTTCCGTTTACCATCATGATCACTATGCACACCACTGCCGGAAGCATCGCCAGTGTCACTGCAAAGCTGGCTGTATATCTGCTTTTGTATGTGTATACCCATGTGATAAAAGCTCCTATTACTAATGATACCGCTATACATAGTACGAATTCCGGTACTCCTATGACCGTTGTAGTTGTTGTATCAAATAATCCTGTAAAAATGTTGCTAAGCATATCTTAGTCCTCCATATCATCTATTTCGTATCTTTTATTTCGTATTTTCTGTTTTGTTTTTACTTTTTTGGTCTCTTCATCTGCCTAAATAATTATGTATACTTATATAAACCTTACATCTATAAACATCGCTTCTCTAAGCATTCATAAGTCCAATCGCTGCTGCAACGTTCTCGCAGTCAAAATCTTTCAGTGTAGTCCTTTGTCTGTGCTGCTCACATATAGTACGGTATGCCGTTCCATATTTAGAAAATGATGTCTTATATATCTGATTTTCCGTCAGAAAATCAACCATCCACCGCGGTATCGCTCCCGCTGTCTTTACTTCCATGAGCACCTGTCCCTGTTTTAGTATCGGTGTGCCGTAAATGCCCTTGCAAAGTGACAGATCATAATCTCTCCAAAATATATTTCTGTCAAATGTCACCCTGAATTCGTGATCATCCTTTGCGTAAAAAGCTTCTCTTTCGTATGAGAGCAGCACTGCCGGTGCTATCCCTTTGTACACCCTCATGCAGTAATCTATCTCTCTGGATATCTGCGTATCCATGATCTTTTTATGCTCTAGCAGGTATTCTTGCGACTGTTTTTCCGTCATTGAAATGCGTCTTTTATATACTACCGAGTTGAACTTTTTCTTTAGCTCAACAAATACCTGTGTCTCCTCATCCGCCACCCCATAACTTCTTAGTCTCAGTTTCTCTTTGTAAATCGGATGATCCATAGATCTGCGTATCAGCAGATAGTCAGGTGTGTCAAAATACAGGCTGCACACTGTGCTTCTGCCATGTACATCAGCTATCATATGTTCTGACATAACCTGCATCAGTTTGTCAAA
This sequence comes from Acutalibacteraceae bacterium, assembly GCA_963586665.1. Classification (GTDB taxonomy): domain Bacteria; phylum Bacillota; class Clostridia; order Lachnospirales; family Lachnospiraceae; genus Roseburia. Next base: position 11,155 of record CAVABC010000051.1, read on the forward strand.
GGTTTTTTCATCTATCATGTATTTAATCTCACATCTTTTAAAAATCATCTGTTCTGACATATTTTTGTGTTCCTTTCCTTTTGATGGACTCATACTAACATGTCAACCTTAAACGAACTTTAAACTTCATTGATTATATAATGACCCACAACAAAAAAGGCTATACATTATAGAAATAATGTATAGCCAAAATCATCGGCGTGACAAGATTCGAACTTGCGACCTCTACGTCCCGAACGTAGCGCTCTACCAAACTGAGCCACACGCCGAAATATCGTTTTGCAACTATTAAATAATATCACAATCTATATTTTTTGTCTACCCCATAATACTGCAATTTATCTGCAAATATGATAATATGATTAAAGGATCAAAAGGTATATACCTTTTGCCCCTATACAATTTAACACAAATTTCAGGAGAATTCATATGAATAAAACAGCTCTTATAACCGGGGCATCGCGGGGCATCGGAGCCGCGATTGCCCGAAAATTCGGATCATGTGGCTATAATCTGGCACTTTGCTGTCACAATTCCACTGATAAATTGCAAGCTCTTGCTGATGAGCTTCATGACAGTTACGGTATCGAAGTCCTTTGCTTTGTCGGAGATGTGGGCGATTTTGCATTTGCAGCCGAAATGGTTCAAAAGACACTCTCACATTTCGGACACATAAGCATATTGATAAATAACGCAGGAATATCACACATCGGACTACTCAGTGACATGTCTATAGAGGAATGGGATAACATCGTCTCAACCAATTTGACCTCTGTTTTTTCATTTTCCAAGTTGGTCATTCCGGGAATGGTCGAAGCAAAAAGTGGCCGTATAATACAGATCTCATCCGTATGGGGCAATGTAGGTGCTTCCTGTGAAGTGGCATACTCAGCCTGCAAAGGCGCTATCAATTCTTTTACAAAGGCTCTCGGTAAAGAGCTTGCACCATCCGGCATTGCAGTAAATGCTATCGCCTGTGGTGTCATAGATACCGATATGAACCGATACTTTGATGAGGATGAGCGGAGCAAACTGGCTGATGAGATACCCGCTGGACGCTTTGCCACTGCTGATGAAGTTGCCGACATGACTTATTCTGTAGCCACTGCTCCGGCATATCTGACCGGTCAGATCATTACCTTCGATGGTGGGTGGATTTAAGATTTTTAACGCGTAACGCGTTCTGTTTAAACAAGAACTGTAACGCGTAGCGCGTCTTTTAACAGTTTAACTTTTCTTTTGAGCTAAAATCAGCTCATGAAGAATACTAAACAAGATTTTACTAACGAAGAAGCAAAAAGACGAGCCATTCTTTCAGAAAGAATAGATCATCTGATGAGGCTCAATAATCTGACAAATAAAGCCCTGGCGGAGCTTCTCTGCACGGGTACTTCCACCGTATCTGGCTACAGAACCGGATATCGTCTCCCTGATTCCATGGTCTTATGCCATTTGTGCGACATATTTGAAGTATCGCCTGATTATCTGTTGGGATACGCCAGTTCCTTTACATCGTCACAAGATTAAATAACAAAAGAAAGGATGACTATATCATGATATGAGGGGCAAAATACCTTTTGCTCCTCATTTATTCTGCCACAAGTATTATAGTTGTTCTGGCAGGCACACGTATTGTATTGACTCCAAGTATCTCTGTCTTTGACATAAAATCCTCTCCGTCCTTGTACTCTACGTTGGTGTTGGTATCGACATGCCAGTGTTTGCCGTTAGGCAATACCGGAAGCTGCATTACAAGTGGCTCCCAATAAGCATTCATACAGTAAAATACTATATCATCTTCTGTATCGTCCTCTGTCCTTCCGGCATACATGATGCCAATAAGCTTTGTTTTGTAATCCGTTGAAGAATTAAACGGTGTACCATTGTGTACGCTTATCTCTGGGAACTGACATGATGACGGCTTTGTCATCCTGCGCAGGATCGGATGATCTTTTCTGAATTTGATCATATGGCGCACAAAATCATGCACTTCCTGAAACTCTTCGAGTCTGTTCCAGTCCAGCCACGAAATTATATTGTCCTGACAGTACGCATTGTTGTTACCAAACTGTGTATTACAGAACTCATCTCCCGCAAAGAACATAGCCGGTCCACGACTGCATAAAAGTGCTGCAAAAGCGTTTTTGATAAGACGTTTCCTGAGTCCTTTTACGTTCTCATCATCGGTCTCGCCCTCTACACCACAGTTCCAGCTATGACCATTATTGTCACCGTCTGTGTTGCCCCAGCCGTTTTTCTCATTATGCTTGTCATTATAAGAATAAAGGTCATAAAGTGTAAAACCATCATGGCAGGTCATGAAGTTGACCGAAGCCTTGTGCCCTCTGCTCTCAGGGTTATAAAGATCCCTTGATCCAGTGATACGTGTGATCGCATTTCCTGCCATGCCATCATCACCCTTTAAGAAACTGCGCATATCATCACGATATCTGCCGTTCCACTCTGCCCATCTGTTCCATGATGGGAAACTTCCTACCTGATAAAGTCCGCCTGCATCCCATGCCTCTGCAATGAGCTTCATCTTGCCTAGAACCGGATCAAATGCAAGTGACTCAAGGATAGGCGGATTAGCCATAGGTGCACCGTTCTGGTCTCTTCCGAGTATCGATGCCAGATCAAATCTGAAACCGTCCACTCTGTACTCTATCGCCCAATGTCTGAGACAGTCTATTATAAAGCTGCGCACTACCGGATGATTACAGTTCATCACATTACCGCAACCGCTGAAATTGTAGTAATGTGCATCCGGTGTAAGCATATAATATACATTATTGTCGATGCCCTTGAAGGAAAAACAGGGTCCCATCTCATTTCCCTCAGCAGTATGGTTAAATACTACATCAAGGATAACCTCTATGCCGTTTTCCTTTAATGCTTTTATGAGGGATTTAAGCTCATCACCCTCATGATTATGCTCCTCATTAAACGCATAACCTGTATTCGGTGCGAAAAATGATACCGTATTGTAGCCCCAATAGTTGTAAAGCTGTACACCATCCACCACGCGGGCACTTTCCATCTCATCAAACTCAAAAATAGGCATAAGCTCAACTGCGTTGATGCCGAGATCCTTAAGATACGGTATCTTTTCCTTTAATCCGGCAAAAGTACCGGGTGCGCTGACTCCCGATGAATTATCTTTTGTATAGCCCCTGACATGAGTCTCATAGATGACCAGATCCTCAAACGGCTGCTCAAGCTGCTTGACATTGCCCCAGTCAAAATTACTCTTTACAACACGCGCTTTGTATACAAAATCATCACCGCCCTCAGGCTTTTCACCCCATTTTCGCTGTCCTGTAACGGCACGCGAATAAGGATCTAGAAGTACATTTTCTTCATTAAAAAGCAATCCTTTTTGCGGTTCATAAGGTCCATCAAACGAAAATGCATATTCGAAATCCTCTATTTTAAGATCAAATACAAGCATGGAATATGTGTCACCGATCCTGTATGAGTCCGGAAACTGTATTTTTGCATACGGCTTCGATGCCTGTGGCTTAAACAATAACAATGTACACTTTGTAGCTCCATGCGAGTTAATCGTAAAGCTCACTCCATTTGATGCCTCATGAGCTCCATACATTCGGAAAAATCCCGGTCTGATTTTGAACCCATCCACCACATCAAGCGGCTGTAATCCAGTATCAATGACATCTGCCGGTGCCTCTTCTTTATTACGCTCTCTCCACATATACATAATGCTCTTATACTCCTTACTATATTAGTATGATGATACAAGCCCTTTATTGCTTGTCTATGTATCCCTGAAATTTGTCCATAATATGATATGATTAAAGGGTCAAAAGATATTTTGCCCTCATTTATGATTACTCTGCTGCATGCAGCTTTCCAAGCTCGTCAATCTCTATATTACTACAATTTTGTGAATATGTATTTATTAAATTGCATATTTCCTGTGCTTTTTCGCCAGAAGCCACTGTCGGTCTGAAATCATTGTACGAATTTGTGCTGCTTAAAGTGCATGGAATGATCTGTGCATCTACGCCAAGCTGCAATTCCCCGTCCACCAGTGTAAATGCCTGTTGGTAAATGGCCGTGTTCTTGTCTGCCGGATTTTTGTTGCCTCCGAAGCAGAAATTTCCAAGGCTGTAGCATATCATTTTTCCGTTATAGACTTCCAGTCCCTGCAATACATGAGGATGGTTTCCAATGACAAGATCGGCACCCCAGTCAATAATGCGGTGTGCTGCTGCCTGCTGATAATCATTCGGATAATGATCTCCCTCTATGCCCCAATGGCAGCAGGCTATGACTATTGCCGCTCCCTGCTGGCGGAGCTGTGTTATGCCGTTTTGAATATATGCCTCGCGGTCACCATTCTGCGATAAAAGGCTGGCTGATACAATTCCGATCTTTACTCCCTCAGAAGTCTCGTAAATGCCTGTATGATCATTGAAACCATAGACAATTCCGGCATTGTCAAGCACATTTCTGGTATCATCTAGTCCCTGCTGTCCATAATCGTATGTGTGGTTGTTTCCAAGACTGCAAGCCTCGATGGAGCTTCCTGTGATGATTCCGATGTATTCAGGTTTTCCCTTGAGATTCCAACGCTTTTCGACACGATCAGTCGCATCGGACAGCACACATTCCAGATTGACGAGTGTCATATCATCTGCCTCGAAAATATCCCTCACGCCGCCGAAAAAGTAGTCCTGCCCCTTTGAATCATAATAAGAATTAAAGCTGCCTTCATAGCTCTGCTCCTGATTATTGCCGAGCGTACAGTCTCCTGTTGCCGTGATAACAACAGTTGTCATCTGCTGTTCCTGCTGTGTTTCAGTTTCCGGCTCGTCTGCTGCCGTGTAGGGCTGTGTATTATCTGTCTTCTCATCTGCTTTCTCAATATCTGATGTGTCTTTTGTTACACCCACACTATTTTGATTGGCGGCTTCTTTTACATTATCTGCAATATACACTTTTCCTATGAGTGTTCCTGCCATAATAATGCATAAAACCAGAAGCACTGACAATAAAATTTTTAATCCCTTATTTTTCATATTGTTCCTCATTTGTTATTTTATACTGTACCATATTACGCTTATCGTACCGTTACTGTTTAGGTACAAGCCCCGGAATAAAAGATTTTATTCACAATCATAAATTAAAGTCCTATACTCTAAGAATATCAACTGTATGCGCACTTGCTCCCATCAGATCAGCCCTCTCACAGGTAGAAAGATGATACTGCACAAACATATCAAACTCTTCCTCATCAAGAGCATTCAGAAATGGTCTTATATAATTTGCCGCACCATCAGCAGCTATTATCTTTTCACGCTTAAGTCCTACCTGCGCATTTAATTCCTCTATATCTTCTAATCGGACAAAACTGTATAGATCATTAGCTTTTTCTGTGCAATGGAAATTCTCATCGAGCATTCCGCCCTCTATTCCCTCTTTTATATGCTTCTCTTTTATGGCATAGGTTATCACACTGTACTCATTCATAATGTATGCCACAAGTATGTAACCACCGGGCTTTGTCACCCTTTTTGCCTCTTTTAATGCGGCAAGCTTTTCCTCTGCCGATTTCAGATGATACATCGGTCCGAAAACAAGTGTGAGATCAAACTCATCCGCCCCGAACTTTCTCAGCTTTGTGGCATTGCCCTGATACGCCTTTACTTTATCGCTCTTTTGCTTTAATCTGCCGAGATTGTGCTTTACAAGCTCCAAAGCCGTGACATCATAACCTTCCTCAGCCAATGGCACTGAATATCTACCTGTTCCCGCACCGACATCAAGTATCTTGATCTGAGAGCGCAGTGCTTTTATATCCCTTGTCATCTTTTCATCAGCAGCCAAATTCAATACTTCATTATCCATATCCGCTTCTTCTGTATCAGCCAGATAATCCTCTTCCTCTAGCGGCATCTCGTTCCTCAATCTGCCAAGACAATAATGTATATACTTCATGGAGGTAATGAACTCCACCCTGCCGTGGCGGCTGTTTAAACGTTTTTCCTCATTAAATTTGTTATAGTACTCTTCTAATTCTGTCACGTATATTTCCCCCAATCACTCCTCAATGTGCTCACGTCCCTGTGCGATGATAGTGCGCACATGACCATCCGCAAGTGAATAAAATACTGATTTTCCCTCACGTCTGCTGTTTACAAGCTTGTTCTGCTTTAAGATACGCAGCTGGTGTGATATGGCTGACTGAGTCATATTAAGCACCTTTGCCAGATCGCAGACACACACCTCTGCCTCAAACAATACAAAGAGGATTCGGATACGTGTGGAATCCCCAAATACCTTGAACAGCTCTGCAAGATCGTATAACTCGGTCTCTTCAGGCATGGTATCATTTACTATTTTAAGGAGATCTTCGTGGATTTCGTTGCAATCACAACATTCTATCTGTTCATTTATATTTTCTTTCATAAAGTATCCTTTCTAAAACTAATACTAATGTACGCGAAAGACAGAATGTACCTGATGTACACTCTGTCTCATTCAATCATACTATTTTATTTAAAGCTTGTGTACGAATAATGCGCGGATCGCATTGAGTACTGCGATAACCATTACTCCTACGTCTGCAAATATCGCAAGCCACATATTTGCTATTCCGACTGCTCCGAGTATGAGACAGATAAGCTTGATGCCTATTGCGAAATATGTGTTCTCATATACTATGCGCAGACATTTGCGTGATATCTTGATGGCTTTTGCAATCTTAAGCGGATCATCATCCATAAGGACTACATCTGCGGCTTCGATCGCTGCATCCGATCCCATTGCTCCCATGGCGATACCGATGTCGGCTCTTGAAAGTACAGGAGCATCATTGATACCGTCTCCGACAAATGCCAGTTTCTCTTTGCTGCCCTTCTTGGCAAGCAGTTCCTCTACCTTTGCTACCTTATCGCCCGGCAAAAGCTCACTGTATACTTCGTCTATTCCCAGCTCAGCCGCTACTGAGTCGGCTACTGCTTTTGAATCGCCTGTAAGCATTATTGTACTTGTTATTCCTGCTTTTTTCAATGCTTTTATTGCAGCTTTTGAAGTAGGCTTGATCTTGTCGGAAATAAGGATGTATCCCTCATATCTGCCATCTATCGCGATATGGACTATTGTTCCGACTTTGTCAGTATCGCTGTAGCTTAAGCCAAGCTTTTTCATGAGCTTGTAGTTTCCTGCCGCTACCGGTACTCCGTCTACCTTTGCAGTAATTCCATGTCCACTTAGCTCCTCAACGTCTGTTACCCTTGACTGGTCTATTTCCCTGTCATAGGCTTTTTTTAGGCTCTTGCTGATAGGATGTGATGAAAAACTCTCTGCAAGTGCCGCATACTCAAGAACCTTTTCAGCGTCCATGGTATTGTCAAATACACCTGTTACCTCAAACACACCCTCTGTCATTGTTCCGGTCTTGTCAAATACAACATATCTGGTCTGTGACATAGTCTCGAGATAGTTTGAACCTTTTACAAGAACACCCTCGCGGCTGGCTCCTCCGATTCCTGCGAAAAAGCTAAGCGGAATACTGATGACCAGAGCACACGGACAGCTTATTACGAGGAAGGTAAGTGCCCTGTATATCCATGTGCCCCATTCCGGTGCTGCTGACATAAATATCATTCTGGCTACAGGTGGCAGTATCGCAAGCGCAAGTGCCGCATAGCACACTGCCGGTGTATAGTATTTTGCAAATTTTGAGATAAAATTCTCTGATCTTGATTTCTTTGAGCTTGAGTTTTCAACAAGATCAAGGATCTTGGATACTGTAGATTCTCCAAACTCTTTTGTGGTACGTATCTTTAATACACCGGACATATTAATACATCCGCTGATGATCTCATCCCCCTCTTTTGCGTCCCTTGGAACGCTCTCTCCTGTAAGAGCACTGGTATTCAGTGTAGATGAGCCTTCGACTATCACACCATCGATAGGTACTTTCTCACCCGGCTTTACAATGATGACCGAACCGATCTCCACCTCATCAGGATCAACCTGTGTCACCTGACCATCAACCTCGATATTGGCATAATCAGGTCTGATGTCCATAAGCTCACTGATATTCCTGCGGCTTTTTCCGACCGCATAGCTCTGGAACAGCTCTCCTATCTGGTAGAAAAGCATAACGGCAATCGCCTCTGTATAGTCACCATTCTCGTAAAGCGCAACCGCTATCGCACCTACGGTGGCAACCGCCATAAGGAAATTCTCATCAAATACCTGTTTATTCTTAATTCCTTTAAATGCTTTTTTCAGAATATCGTATCCGATAACGAAATACGGTATCATGTAGAGCAGGAACCTGACAATTCCCTTTACAGGTATGAAATGTAATACGATCATAAGTACTGCTGCGATTATGATACGCACAAGTACTTTTTTCTGTTTTTTATTCATACAGCCTCGCCCCTTCTTAATATTATGATATGCGGAGCAAAAAATATTTTGTCCCGCATTTATGATTAATATGGTTAATCAGATTATAAGAAGATCTCGCAGTCATCCTCAACCTTTTTGCAGTTCTTAAGGACTTCCTGCATAACAGCCTTTGCATCCTGTCCTTCCTCGAACTCAACGCTCATCTTGAGTGTCATGAAATTGACTGTGGCATCCTTTACTCCTGCTGTATTCTTTGCAGCATCTTCCATCTTGTTAGCACAGTTAGCGCAGTCTACATCGATTTTGTAAGTCTTCTTCATAATAATGTTCTCCTTATTTCATAAATAATTTATTGACATTTTGCTTTGAATATATGAATGATTGTTCATATGTTTGATTTTATTATAGCACCTTTTACACTGTTGTCAATACATATTACTCATATTATTAAATTAAGCGAAAAAAGGCTCACCCCATATGGAGTGAACCTTAACTCTATTCTTCTGTCTTTCGCGATAATGGTGTAAGCACTAACAATATTGCACACAATATAACTGCCATACATAGATATAGCATAATATCACCGAATATATTCAGCCAGTCTAAAAACAAAATTATTACTAATTGAATTCCACACGTAACCCTTGACATTACCCTCAGATTATCTTTTTCATCTTTAGTCAGTTGCAAATTCGGATGATACATACCACCTATATATATTATGATTAATGCAGCGAAAATTGTCATTACCACAATATGTTCCCTATAATTATGCGCATTATCTACAAGGTGTGATATAAACACATAAATACACAATGTACCGATATAGCACTGCCAGTATTTTTCCAGGTGAAATCCTCCCATTCTCTTTCTAAGTAAGAAAAAGAAAATCATGAAACATAATGTCTGTATAACATTTCCAATTACAACAGATATTATCATTATACTCGTAAGTGTAATCAGAGCCTCTATATCCGATTCAATTACATATACAAATTGCTCATATTCCTCTTTGGAAATATGTTGTGTTTCTAATAATAATCGTGTAAGCTTTTCCGCACTCCTGCTGATCATTACTTTCTCCATATACGTCCATCCTTTATCATTATTATACGGTCACACATATCTGCTACCTTATTATCATGAGTTACAACAACCACTGTTTTTCCACTTTCCCTTTGTGTCCTAAGTATATTCATAACCTCAATACCTGTTGCCTCATCGAGTGCTCCTGTTGGTTCATCTGCTAATATGACACCCGGATCTTTTACAAGCGCACGAGCTATCGCAACTCTCTGTTGTTGCCCACCTGAGAGTTGATTTGGATATGATTTTATCTTATTTTGTATATCAAGTTCTTTTAAGACTGTTTCTACCTTTTGCTTTATCTGTTTATGTGTATAATTTTTAAACCTAAGCGTAAGTGCAACATTGTCGAATACATTGCAATCCTCGATAAGCGCAAAATATTGTACTATAAAGCCAATATCATTTTTTCTGTAAGCATATAACTTCTTTTTATTTTTAAAATCCAATTCCTCACCATCATACAAAAGACTTCCACTATCCATTGTCATAAGTCCACCCATTATGTTTAAAAGAGTGGATTTTCCAGAACCACTCTTTCCCATAATAGCTACCATTTCTCCTGAATGTATGATATCAGAAACTCCTTTTAAAGCCTCTACTCTTGCATCCCCTTCACCAAAACTTTTATGGATATCTCTAAATTCTATTTCTGCCATGTTTTTCTCCCATTATCATTTTCAAAAAAAATCCTATAATTTTTACACCGCCCAAAACCACAGTTAATAATAATGAAGTTCCGATATCATATATCTTAAATGTTACCGCTTTACCCAATATTCCTATCGGTATAAATATTACTATCCCTACCAAATATCCCATAATCGAAATTTTCAAATAATCAAAAGCTATATCTCCCAATATCTGTAGACGGCTAAACCCCATCATATCTTTTATTGATATCTCTTTTTTCTTATACATAAGCCACATTGACACAATTATCACTGTCGAAAGCCAAAAACTTATCAAAACAAGTATAAAAAGATATTTTGTCATATTTGAATTATTAAATATTTTTGAAAGCATACTCTCCTGTATAAGTGTATTTGAATAAAATTCCCCTTTTCCAACAGCAAAACTCTGTAAACGCGACACATTTGAATCTATTCTCCATTTATATCTACTGTCCATAATCATCTGCTGTCCGCTGTTTCCAAACTCTATTGCTTTTCTAAAATTTATATATATCATGTCATTTATTCTGCTTTCATATTCTACTCCCATAATACCAGCTACTCTAAATGATTCTCCCTGTATATCAATGTACCCCTGTCCTTTCATCGTGTATATTTGCGATTGAAGATTTTTCCCAACAACAGCACAATTTTTAGTACCATTTTTTATAAAAAGCTCATCAAAATTGCCTGCTATCATATGAGGCCGCTTAAAATTCCCCTGTCCGTAAATACCTTTTATTTCATAGTTTTCATCCCACACATTTGTATAGAGAACAGCATTTTTCAAATTATCCGACTTAAAATACTCTTCCCAAAAATCATCATTACAATCCGACACTACAATAGTAGCTGCATAATCCGAGTAATTACGCCTGCTTTCTTCCCTATTCTGCCTATCCGTCCGCATAGTTCCCAACATAGTTAATGAACATACTGACATAGCCCAAAAACTAATAAACAAAAGTAATGTTCCTTTTCCAAGTCTTATTTTCATTACATCACTCCTTCCTGCGCATAAGTTCCTCAATGTTTATATTCATCAATTTTATCGCAAGAAGTATGCACACTATAAGATAAATAAAAATGTTCGCAACAGCTAAAACTACCAAAGGCATATAATTAAGTGAACCACCTGACTGCATTTTTATAAGCCACCAATTTATACAAAATGCCGGAATAAAAAGTATCAGCA
>CAVABC010000052.1:0-1312 GCA_963586665.1 Acutalibacteraceae bacterium
ACTATATTGTAGTTAAGTTACAGGATGAAAGCAGCACAAAGGATCTTAGTGTTGCGAGTTTTAAATTTACAGTAACAGATCCACAAAATGATGAAGCAATGGATAATGATGATATAGTTGTAAAAAAAGTAGAAAATCTTTCATCTGATTTTATCATGGGAATGGATATTTCATCAGTTGTTTCAGAGTTTGAAAGTGGTGTTGTTTATAAAGATTATGATGGAAAAGAAATCAATAATGTAACAGATTTCTGTAGGTTCCTTGCAGATAATGGAATAAATCATATCCGTGTCCGTGTATGGAATGATCCATATGATTCAAACGGAAATGGATACGGTGGCGGAGATAATGATGTTAATAAAGCAAAAATTATCGCAGATGCATGCCGCAAAGCAGGAATCAATATGCTTGTAGATTTCCACTGTTCAGATTTCTGGGCAGATCCAAGTAAACAACAGGCACCAAAGGCATGGAAGAATTATACATTAGAGCAGAAAGAAACTGCTGTTAAGAGCTTTATAGAAGAATCATTAAATACAATTGATCCTGAAAAGAATGTAGTTGATATGGTTCAGGTTGGAAATGAAACAACAGGTTCATTTATTGGTGAGACCGGTACAGAAAATATGTGTAAGCTTTTCTCAGCTGGATCTGAGGGTGTTAAAGCTTATAATACGAATGTAAAGGTAGTTATCCATGTTACAAACCCTGAAAAGCTGATGGTTACAAAATGGGCTAAAAATCTTGATACTTATAAAGTAAATTATGATATTTTAGCAACAAGCTATTATCCATACTGGCATGGTTCTTTAGACAATCTTAAATCTGAATTTAAAAAGGTTAAGGATACTTATGGAAAAGATGTTATGGTAGCGGAGACAAGCTATGCATATACACTGGAGAATTCAGATGGTCATGACAATACTGTTCGCGTAGGCAGCAATGATGATAGCAGTAAGACTAATTGCACAGAACCATTTACAGTACAGGGACAGGCAACATCTATCAGAAACCTTATCAATGCGGTAAATGAGGTTGGAGGTCTCGGTGTATACTATTGGGAACCGGCATGGATCACAGTTGGTGATACAACAGGTTTGACTGGTGATGAATATGATCAGAAGGTTGCTGAGAATAAGATAAAATGGGAAAAATACGGCTCTGGCTGGGCTTCAAGTTATAGTAGTGAATATGATCCTGATGATGCTGGAAAATGGTATGGCGGATCAGCCGTAGACAATCAGGCAATGTTCTATTCTGATGGAACAGCAACAGCCGGACTTAAGGTTTGGAATTATGTAAAAACAGGTGC